>JANMJJ010000170.1:0-29638 GCA_031371325.1 Akkermansiaceae bacterium | reverse complement strand
GTTCGGCGATCCTCGTCTCCAACCGCACCACTCTCAACTTTCTACCCGAGTCGGTGCATGGGAAATGTGTGGTGATGTCGCCCAACGCCCTCCGCGAAGAGGACATCGGCGAGACTCCTCCCGAAAAGTTAGATGGCGGCGTTTTCGAAATGCTCTTCGCCGGCAATTGTGCTCCCACGCGGGCCATGCCACTGGTGTTCGAAGCCCTCGCTCGCGGCCTGCCGGTTGACTGGCGCTTGCGGATCGTCGGCTCCGGCGCGGCACTTGCTTTCTGGAAAGCCGAGGTCGCCCGCCTCAACCTAACGGCCAATATTGAATTCATGGGAGCCATCCCCCGGGAGACACTGAAAGGCATCTATGGTGAGACCCCGGTTCTGGTATTCCCCGGCTTGAGGGACAGCGGTGGCTCCGCCTTGCTGGAGGCAATGACCCTGGCGCTGCCGATCCTCACCTTCGATTGGGGAGGCCCCGGAGAAATGGTGGACCGCGACAGTGCGGTGCTGGTGGATGTCCGCGATCCCGCGCAAACCATCGCAGATCTCCATGCCGGCCTGTGCCTTCTAGCAACCCGCCCCGACGAGGCACGCCGCCTGGGCCGCAACGCCCGCGAGCGCGCACTGGAAAATTTTCGTTGGGACAAAAAGTGGCAAGTGGTTGACCCTATCTACCGCCGCCTCGCCAAGTGACCGACTCCCGCAGACCATCACCAATCCTTTAGCCCAGATACTTACCCCTATGAAATGGTTAGCCAAAGCCCTCGCTTTCAAAGCGTTTTCGTCCATCCCCGGTGGCGATTCGTTCTACCGCTATCTTCAAACCAATCTGACAAAGTCGATTGTCGCGACCCCGGCGAGGGTCGGGCAGAAAGTCGATATCGGAATGCGCTACCTTGCGTGGTTGGATCAACATGGCTACACGATCGACGACCTCCGCAAACTGCGCCACTTGGACTTGGGTTGCGGGTGGCACCCCTCCATCCCCATCCTATACTCAAAAATGGGTATGAAAGGACAGGTGCTCACCGATGTGACTTACCTGATATGCGATCAGACCTTCCGCGAGTCCCTGGAACTGGTGAATGAATTGACCGCAGATCCGGAACATCCTGCCCACCATCTCTTGCTGGAAAGTGCCTGCCAACCACCCCCAGCCAATGCCAGCCTCGACGAAATGCTGGCGCACAGCGGAATGGAATACCACGCGCCCTATTTCGATTGGGCCAAAACGGCCGGCGAGCACATCGACCTCGCGACCTGCACCCAGGTTTTGATGCACGTCGAAAGGCCGATCCTCGACGACTGCTTCAAAATCATTTTCGATGTCCTTCATCCGGGCGGGATCTTCATGGCCACCGTCCACCTCTTTGATATCTATGCGAACTCGGATCCCGGCATCACGATTTACAATCACCTCAAGTATTCGCAACAGGTGTGGAGCACTCTGGTGAACTCCGATTTGATGACCTTCAACCGCTTCAAAGCACGGGACTACCGCGAGGCGCTTGAAGGCGCGGGCTTTGAGATCGTCGAATTCGACATCGATCACGGCACCGCCGAGGATCTGCAAACACTGCGTTCCCTAACGGTCCATCCCGAGTTCAGCGCACGTTATACCGAAGAGGAATTGGCGGACCTGCATCTGTTTTTTGTCGCCCGCAAGCCATGATTTGCCTGAACTACCATCGCGTCGGTGCGGAGGAGAAACCCGGTTTCTACACCTTGGCTCCAGCCCGCTTTGCGCGGCACCTGCTAGCGATCCGTGAACTGGGCCTGCGGGTGGTTGGCAGCGGCGAGGTGCTATCAGCCAGAGCCGATTCCGGCATGGTGATGTTGCACTTCGACGACGGGACGGAGGATCACTTCCAACATGTTTTTCCACTCCTGCAAGCCGATGGCTCAAAGGGCGTGTTCTTCATCAGTAGCGCGAAAATAGGCAGCCCCGGTTACCTAACCATCGCCCAGGTCACGGAACTTGCTGCGGCCGGCCATGACATCGAGTGCCACGGCCATTCACATCGCAGGATGGATACCATGCTCCCGGATGAGCTGGCTCGCGAACTGGCCACCAGCGTCGGACTGATCCGGGAATGGACCGGACGAGCACCGCAGATCCTCGCGCCACCCGGCGGTTATTTGAGTCCGGGAGTTGTTGCAGAGGGGCACCACCACGGACTAACAACCATCCGCACGATGAGATGGAACACCAATCGCATCCCACTGGGAGGAATGCTGGACTGTCTGGTGGTCACAGCAGCGACATCCGACGTAAAAGTCCGGCAATGGCTCCAGGGGAAAGGATTGATAAAGCTCCGCGCGGCTTACATCGCGAAGCAGGCGGTTAAATCCCTGCTGCCGATTGATCTCTACCTCAAGGTCCGGAGACGCCTGCGCGGTGGTAATTGCAACCCCGCTTGATGGACGCCATTCCCACCAGAATCGGTTTCCTCGATGGCTGTTTGCAGGCATTGCGTTCTGCGGACATTCCATTTTGCATTTCACGCAACCATCACGAGTTCTGGGAGGACGGCCCGTCCGACGTGGACATGATGGTAGCGACCCGCCGGCTGGAGGATGCCGCGTTCTGCCTTGAATCGGCTGCCCACCAAACCGGCTACCGTCTTGTTTCACGGACACGCTTCGACAATCTTTGTCTGGTCTTCCATGCGCCTGGAACGGGCTATGTGCGCCTGGACCTGGACACGGCGGTCCGCTGGCGCACCCGGACATTGCTTGCCGCAGATGTGATTCTTGATCGCCGGATCGAACACGACGGACTGCCCATTCCGTGTCCCGAGCACGAAGCCCTGATCTTGCTGTGTCAATGTGCATGGTCAGGAAAAGCCAAGGCATCCTACCGCGACCGACTTGAAACACTGACCGCTCACGACGCGGACGGCGCTCGCGTCACCGGCTTCCTCGATTCACAATTCCATTTCGACAAGGAATCTCTCTCGCGCCTGATCGCAGGGGAGTCCGCCGGACATCTGCGCAACTGCTTCCGTCGCGCAAAGCAGCCACAAGACCGCATTCATAATTGCTTCGCACTGATCGGCCGCTCAATGGCTCGAATCCATAGTCCGCCCGGAATTGTGATCCACTGCCCGGGACTTCAGGCTCATTTCCGGAAAACAACGGCCGCCAGGATCGAGCTTCTTTTCCCAACCGCGAAGGCCGCCCGAGGAGGTGATTCCATCATCCGAATCCTGCACGCCCTGTTTCGCGGCGGCATCGTCTGGGCCGATGCTCCGAGCCATTCCATTGGTGTCATGATCGCCCTCGTGTGGGTCGGCAAGCGGCGCTCGTTCCTCTGGACGGGCGGGCAGATCCACCACCCCACCAGCGGACAGTCAGCCACTGCGGAAACCGCACACGATTTCATCGGCAGCATGCTCGCCGGAGGAAGATCTTGATAGATCCAGCCAGCACCAATCCATGCCTTTTATCGCTCTGCTCGGTTGTGATGGTTCCGGAAAATCTGCGGTGATCTCCCAAGTCACCGGGCAATTCCGTGCTGCGGGAATCCCCGTGACCTGCGGTCACTGGCGGCCCGAGGCACTTCCAGGCAGGTCGGCGGAATCGCTCGCCGCCGAAGACCCGCACGGGAAGCCGCCCCATGGCAAAGTGAAATCTATTTTGAAGTTGGGGTGGCTCTGGTTCAATTGGTGGCTTGGCTGGTGGCGTGAACTGCGCAAAGCCAGTCGCGACGGGCTCGTGGTGTTCGATCGGTTTCATGGCGATCTGCTAGTAGATCCACGCCGATACCGCTACGGAGGTGCCATCTGGCTCGCAAGTGTGGCAAGCCGACTCATGCCGCAACCGGATTTGATTCTTTTTCTCGATGCACCTCCCGAGGTTCTCCTTGCCCGCAAGCAGGAGGTCAGTCGCGCGGCGTTGGAGCACTCCCGGGAGCGTTATTTGCAATTTGGCAAATCACACCGCCGATTTCTCCTGATCGATGTCAACCGGCCATTGGAGGATGTCATCAAGGACGTGATCTCACGGATCAATGCCGTTCATCGAGCTATCTGAATCACCACTCAAAGGACAAAACAATTATGAAATATACAATTGAAAAAAGACCGGACTGGATGGATGCAGTGCGGCGAACCCATCGTTTTTTCAATGGCAAGGAATATGCCGGCGAGAAGCTGGAAGAGCGGATCGTGTTCTATTGCCAGATGCTGGAGGATTTCGGGTTGCTGCGCCCCGGCAAGCGGATTGTCGATCTCGGGGCAGGGATCTATTTTTTCGATCCAATCATCCAGTCACTCGGAGCGGAAGTCCACCTAGTGGATGATTTCGGCGGAGGAGGTGGAATTGACAACGCGGATCGCGGGGAAAGCGAGGACATCCTCAAGCGCTATCGCGAGGAATGGAAGTTCCCGATGCACCAACTGGACATCCTGACAAGCCCGCTCCCGTTCGAGGACAACAGCGTCGATGGAATCACCTGCTTCCATTGCCTGGAGCACTGGCACAATTCCCCCAAGCAGTTGTTCCGGGAAATCACGCGTGTCCTGAAGCCAGGAGGACTGGTGTTCCTTGCCACTCCGAATGCCGCCAACATCCGCAAGCGCGTCACCGTGCCATTTGGCATGAACAACTGGTCGCCGTTGGACGAATGGTATGAAGAAGAGCCAGTCTTCCGCGGTCACGTCCGCGAACCAATTCTAGCGGATCTCAGGAACATTTGCCAGAGAAACGGGCTGGAGGTCGTGGCTCAATATGGCCGCAACTTCATCGGGCGGGACAGCCTAGTCATGAGCTGGATGCCTCGCGCAGTGCGCCACTGGATGGCAACCGCAACCCAGTCGTTATTACAACCCTTCCCCACCTTGTGTTCTGATATTCACGTGGTGGGCAGAAAGGCGAAGTGAGTAATTCGGGTGGGTCGGGATACCTTCCAAGAGCCGCGCCGCCATGACAGATGCCGAACTACTCGCCCGCGTCTTCGGGGTCCTGGATCCGGACGCGGCGGGCATTTGCGGACTGCGGCGAAACGGACGCTTGTTGCTGGCATTGCCGACCCGCAGCGGCGCGGCGGCGAAGGCATTGCGCCTCTATCAGCCACAGCGCCGGTTGGCGCGGTGGATCGTGGCCGTGCTGCATGGCTTGACGCGCATCTCGTTGCAAGGCTGCTTGCTGCCCAAGGTTTCCCTAGCGGGCGAACGGGTGGCGCTCGACCCTCCCCTGCTAGAAATCGAACCGGGCACCTGCGGGGTCTTGCTGGGCAGTCCGGAGCATCGGGTGCGGCGGGCAATCGCCAGCTTCCGGAATGCGGGGCAATGGGAGGTCGCCAAGATCTCGTTCGGCCAAGACGGTGCACGAATCTTGGAGCGGGAAGCGCGGGTGCTGGAGGAGCTTCAGCCGCAAACAACGGGCGTCCCTCGTCTGCTGGGTCTGCATCGCGCGCGGGATCTCACGGTGTTGCGCATGCCATATCTAACGGGCGAGCCGATTGCTCCAGGCGAGTCCGACGACGCGCTTCGATTGCTGCGTCACTGGATCATGGCTGAAGCGCCGAAGCCGGCCGCGGCATTTCCCGAGTGGGCGGCAATCGAATCGGCTCTATCCGGCTACGAAGCTGGACCCTGCGTGTCAGGTGAAATCGCCAAGATACAACTCAAGCCGGTGATCTGCCATGGTGATTTCGCACGCTGGAATCTGCTCCAACAAGCCGATGGCGAGTTGATTGTTTTTGATTGGGAATGGGGACACGCGCCGGGAATGCCCGGAATCGATCTAATCCATTATTTTCTGCAGGACGCCCGGCTTGTCAGGCGGCTGGCAGCGGCGGATGCGATTGCCGCCACGCTGCGGGATCTCAACCAGCCCGCATGCCGCGGCTATCTCAACGAGACCGGCTGGACCGCAGATCCACTGTTAGCGATCATCGCGTGCCTTGCCTACAAGCAGGGAGCCGGCCACCAGGAGAATGGCGATGTGCTGGGTGTGGCGGTGGCCTCAGCACAGTCCGGTGTGCCGGTAGATCATTGAAGTGGTTCTCCGGCGGCTCGGCATCACCTGGCCGAACGCAACCGCAACACCGGCGTCATCCCTCTTGCAGCTTTCCAGACCCTCGGTTTCTAGCATGCCCTCCCCGAAATATCCGATCCTGCTGATTGGCCAGACTCCGCCACCGTGGCATGGCCAGGCGGTGGCGACACAGATCCTTTTCGATCATGATTGGCCGGACTTCGAGGTTCACCGGCTGCGCATGGAGTTCAGCGAGGAAATGCAGGAAGTCGGCCGCTTCCAATGGCGAAAACTTGGCCATCTGCTCCGGTTGATCGTGAGTGCGAGGAGAGTCCTCAAGCGCCATCCCGGGTGCATCCTGTTCTATCCGCCCGCTAGCGCGAAGTGGGTCCCCTTCCTGCGGGATGTCGTCTTCCTCGCGAGCGTCAGGTATCTGGCAGGATCGACTATTTTCATTTTCCACGCGAGCGGCCTTCCCGTTTTCGTGCGTGGTTCGGTCATCCGCAGGGTGCTCGGCTCGCTCATCTATCAGACGGCTGACGTGTCGTTGGAGGTTGCCCAGGAGGCGGTCCCGCCGCACGAAATTTTCGCCGCCAAGTCATGGCAGTGGTGTCCTTGCGGGATCGCGGTGCCGGAAATCGAGCGGGCCGAGCGTCCGCCAAACGGCCCGCTGACCGTCTTGTTTGTCGGCAGTTTGCAAGAGGGCAAGGGTGTGCTCGAAATCCTGCGGACGGCAGACTTGCTCAAGCAACAGGGCCGGGAACGGGATTTTAAATTCCGTCTGGTGGGCAAATGGTTTTCCAAGGAATTCGAGAATGAAGTTCACCGGTTGCGCGCCGATGCGGATCTGGAGTCGATGGTGGAATTCGCCGGTCAGTTGATCGCTGACGAAAAGTGGCTGGCCTACGCCGGGGCGGATGTGTTCTTTTTCCCGACGCATTACTCGTCCGAGGCGACCCCGATCGTGCTGATGGAGGCATTGGGTGCGGGCCTGCCGATCATCTCCACCCACTGGGCCGGGATCCCCGCAATGCTCGACGGCTGCCCCACGGCCCGCTTGTTGCCGATCCGCTCGCCGGACCAATACGCCGCCGCGTTGGCCGGTTTATTTTCCTGCGGCAGCGACAACGAGGCAACCGCAGAGGCTTCCCGCACGTTCTACCAGAAACACTTCCTGCCCCGGCGCTTTGTCGAACGGGTGGAGAAAGCATTCCATGGAGCGGTCGATAGCGGTCTGAAATCGCGCCGGGCGGGAGCCGGGATCGAGACATCCAACGCGCCCGCGCCCGGCTCCGGAACCGCAGTTGTCCCGCTTCACATCACCGCCTATCTGGCGGACCAGAATCCGGGCCACGACCGGAGTTTCGGAATTTCACGGATGTCCAAGGTGGTGCTCAATGCCCTCCAAGCCGGCGGTGAAGTGAGTATTGAATCCATCGCATCCCAGACGTCCCAGCAAGCGCCTGGCAACGTGAGATCCAGCCGGATCCTGCCCTGGGGAACCCGCCGCAAATGGGCGCGCCTGCTAACGGACCACTTTCATCCCCTCTTCAAAAGTCGTGATCATCAACCCGATCTATACTACTTCCCCAAAGGCTATCTCCCGTTGATGAGTTCGTTTTGCCGGCCGTCCGTGGTGACCATCCATGACACGATCATCCAATACGATGAAGACCACTATCCGGAGTGGAGAAGTCGCTGGGAATACGGTTACTGGGCGATCATGCTCAAACACACGTTGAGAAATGCCGACCGAATCCTAACTGTTTCCGAGTCTTCAAAAAGTCAGATCCGCGAGTTCATGAAGCGCCACCGGATTCCTGCGAAGGAAATCACGGTGACCCATGAGCCGTGCCTCTATGAGAAGATTCCGCAACCGGTCAATCCCGCGAAAGAGAACTATGTGATTCACTTGGCATCCTGTGAACCCCACAAACGCACGGCTCACCTCGTCCGCTGGTGGAACGAGGCGGAATCCCAGGGAATCCGTTTGCCGATGTTGCACTTGATCGGTTCCCTCCCGCCCGAGGTCGCCCCGTTGCTGGCCAGCTCGCGCTCGATCATGAAGCGTCCGTTTCTCGAAGACAGCGCACTGCAAGCCGCCTATCTCGGGGCCCGCGCGCTCATCCTGCCTTCAGAGATCGAAGGCTTCGGCCTGCCCGCGCTGGAGGCCTATTATCTGGGGACTCCGGTTTGTTTTGTCAAAGGCACCTCGGTGGAGGAAATCATCGGCCTGGCCACCCACAAGGGCGCGTTCTCGCTGGACTCCCGGGAATCGCTGTTCTCCGCACTCGCGGAAGTCATGGCGATGACGGCGGACGAAATCCACCAGTGCGGTCTCAAGCTGAGGGAAGGTTACGCAACCCAGGTCGTCACCGGGAAAATGCTCATCGCATTCCATAGCCTAAATCCTAACGGAAAGGCATCTCCTGCCATGGACTCCCACCTCTGAAATGCCTCCTCTCTTCCACTGCCTGCGGATTTTCGGCTTGGATTTCCGACGCACGTTCCACGCGACGCGCGGCATCAGCCGCTATCTCAAAAACCTCCGCGAATTCAAAGCCCGGATGGACGACGACTTTCGCTGGGGCCGACAGCTTCCCATCTTGGACGAATGGCAAGAATCGAGCGGAAACCTCGGTGCCTATTTCCATCAGAATCTGCTGGTCGCGGAGTGGATCTATCAGGACCAACCGCTGAGGCATGTGGATGTCGGATCGAGGATCGACGGCTTCGTCGGCCACCTGGCGGCATGATCAGGGGACAGGCATTTTGACAACTTGTTTTGCGGTTAGTGGCATCCGCCGTATAATTGTTTCACTTCAGAATTAGACCACAAATAGTGAATGAAGGCACCCAAACTCATATTTGTCACTATATATTCTCAAGGACCGCCGTACGACCATGGGAGGAATTTGACTCAGGTCGAGCACGAGTTTCGTAAACACGTTGAACCTTATGTGGACTTATACGTGAGTTATGCTCCAGGACGCCTCGTCCGGGAGGATCCGACAGCCACGCCTTCGGTCGCAGATTACACTTCATACCTTGAGGACCACCCGAATCGCGGACAATTGGGCAATTATAAGTCCTCGTGGTCTCGTCTAGGGTTTCTTATGTATAAACCCTATGTGATCCGTCGTGTCCTTTCTTCTCCTTTGATGGAGCCCGGTGACGTGCTCTTGTATCATGACGTCGATTATGAAGCTTATCCCGTTTACATTCGGGACTGCGAGCAGTGGAAAAGTTTGTCTTTCGACATTCTTGATTCATTAAAGTCAGATTTCTTTATTCCGCTGGGCAGCACTTTAGAACATGATGTTAAGTCCTATTTGGTGAGAAAGCATCTCGGCGAATCGTTTTTCAAGTCCCGGGGCGTTTGGGCCGGCATTATGATTTTTCGCAAAACCCCTCTTTCATCACGATTTATTGAGGAATGGGTATCGCTTTCGTCGGATTTGGACAATATATCCCCTCTTCCGAATCCAAACCCCAGGCCTAAATATATGTGGCACTCGGTGGATCAGTCGGTTGCCGGTGTCTTAGCGCGACGGTGGGTTAAAGACGGTCTTTTGCCTGCCGAATGGTTTCGGTATGAGCTTCGGGGGCGCTGTTTTTCAAAAGGAACTTTGATAGACACGTTACATTTTACTTATCCTTTTAGATCGCTGGCCGCAAAGGGTGTTAAACTGGGTTTGCAAATCTGGCGGAAAATACATCACTTCTCTAAGGTCAGTGACGATTCGAACTAACTTGAGTTACTTTCCCATCAGCAAATGAGGAAAACCAGCCGCAAAAATCCCTGTAAGCATGATTCCGGCACCATCAACGTCCCCGGTGCCGTGAAGTCTCGGCTGGGGCAATTCTGATTGGACAACCGCTGTGTTATCCCATTTTCAGCGTTTGCGTTTCAGCGTTTCAGTATCTACCTCGAGATGATCCGCGTCGTCATGTTAGGCCGCCTGGGCAACAACCTGTTCCAATATGCCTTGGGACGAGTGCTGGCGGAGAAGCACGGCGTGCCGTTGGTCATGGACGCTTCATGGTTCAACGCGGAAGGATGGGGACAGGTGAAATGCCTAAAGGATCTGCCCGGCCCGGCGGCGGGAACCGTCAAGGTCGTCCGGCGATGCTCGTTAGGTGCCCGCGCCCTCCTGAAAGCCTCGGGCAAGCATTATTGGGATTATCGCGGGGTTCCCGTGCTGCGGGAAAACCATCGGGACCAATCGTTCGACGCGGGATTCTTCGATGCTCCAGCGGACTGCATGTTGTTCGGTTATTTCCAGAGTCCGCTCTATTTCCGAGGTTTTGAAAACAGGTTGCGGGACGAGCTATCCACCCGCGATCTCGGCCTTGAAATCGGCCGCGAGGAATTGGCTGCCAGATTGCGGCAGCCCGGCTCCGTCGCCGTCCATGTTAGACGCACCGATTACGCCGGCAATCCCGACCTCGACCTATGCGGCGCGGACTACTACCGCACCGCGATGCAACGAATGCGTGAGACGATTCCCGCGCCCCGCTTCTTCATCTTCTCCGACGAGCCGGCGTGGGCAGCCGTCCACTTCCAAGGCCCGGATGTGGAATCCATCCCTCATCCCGAACAACAATCGCCGCTAACCGATCTTCACCTGATGAGTCTCGCCAACCATCACATCATCGCGAACAGCAGTTACTCGTGGTGGGCCGCCTGGCTGGGACAAAAGCCCGGCCAGCGGGTATTGATGCCGGATCGCTGGTTCGGCCATGTCCACGCGCCAATCGAGGAAAAGCGTCTGCCGCACTGGGAAATTCTAGCGTGAAACACGAAGACCAAAAACCATCCTGACATTCGTGGCCACCAAATTCTCACCCGCCCTCGGGATCATGATCTGCCTGCTACTCTGGGCGATCGGAGTCCAACTGCATTCGTCGCTGTCATGGGGACACGAAAGCTGGCAGCTAACCGAATGGTTGATCGACTACTCGGGCGGCTTCGTCCGCCGCGGCCTAACCGGGACGTTGGTCCGGATGATTTCGGAGACAACCGGCATCCGGGCCAACCTAGTGGCCATCGTCTGGAGTACCGCCTGCTACCTCGCGCTTGCCATCTGGTTCCTCCGCCGCTCCACCCGGACCTTCCCGGTCATCCTTATCCTGTCATGTGTCGTGATGGGCATCCCGGCCTATCAGGACTGCATCCTGCGCAAGGATTGTCTCGGGCTGTTGTTGCTTCTCGGATGTCTCAAGGCGGACCACAGCCGGCTTCCCCGCCCGCTCGCAATCATCGTCATCAACCTGTTAGCGGGAGCGGCCATCCTCTGCCACGAAGCTTTCATTTTCTATTCCCTGCCGGCCCTTGTTCTTTTCACACGCCGGGACGAGGAGCCGCTGTCGGGCCTCAAACTCCTGCGCCGCGGCCTGCCGCTGTTGCCCGCCGCCGCCTGTTTTGCACTGGCCTCGGTCTATCACGGGACGCCCGCGATCGCCGAAGCGGTGAACGATTCATGGCTCCCCTTGTGGCGGGCCATCGATCCCGCCAATCCTCATTTGGAAGCTCCTTCTGCGGCGATCGAAGCCTTGGGCTGGACTTCACAACAAGGACTTTCGATTGCGGGTTACATGCTCACCTCCGGCTTCTATCAACCGTTGGCATGGGTCTTCGTGTTCGCGGTGTCGTTCGCACTGATGGTTCTTTTCACGGACCGAGACGCCGCTCCCGCCTTGGAAACCAAAACCCGGGTGACGACCATCTTGGTGGCGCAGTTGGTTTTCATTTCACCGCTGTTCCTCCTCGGATTCGACTACGGTCGCTGGCTCTTTTTCTGGGTCGCAAGTTCGATGATGCTCCACACCTTGGATCGCAGGGCACCACGCTGGCTGGAGTCGTGCGTCGCCCGGATTTTTGAAAAAGCGAGACTGAGGCACCTCATCGCGTGGCTACCTGCCAGAGACTGGTATCTACTTTTCTTCGGCGTTCCGGTTTGTTGGAACATCCACAATTTCCTCACCGCGAGTCCGGTCAACCACCATTTACAGTTCCTATGGCAACGCTAACCGAAAAATCCCTGGAACCGTCCACTGCCGGCGGATCAAGCTACAGTTGGCTCGTTCTCGCCCTGCTGCTGGCATTTCCATCGGCCGGGTTTGTCCAGAAATACGCCGGTCTCGTGGGATTGGTCGGCTATGGGATCGCGGTGGTCACCGGGGTATTCTTCATCCGGAAATTCAGCGCTCGCTGTGCGCCCTGGTGCCGCCGCCATTTCCGGATGTTAAGAGCTGTCATTCTTGCCGGACTTGCGATCATTTTTGCCATCGGCTATCCCATCGAAGACCGCAGAGGCCCCGGCAAAAGCAGCGATCGCGACCAAGGTCTGAACCTTGCGGTGAGTCGCTTGGCGCAAGGAAAAACCCCTTATTATCCGCCCGGCAGGGAGGCCGGGCCATTGTCGGTCCTGCCAGGCTCGATCCTGCTGGCGGCCCCCTTCGTCGCGCTTGGAAATAGCGCCTATCAGAATTGGTTCTGGCTGACCGCGTTCCTTTTCTGCGCCGTCCGGTTGTTCAAGGACAACGCCCTCGCACTGTGCCTGCTTGCGATCCCGCTGGCGTTGTCGCCGGCCGCCCAATATGAATTCATCTCCGGCGGAGATCTGATCGCCAACGGAATCTTCGTCGCCGCCTTTTCGCTGTTAGCATTGAATCGGTGGTCGAATCCGTCGGCACCGGGGTGGAGCCGGTGGCTTTGCTGCTTACTGTTAGGAGTGGCACTCGCGTCCCGCGCGAACTTCCTCCTGCTCGCGCCGCTTTTCGGCGCGGTCGTCTGGCGCATCGCGGGATTTCGCAACGCACTCACCGCCACCGCGCTGGTGGTTTTGACTGCGGCGGCCATCACCCTGCCCTTTTATCTCAACGATCCGGCCGGGTTCACGCCGCTTATGTCGAAGCAGAAACTCGCGGGCGTGGATCATGCCTTGCCATGGGCGAGCCGGGCGATGATCGGAGCGACCATACTCGCGGCGATTTTGTGCGCGTGGCGGCTGATCGCCTGTCGCGGCGATGATCCGACAACTGCATTTTTGCGCGGCTGTATGATCGTCACGTTGACGCCAATGGTGTGTGTGGTGCTATTTTCCAGCGCGATCAACGGCCATCCTGATTTCTCCTTCATGACCGACCGCTTCGGACTGATGTATGTGTTCTTCGCGCTTCTCGGCTGGGGCGGGCGGTGGTTCCAAGTGACCGCTAACACCATTTAACAGATCTCCGATGCGCTGGTTCACCTGCACGCCGGTCGCCTTCGGAGGCGGACCGGATTTTTTTGCCCGCGACAGCGGCTTGATGAGCCGCGGGTTCCAGGCGATCGGCTGCGATTCGCGTGCCGTCATGCCGGGTGAGCCGCAGGTAGGCGACGAGGCCGATTTGATCCGGACTGACTATACAAATCTTGAATCCGCCGGATGGTGGAAATGCCATCGCCTTGATGGTGTGGTGCTCTATGCTTGGGGCAGTCCGAAGTATCGGAAGGTCGCGGCGGCCATCCGCGAGGCGGGAGTTTTTCTCGTGCTCAACCAGGACAACGGCGGCTTGATCAGTCCGCTCGCCGGATTCAACGGATGGCTGGAAGAGCAATGGATTCTGACGGGCCACGCGACGTCCTTCGCGAAACGGGTGGCCCGGGGACTGACATTTGGCTTGTTAGCGACTGATCCCTTGCGTGCCTGCCATCTGAAGCAGGGCAACGTGATCGCCTGCGTGTCACCCGCTGCGGCGGAACACTATCGGAAGTTATGCCGGATCTATGGCGGCGAGGAGTTGGCAAAGCGTGTTGATTTTTTCCCTCACCCGGTGGAACCCGGATTTCATTTTGAGAAGCCATCGGAAGCCAAATCACGCCAAGTGGTATGCGTCGGTCGTTGGCAGGATCACTTGCAGAAGCGACCGCAATTGATGCAGGCCGTTCTCCAACAGCTCGTGACAAGTGACCCGGACGTGCTGGTGGAAGTGGTAGGAATCACGACCCGGGATTTGCTGGATTGGCATCGCTCGCTCGGTGCCGGATTGCAGGACCGGGTGCATCTGAGAGGTATAGTGGATCGCGAACAACTTGCGGGGATTCTCCGAGACTCGCAAGTTTTCTACAGTCCCTCCGCTTACGAAAGCTTCGGCATCGCGGCGGGCGAGGCGCTGTGTTGCGGCTGCTCGGTGGTGGCCGGGCGATCCATTTCCATGGCTAGCTTCGAGTGGTTTGTTTCCTTGGACTCCGGCCGCCTTGCTGTTCCGGACGATGTTCGGGGGCACCTCCAGGCGTTGCGCGAGGAACTTGCGTGCTGGGACCAAGGCCGTCGGGAACCCACCGCCATTGCGAAAGGTTGGGGCAAACTATTGCACGCCGGCGAGGTCGCATCGCGGGTGCTCGCGCTGCGAAACACCGCCGGCTAACACACGCCATGGACTTCACTATCATCACCCCGAGCTTGAACTACGGGCGCTTCCTCGATGATTGCCTGTCGAGTGTCGTGAATCAATCCGGAGTCACCTTGGAACACCTGGTGTTCGACGGCGGATCGACCGACGACAGCGCGGCTATCGCGGCTAGGTATCCAAGTATCATTTGGTCACAGGGAAGAGATTCGGGAATGTCGGCCGCGATCAACAAGGGTTTCGAGCGGGCACAGGGGGATTGGGTGATCTGGCTGAATGCGGACGACCGGTTGAAGCCCGGAGTGCTCGCCAAACTCCTAGTCGAGTTGAAGAAGTCGGATGCCGACGTGGTCTATGGCGATTATGATTTCATCGATGAACCCGGCAACTTGACCCGTCAGATGAAAGTGCCGAAGTGGTCGGCGTTCGTGCATATCTATCACCATTGTTATGTGCCATCGACTGCGGCGTTCTATCGGAACTCGACGGTCATCGCCAAGGGCCACCGCCTGCGGGAGGATTTCCACTATGTGATGGACGGGGAGTTCTATGCACGGCTCGATTCCATCGGGAAGAAATTCAAGCACGTCCCGCTCAACATCGCGGACTTCCGCATGCACGGTGGCAACGCGTCCCAGCGGCATCTGACCAAGACGCGGGACATGGACACCATCCTTGCGGCAGAGCTCCAGCATGTGGAGTCGCGGGCGATCCGCAGGGCCTATGGCATCACGCTTTTCAAAGATCCCTATCTCGTCGGTCTGATAGACGGCGTGTTCTCCATTCTTTCGCGTGGGTGGAAGGCCGTTCTGAAATTGCGATGAACGTGCAAGATCGATCATCCCCGGCCGTTCGCGTCGCTGCCATCTTCGCGACGATGAACCGCGCGGAAACCGCGAAGGCGTGCGTGATGGCGCTGGCGCGGCAAACGTCGCCGCCCGAGTGGGTGATGGTGGCTGACAATTGCTCGACCGATGACACGGTGCGCGTGCTGGAGGCATTGGAGGGTTTGCCGTTCACCCTGGTGGTGCATCAGATGCCGGAAAACTGCGGCAACGCCGGGGGGGTGGAAGCGGTCATGGAGCGGGCGTTCGATGAAAGAGCCGATGCGGTATGGATCCTTGACGACGATTCGTGGCCGCGCGCGGCGGCGCTGGCGGCTTTGCTAGATGTCGGATGGAATCCCCGCGTGGTCAGGCATTCGCTGCAGATCGATCCACCCACCGGACGCTTCACCTGGCCGTTGCAAATCGCCGACGGGCAAGGTGGCTGGCGCTTGGTTTGGAGCGAAAATGAACTCCCGGATGGCCCGAGGGTGCGCAGCCGGATTTCATGGACCGGGGCGCTCTTGCCGCGGGAGGTGAGGGAGAGCGTGGGCCCGGTGACGGGAGATTTGTTTATCCGCGGCGAGGACGAGGAGTATCCGTGGCGCATCGAACAAGCGGGATTTTCACAGGAAGCCATCCGTGGCTCGGTGATGGATCATCCGGGGCCGCAAAACGTGGTGCATTGGCAATTCTTGGGAAAGAGTTTCTTCTTCGAGCGGGGTCTGGCGGATTGGAAGCTCTATTACAAGGTCCGCAACATGGTATGGTTGAAGCGCAAGCAAGCGGGAGACTTGCGGGCCATCAGCATGGCCGCCATTTATACATTTGCAGCGACCTTCATCGACGGGCCGAGACGCATTCCCCTGCTCTGCCGGGCCATCCGTGACGGCTGGAGCGGACGCTTGGGAAAAATGTGATTGTACCATGATATCCCAACTAAAATCCCTGGTCCGGCAACTGTTCTATCGCTCGGCCACGTTCCAAGTCACCGTGGGGTTTTTCTCGATCCTTCTCGGCCGCACCAGAGGGATTGGCATATCTCATCTGCTTTCCTATCGGGAGAACGATGCCATCGGGCCGCTGCAGAGGGATGAAGCCATCGCCCTGTTCGGCATGATTCGGAGCTTGCGGCCGAAGGTGGTGGTGGAATTCGGATTTTTCCACGGCCACAGCGCGTTCAACTTTCTCCAGGCCTTGCCCGGCGACGGGAGATTGTACAGTTATGACATCGACCCGGATTCAATCAAGCGGGCGAGAACTGAGTTCAACTTCGACCGGCGCTTCACCTTCATTGGAAAGTCACAAACCGACTTCGATCCTGAAGATATAGGAAGCCAGGAAATCGACTTCGCGTTCTTTGACGCCGCCCATGAGTTGGATCTCAACATCGAAACCTTCAACCGCATCGTCCCCCATCTGGCAGCGGAGGCGATGGTCGCCATCCACGACACGGGATTGTGGCATCGGGACCACTTCGCGCCGATTCACGAGACATTCACCCGCGAGTATCCGGGCGTGTGGAAGGACGGGGATCTGTATGCCCACCAACCCGGCGAGAGGGCATTCATCGATTGGATCGTCGCGGAGCATCCCGGATTTTCCGCCATTCATTTCCACTCTACCCGCACGCTGCGGCATGGATTTTCGCTGCTCCAGAGGAAGCGTCCGCTTTCCTAACTGTTGGCGACCATCGGTGTGAGCCGCTTGAAGTGGCGGTGAGCCACCAGCGCGAGAACGATGCCGGTGGCGTCGCAAACCAGATCGAAGATGTCGATCCAATCGAAGCCATATCCGAAGGATAACTGGGCGGCCTCGGTGGCGAGGGCGAAAATCACCGCGAGCGAGTACGCCGGTTTTCCGCCGACGAGGCAGGCGATCAACAATGTCGGCCCCCACAGCAGAACGATGTGGAGCAGCGGCCGGGCATTCGCCGCGTAGTGTTTCAGGCGCAATGTGAAATCTCCCTGGTCAGGGATTTCACCCACCGAATCCAAGGGCATGGGCCTGCTAGATGGTGGGGCGGGTAACCCGTCCGGCAGTCGTGCCGCAGGATCATGGGACGAGGAGATCTCCTTGCCGATTTGAAAGGGCGAGCCAAACGAGTGATATAACTTCCACGGTCCTGGAACCACGAAGTAGATACCCATGACGAGCCAGATGGATGCGGCGAGAAAGGAGCGGATGAAGCCTCCCCTAGTCCCGATCCACGCCATGGCCCAGGCGAGCCAAGCTGCCATGAGAAGCCAGCGGCCGATCTTCCACACCAGCGTTTCCCGCACGACCGTGGCCTCGAAAACCGAGAGTTCGAAATCGCCGCTAGTTCCGCGGTTTTCCACGCGCAGTGCCGGGATGGCGGGCGGCTGATCCGGCCTCGTCACCCATTCTTCGGTTTGCCCGCGCTGGTCATGGCGTGCCGAGCCAACCAGATTATTTTCCCACTCCCCGCCGCCGGCTGGAGGATGCCACTCGATGATGCAGCGACCATCGTCCCAGAGCTGTTTGCCGGGCTTGAGTCGGCTGGCGGAGAGTTGGAACCGGAGATGAAGCAGGTCCACCGCTTGCATTCCCGGCAATTCCAGATGGGCGACGACCCGGGGATGAGCAGGGTCCACCCGCAAGCGGAGCGTGGGCCGCGTCTCCGGGCCAATCCATTGGGCCGCCGGTGGCGGACGGGTGGTGGAGCGCAGGTCCGATAAGCGGATGGTCGGAAATCCAGGTGAACGCTCGAACCGGTGTTGCCAAGAAAAATAGATTGCCGCCACGAGGATCAATAAGGTTCCTGACAGGATGAAGCGGCGCATTTCTGAAGCTAGAAACCACGCCAACGCCGGGTTTCCAACCAAATTCCGGCGCATTTCCGCCTCACGACCCGGGCGACGGGAACCATTAGGCGGCAATTGACAATCCGCGATTGCAGCGGAGGAAATTATAGCGATTCTACGGGTTCCCCGGAAGTTCCGGTTTCAGCCTATTCTTCACCCAGCCCATGGCTATCAGCCGCAAAGATTCGTTCACCATCCAGGCTCTGCAACTCACGGACGCGTTCCTTGTCTGGCTCGCGTTTTGGCTGGGAGGAATTTTCCGGGTCTGGGTTGGCTTGGCCGCCCCCGACGAAAGCCTGCTGGAGTCGATGAACTGGGTTCTCTATATCGCGGTCCCATTCATGCCGCTGGTCCTCGAGCGTTTTGGTTTCTATGATCGCCTCAGGGCCAAGCCGACGAGTTCCTCGATCTGGCAATTGGTGCGGGCGTTGGTGGTGATCGTGTTGATCCTGAGCATCTTCGCGGTTTTCGCGAAGGTCGTGACCGCGAGACGGCTGATCCTCGGACTGGGTCTAGTCTTCATCTTCATCCTGCTCTTCCTGCGGGACCGGATCACCTATGTGTGGTTGAAAAAGAAGACCGCGAGTGATTTCACCAAGGAGCGGATCATCATTGCCGGCTCGGGAAGTGAAATGGCGGATCTGCTCGCGGAACTCGATCCCGAGATCACTGCGGATTGGAAAGTGGTCGATCACTTCGATCTGGGAACGCGCGGGGTGCATGAGCTGTTCGCCCTGTTGAAGGAAAAATCTGTTAGCCGGGTGTTGTTTTCCGCGAAGAACACGGAGTTCGAAACAGTCGCGCGTGCGGTGGAAGCTTGCGAGCTGCAAGGGGTGGAAGCCTGGATCGCGGCTTCGTTCATTCGTTCGCAGATCGCGCGGCCGGTCTTCGACGCGATCGGCAACAAGCCGATGCTGGTGCTGCGCTCCACCCCCGAGCTGTCGTGGGAGCTGCTGAGCAAAGAACTTTTCGACCGGATCGGCGCGGGCCTGGCGATTATCATCTCCTCGCCGGCGTGGATCATTGCGGCGCTGGGCATCATGATCAAGAGTCCGGGAGCACCGGTGTTTTTCTCACAGATGCGGGCAGGTCGTTACGGCCAACCGTTTCGGATGTGGAAGTTCCGGACGATGGTGGCCAACGCGGATAAAATGCTCGACCAAATCAAGGAAGACCACGGCAACCACATGGAAGGCCCGGTTTTCAAGCTGAAGAACGACCCGCGGATTTTTCCCTTTGGCGCGATGCTGCGGAAATTCAGCATCGACGAACTGCCCCAGCTTCTCAACGTCATCTCCGGTGAAATGAGCTTGGTGGGGCCGCGGCCGCTGCCGATCTATGAGGTGGAGGCGTTTTGCGAACTGTCCCATCGCCGCCGCTTGAGCGTGAAACCCGGCATCACCTGCGAATGGCAAGCGGGTGGCCGCAACACGATCACCAGCTTCGAGGAGTGGGTGGCGATGGATCTGCGCTACATCGACAACTGGTCGCTATGGCTGGATATCAAGATCCTGATCCGGACCATCCCCGCAGTGCTGTTCGGCAAGGGCGCGACGTGAGGGACAAAAGCTGAAAGCTGAAATGCTGAAATTTCAGACCGCGCTTCGCTCCAGACCCTCTCCATTTTCAGCATTTCAGCATTTCAGCATTTTCTTCCTCAATGCCCGCGCTTTCCACGGTTTTTCTCGTCATCGCGCTGGCGTTGGCCGTGGTGATCGGTCCGCAGACCCGGCCATGGACCTGGGGGTCCGCGTTGTTAGCCCTAGGGATTTCCGTGGCGGCGGCTTTGCCGGAATTTTGGAAAAGGACCCGCTTGACTGCGGATTTCGGAGCGCTTGCCTTCGGCACCTTGGTGGCGGGTTGGTTTGCGTGGCGGGCATGGAATTCGCCGGTGGCGGAACTGGGGGAAGCCGACCTGATGTTGCTGGCCGGAGGAGTCGGCAGTTTCATCAGCATCCGGGCGATCGAAGGAAACGCGTCTGCCGAACGGATTCTGCTATGGGGCATCGCCCTGCTGTTAGCGGCGAATGTCGTGGTGATAGGGAAACAGGTGATCGATCCGTCGTTCACCCCGGTATTCCGCTCGCGCGCCGCAGAGTTTCCCTCGGGATTTTACGCGCACTACAACGAAGCGGCCAACTACCTGATCGCCTCGTCGCTGATCGTTGGGGCGGCGGCGTTGTTCGGACGGCACGGCACCTCCACCCGGATCATCTGGGGCCTGATCGCTGCGGGCGGGCTGGCGGCCGTTTATTTCACCCGCTCGCGGGGCGGCATCCTAGGTGGCGCGATCGGTAGCGGGGTGTTCGCGGTGTTGTCCTTGGTCATCGGCCAGCGGCGGAAAGCCCGCTGGTTTGCCCCGGCTTTGATTGCCATTCCTCTCATCGGCCTAGGGATCGGCGGGTTCCTGATCATGGGTTGGCAGGGTTCGCAGGAACTCCGCCAACCGGGAGTCGGGATGGCCGGGATGATGGATAACAACAGCCGGCTATTTCTGCTAGGAATCGCGTTGTCCTGCATCGGCCTGCACCCGCTGGCCGGCGGCGGCAGCCGCAGCTTCAGTTGGGAGAGTTTCGGCTTTTTTGAAACTAAGCTCCAGGGGGATGTCATCACCCACTTGCCGGAGCAGGTTCACAATGAACTGATCCAAGCCGCCACCGATTACGGCCTCATCGGCGCGGGTCTGTTGATCGGACTATTTGTCGCGCTAGTGGTGGCCGCGGTGGTGCGAATCCTCTTTTCTGAAACCCCGGGGGAACGCGATTCCAGCGACGTGTGGCGTCTTGGCGGCCTCGCCGCCCTCGCAGGAATGTTCGTGCAGTCGTGCTTCAGCTTCGTGTTCCACTTGTTTCCGGGAATCGTGCTGCTCGGAATTTGCCTGGGAGTGATCGCCCGCCCTCCGGCGAAACGCGGGCGGCTGCCGCAGGTGGTCGGCTCGAAAATCCTGCTATCCGTCGCGGCGATTGCCAGCGTGATCCTTCTCGTTCCTTTGGGCTGGAAAGGAGCCCAAGTGACCCGGGTCTTGTGGTCGAGCTATTTCAGCAAAGTGCCGATCACCTCCGATGAATCCAGAACCGACGCCCTAACGGACGCTATCCACCTTTGGCCGCAATCCACTTTTTTCATGGAGCGGGCGGAGATCTTCCAGGCATCGGCCACGGAGGTCGGATTCAACGAATCCACCGACCGGGCGATCCGCGATTACGAGCAAGCCGAGCGGCTTCATCCTTACGATCCCGGCCCTGCCATCAATCGCGCCAACTCGCTGAGCCAATTGCAACGGGATCCGGAGGCGGAGGCAGCCTACGCCCGGGCGATCCAATTGCAGGGAGGGATGGAGCCGGCATTCCGCGCCCGTTTCTCGCTGGCCAACCACCTGCTGCGCAAGGGGCTCCGCCAATACAACGCCGAGGACCCGTCGGCGAGCCTTGCATCCATGGAATCCGCCGCCCAACAGATGGAAGAATCGGTTCGTGAAATGCATTGGCTGATCCCGGACATGTACGATTCGAGATTGGCCATCCACGAAAGCCTCGGTGCCGCCCGGGAGGCCAGCGGCGACTACCAGGGAGCCCTTCAAACTTATGACTTCGCCACCACCTTGCAGAACGGATCACGGGCGCACTTCCGCGCCGGAATGGTCTTGGGAAAAATGGCGGACGTGTTATGGAAAAGCCGTCACCCGTCGGAGGCACTGGGTTATTTCATCGAGGCGAAACGCCGGATTGGCATGACCGGTGAAATCCCCGGGGATATCACGCCGAGCCAGCGCCTCGAGTATCTCGCCTATCTGGACAAGACGATCGCGTATCTCAAAGGAGCTAAGGTCGAACCCATTCCCTTCCCTGTCCGCGTGAAATAAGCCGCGCTCAGCGGGTGATTTGATCCCACTTGATCTGCTCTTCGGCGAACTCCGTCAGGAACTTCTGGAGCTTCGCGTCAGCCTCCGCTTCGCTCACGTCCTTTTCGATATAGGGTACTTTGCCATACCACATGGATACGGATACATAGGCCCAGCGCTGGTCCATCCCGCGCACCAGCCGGTCCTTGATATCGAGGAATGTCCGGCCGAGGTGATCGTCCGTCACACGGTCGTGGCCGACGAAAAAGTAATAAGTCAGGCAATTGTATTTCACATACTCCTCGCGCTCCTTGTTCGCCTGATTTCTAACCGACTGGATTGAAACCAGCCGCCTCGCCGCGAACTGGCGGCCGTTGGGGAGCTTGAGCGTCCGCTCGCTGGAGGAGGTGATGTTATGGCCCTGGGCCGGCATGCACCGCTCGGGCCGGTGGATCGAATTATTGATGTCCGCCCCCGAGAGGACGATCGATAGCTGCACGATGTCTGGAACGGGATTTCCATAGCGGTTCATTTCGCCGGGACGGGCGCTGAGACATGTCGCCTTGGAGAATTCGGTGTCGGGTGCCAGGGTGCCGAGTTCCGCCTCGGTGGCGTAATGCTTTTCAAACGACCAGTCTCCGGAAGCATCGGGCAATGTCATATTCACCGCCGATTGCGCGACCGCGCCGACCTTGGGCAATAGGTAAACCGAGCTCAACGCGCCTGCCAGGAACAAGGGCAATAGCCAAGGTTTGTGATTCATGATTCCGGGAGAAACGATTTGGGTTCATTCGCACGGGTGACCACCACCCGGCGGAGCTGGCGCTGCCCGCCTTTCTTCCACGGCACGCCGCCTTCGAGCACCGAATGGATCACCAACAGGAGCATCAGTGAAAACGGATAGAACAACAGCAATCCCGACCAATCATGCCAAGTGGTGGTCGCCCATTTCGCGTTGCCATACTCGGCGATGACGAAGATCGAGATCACCCGCAGCGCGTTGCCGAGAATCGCCAGCGGAAATGCCGCTAGAAACAGCAACACCTTTTTCCAAAGCACCATCTTCGCGATATAGGCCCACGCGGCGGAGATCATCAACAACGCCATCAGCGAGCGGATGCCGCTGCATCCCACGGCAATGTCCAACGGCTTCCAATCCCCCTTCAACGGCAGGACCTTGGTGCCTTCCACATAGGTCTCCACCCCGAACAGGCCCGAGCCATGGTGCGCCAACGCCGTGGCTAACAATTGCAGATGCGTCGTCCACTGCTGGAAACCCGGCAACGGAATTGCCAGCCAGAAAAAGAACAGCGGAAACGTCAGCATCTTCGCCACCCGCCAGCCCCAGAGATACAACGCGGAGCCCCACAAGAGAAACGGCAACGCTCCCATCGCGATCCGCGGCTGGAGCGTCCGGCACGCCGCAGCATAGAGAAGAACCCCGAACATCGCGGCTAACAGACCCCAGTAACTGCCCTCGCCGACAGCCGCCTTGAGATCCTTGAAGCGGTAAATGATCAGACCCACGATGACGAAAGGAAACAGGAAGCCGTGCTCATAGTCCAGATCGTCATTCCACGCGCTCATCAACCAGCTTGCCGCCGATTGGTTGCGAACCGCTCCGTGGTGGGTTTCAAAGCCGTAGAACCAAATCAATACCGCCACCGAGAATGCCAGCGAAACCCACAACACCATCTGCGAGGCCCCATGAGCGGGTGTTTGCCGTGCGCCAGTGACTGGCTCAGATGGGGTGGATGGCATCAGGAATGAATCGGTTGGACGAATTACGAGCAAAGTATTGCCGACAGTCCCTCCACTGTCAACAATCCGCCCGCCTGCCCGTTTATTGCCATTTTGCCCATGAAAATCATCAGTGGAACCGCTCACCGCGCGCTTGCCGAGCGCATCGCCGAAAGCCTCGGCCAACCCCTTGCCGACGTCCATGTCTCCGCCTTTCCCGATGGTGAAACCGAGGTGAAAATCAACGAAAACGTCCGCGGGGCCGATGTCTTCATCATCCAGCCGAGCTGCCCGCCGACCAACCACAACCTCATGGAGCTTTTGATCATGGTGGACGCCGCCCGCCGCGCCAGCGCCGAGCGGATCACCGCCGTGATGCCGTTTTTCGGCTACGCCCGCCAGGACCGGAAAGACCAACCGCGCGTCCCGATTACCGCCAAGCTCGTCGCCAATTTGCTCACCTCCGCCGGTGTCAACCGGGTCCTCACGATGGACCTCCATGCCCCGCAGATCCAAGGATTCTTCGACATTCCCGTGGATCATCTCTACGCGAAATCCGTGCTCATCACCTACCTCCGCGAGCGCCACCCGGACACCTCCAACCTCACCGTCGTCTCACCCGATGTCGGCGGCGTAAAAATGGCCCGCGCCTATGCGGATGCCCTCGGTGCCGAGCTCGCCATCGTTGCCAAACACCGCGTCAGCGCCACCCGCGTGGAAGCGATGAACGTCATCGGCGAGGTCGAAGGCCGCGATGTCCTGCTCGTCGATGACATGACAGAAACCGCCGGCACCCTCACCGCCGCCGCCGACATTCTCCACAAACACGGTGCCAAACGGATCTACGCCGGAGTTTCCCACGCGATTCTAGGTGACCTCGCCCACCAGCGGATCCGCGATTCCGCGATCGAGGAGGTCATCACCACCGATTCCGTGCCACAAGCCGCCGGGCCGAAAGTCCAAGTTGTCGGCATCGCCCCGCTGCTTGGCGAAGCGATCCGCCGCATCCACGGCGGCCAGTCGATCACCTCTTTGTTCTCAATTTAAAATCGCGAACCGCCGATTCTCAAACAATTTTTTGACAAGCGCCCTCCAGACCGCTACATCCGCCGCCCCGTACTGGGTGCAGTAATCCCCGGCGGCAACTAACACAACCGACCTCCAGTCATGGCCAAGAAGACATCTCTCAAAGCAGCACCACGCGCCCGCACCGGCTCCGGCCGCCTCAATCAAATGCGCCGTGAAGGCTGGGTTCCCTCCGTGATCTACGGCAAAGGCACCGACAACATCAATCTCAAGGTGGACGCCAAGACCTTCGCCGACCTCCTCGCCCACAGCAGCTCGGAAAACATCCTCGTGAACCTAGAAATCGAAGGTCACGGCACTCGCCTCGCCTTCCTTCAATCCGTCCAGCACGACTCGCTTTCCGGCATCACGCTTCACGCGGACTTCCGTTCCATCGACGAAAACACCCCGATCACCGCCCACATCCCGACCCACCTCAACGGCGAATCCGCCGGAGTCAAAGCCGGTGGCCTGATCGAGCAATACGTCCACGCCATCGAAATCACCTGCCTCCCTAACGACCTTCCCGAAACTATTGAGGTCGATATCAGCCACCTTGAAGTCGGTGCCTCGCTCCACATCGGCGACATCACCTTCCCGACCGGCGTCCGCGCCACCCACGCCGCAGACGTCGTGGTCGCCCACCTCGGCAAGCCCGCCGCCGCTGTTTCAGAAGAAGCAGCCGGCACTCCTGCCAAGTAAGCGCCGTCTATCCGTTTCCTGAAAGCGCCCGGACTGCTCACGCGGCCCGGGCGTTTTTTTTTGGAGAATGAGTTGATGGTTGAGAGTTGATAGTTGATAGCGAAGAACAAGAATCTCCACGCCTCAGGTGTCTTCCTCTGCCCATCAACTCTCAACTCTCAACTCTCAACTCTCAACCATCAACTCTCCTCCATGTCCTTCTCCCTCATCGTCGGCCTCGGCAATCCCGGACGGCAATACGAAGACACCCGCCACAACGTCGGCTTCATGGTGCTCGATCGCCTCGCCGCTGCGGAAGGAGCCACCTTTCAATCCGTTCCCAAGTGGCAAAGCCATCTCGCGAAGCTTCCCAGCTCCGGCACGATTTTGTTAAAACCACAGACCTTCATGAACCTCAGCGGCCGCGCGATCCAACAGATCCTCTCGTTCCACAAATGGCCGCCGGAGCAAATGCTCGTGATCTACGACGACGTTGCCCTCCCGCTCGGCACCCTCCGCTTCCGCGAAAAAGGCTCCGCCGGTGGCCACAACGGCATCAAGTCCATCCTCCAACATTTGGCCAACGACGCCTTCCCCCGCCTCAAGCTCGGCATCGGCGGCAGCCAGCCCGGCGAAATGGTCGGCCACGTCCTCGGCAAGTTTTCCCCTGACGAAAAACCGCTTCTCGAAAACATGCTTGCCACCGCTCTGGAAGCCGTGCAGCTTTCGCGCTCCCAAGGCATCGCCACCGCGGCGCACCGCTTTCACACTCGCAACAATCCACTCCCAGCAACAGATGAGTCGCAAATACCAGGGCCTGATCGTCCTTAACACCAAGTCGCTCGACGGCACCGTCGATGAACTCGTCACTTCCGTTTCCAAGGAATTCGAAGCCGAAGGCGCGAAAATCGACAAGGTCGCCCAGCTCGGCCGCCGCCAGTTCGTTTACAATGCCCGCCACCTTGAGTCCGGCCACTACGTCAACTACACCTTCGAAGGCTCGCCCGACGTGATCACCAAGATCCAAAGCCGCCTCAAGCTCAACGGCCACGTCCATCTCCAGCATTTCCTGCGGATCGCCTGAGTTTTCCACCCGCACCTGCGGGCCAAACTTCCCAGAAATCTATCTGCTATGGCCAATCTCAACAAAGTCATGCTCATCGGCAATCTCACCCGAGATCCTGAGCTACGCCACACCCCGAAGGGCACCGCCGTCGCCGAACTCGGCTTAGCGATCAACCGGGTCTGGAAAGACGAGCAAGGCCAGAAGCAGGAAGACACCACCTTCGTGGACGTCACCCTCTGGGGCCGCCAGGCCGAAGTCGCCCAACAGTATCTCACCAAAGGCAGCCCCTGCTACATCGAAGGCCGCCTGAATCTCGATACCTGGGATGACAAAGCCACCGGCCAAAAGCGCAGCAAGCTCAAGGTCGTCGGCGAAACCCTCCAACTCCTCGGCAGCAAAGGCGGCGGCGGCGGTGGCGGCGGTGGCAATGGCAATGGCGGCGGATATTCCGAACGCCCGCAACAGTCATCTTCCGCTCCCCAGCAACGCTCCGGCCCGCCCCAAGGTGCCTCCGCCGCTCCGGCCGAAGACTTCCAGGAAGACGACGACATCCCGTTCTGAGTTTCCAATAGAATCCAGCTTTTCAAAAGCGAGGCCGCGCAAGCAGCCTCGCTTTTTTCGTGTGGTAGTGAATTCCGCACGATGCCCCCGCCCAACAAAAAGCGATCACCCCGTCGGGTGATCGCTTGCAAGAACACTTTTTGACACGGTGTCGGCATTGCCAGGGAACCGGTTTGTGTTTCAAACTTTGTCACAGCCATCCCATGGGAAAGCAGACCGGGGTGTTTTTTCCCACGGAAGTGCATGTGTGGTCATGGCATACCAGCCGTCCTTGTAGAGGCCGCGATTGCCGATGAACTCGGTGTATTGCACGGTGTGCGGCGACGCTGCCGGAGCGTTCGTGAAGGAGTAATCCATGCTCACGCCTTCGATAGGCTTCTGCGGCGTGCCATTGACCATTTTGGGTTGCGGCAGGCCAAATCACCTTCTCGATGTCGCCGGGTTTCCAGCTCTTGTTGATGGCGGCTTCTGTCGGGCCGAGATCAATGTCGATGCTGCCGTCGGCGTTTTGCACGGGCTTGTCGCGCGAACCAAGCGACGGATACGGCCTGCCGTTGGCGAGACCGGAAGCATTCTCCGCCTCATACGATGTCACCGACCAGAAGTTGGCGGCGGGGATGTTGGCAGGCAGGTTAATCCGATAGTTGCTGCCACCCGAATGAGGCGTGCCCTCGCTGTCCGTGAAACCGACCATGTATTTGGCACCCTTGCCCGGAATTTGCGAAGCCATGCCTGGACTCGACGAGTAGTAGTCGGTGAAAACGCGCAAAACCGGCCATTGGATAGCTCTCCGGCTTGGAATCCGCTGGGCCTTGTTTCCTGTCGTGGCCTACGCCCGGCTCTGCTGGACAGCCAGCCTTCTTCGGCGACGAAACCGGTTTCGAAGTATCGCCCTTTGCTCAGCGTTTCCTTTAGGGGAGAATTAGGGGAGGAAAAAGGCGAAAGCCGCTCAACTCCTTGAAGTTGAACGGCTTTCATTGGTTGCGGGAGTAGGATTTGAACCTACGACCTTCAGGTTATGAGCCTGACGAGCTACCTGGCTGCTCCATCCCGCGATTGGACCATGCACCTTTCGGCGCGGGGCGGGATAGTTAGGGGCGACGGGCTTGGGTTGCAAGGGAAATTTTGCCTTTGTTTGGAGTTCGTGCTCTTCTTGTGCCGCGATGATTTCCAGCCCTACGATGACCCCACTTTCCACCGGTGAATGGAAGGAACGCACGGCTGCGCATCTGGCGCGGGCGGAGCGACGAACCTTGCCGGCGCGGAAGCGGCGGGATCATGGCGAGCCGCATCCGGTGGAGGATTTTCTGTTCCAGTATTATCCCTATCCGTTCGTGCTGTTGGAGAATTGGCAACCTGGGTGCGGGGTGGCGTTGGAGTGGACTGCGGCAGCGGAATCCCCCGCCCCGCAGATGTTTTCGGAGCGTCATTATTCCGAACGGGATGGATTTCTATTCGCGGATCCCGAGCGGCTGTCCGGGAAAGAGCGGGAACGGCTGAGGTGGATTTCTGAACTGCTATCGGCGACGCGGGACCGGGTGCCGAACTTCGCCTGCCACGGGTTGCACGAGTGGGCGATGGTTTACCGGGGCAAGGATGTGCGGCATGAGAAAACGACGCCGCTGCGCCTGCCACAAGCGGAGATCGACGTGCTGGTGGAGTCGCGGGCGATCTGTTGCTCGCACCACGACGCGTTCCGGTTTTTCGCCAGCGAGGCACGGCCGATGAACCGCTTGCAACCGACGCTGGAAAGCCGGCTCGCGCTGGAGCAACCGGGCTGCGTGCATGCAAACATGGATCTTTACAAGTGGGCGGCGAAGTCGATGCCGTGGATCGGCTCGGAGCTGCTGTTGGATTGCTTCGAGCTGGCGGCGGAGCTGCGGGATCTGGACATGCGGGCGAGTCCTTACGATTTAACCGCCTGGGGCCGCGTGCCGGTGTGCATCGAGACGGCGGAGGGGCGGAGGGCCACTTTTACGCCGCTCAGCGCACCAATGTTGCGGTGGAAGGCTTTGTGTGGCACCGCCAGGCGGTGCGGCAAACCGGCTTTTTCGAGCACCTTGTTCCAACGGGCTACGCCAGCCATCGAATCCTTGATGAAGTCATCGCGCAACACTTCGTTCAACGCATTGAGCATGGGCACTTCTTTTTCGACCAGCTGGCCACCCACTACTTCCAGCACCTTGTAGGTCTGGCCTTTGAGCACGTGGTCGTCGTCGCGTTTGCCTTCTTCATACCGGCCCTTTAGGCCCGAGCTGTAGAACGTGGCTGCATTGCTGGATTGGTCGGCACCAAACAGGTCAATCGTCACGCTGTAATGGAAGTTGACGTAACGCTGCAAGGTGCCCAAATCGATCACCCCGGCTTCACGCAACTTGGCAGGGTCGTCGGTTTTGAGTTCGTTGATGGCCTGCGCGGTACGCTGCAACACCCGCGAGACACCCGATTCGCCCACAAACATGTGGTGTGCTTCTTCGGTCAGCATGAACTTGGTGGTCCGGGCCAAGGGGTCAAAGGCGCTTTCAGCCAGGGCCGCGAGCTGGAACTTGCCGTCGCGGTCAGTGAAATAGGTGAACATAAAAAAGGCCAGCCAATCGGGTGTGGCTTCGTTGAAGGCACCCAAAATGCGCGGGTTATTCTCATCCCCGCTGCGCCGCTCTAGC
>JANMJJ010000135.1:0-3474 GCA_031371325.1 Akkermansiaceae bacterium | reverse complement strand
CCAGAATCGCGGCATGTCACGCACGCGCCACACCGACAAAGAGAAGGTCCGCATCATCCGGGATTTTGAACAACACGACCAAAGCGCCGCCGCTTTCTGCCGCCAACGCGGAATCTCCTATCAGACACTCATGAACTGGCGGCGCGCCACCGCGAACCTTCCGGTCCCCGAACAACCACCGGCATTCCTCGAGTTCGAACTCGGAGCCTCGCCCCACCAGCGCGTTTCCACCGGCCCGCTCGTCGAGTTGGAACTCGGCGGTGGAATCATCCTGCGCATTCACCCAGCCCGCTCCGCCCGGCCATGATCCTCACCCACAGCGTCAAGGTCTGCCTCGCCACCCGTCCCTGCGACCTGCGCAAAAGCTTCGACACCCTCAGCGTCGTCGTGCGCGACGAACTGCGCGAAGACCCGCTCTCGCGAAAAGTATTTGTCTTCCTCAACCGCCAGTGCGACCGCGTCAAACTCCTCTACTGGGACGGGACTGGAATTTGGATTTTGGCAAAACGCCTCGAGCGCGGTCGCTTCTGCCGACCGCGCCCCCTCGTCGACGGCGAGCTCAAACTCGCATTAAAACCCGAAGCCCTCGAAATGCTGCTCAGCGGAATCGACCTCAAGCATGGCATGCAGCGCGCCTGGTATGAACTGCCCGATCCATAGTATATAATCCACGCGAAATCACATTTTCCTCTTGGCTGACAGATCTCGGAAATATATATCTATCCGCGCTTTGACGAACGAGGAACTTCAACAGCAAAACCAGCAGCTCAAGGATCAAATTGCGATCCTCACCCAGCAGCTTGACTGGCTCAAGCGCCAGCTCTTCGGTCGCAAGAGCGAACAGCTAAATCATCCCGACCTCTTCGCCGGGCAGCCGTCGGAAAAGCCCGACTCCTCCAGCGACGCGGCCGCAGCGGAGGAGCAAGCCCCAAGCACCGCCGGCGCGAATCCCAAGAGTGAGAAGCGCACGCGCAGCATCCGCAAGGACCGCCTCCCCGAAAACCTCCCCGTTAGAACCGAAGAGATCATTCCCGAAATCGTCCAGGCCAATCCCCAGGCCTGGAGAAACTGCGGCTTCGAGGAAAAGACCCAACTCGAAAAGGAACCCGCCTACTTCTATCTGCGCCGCATCCTGCGCATGAAATTCGTCCCTATCGATAATCCGTTCAGCCCGCCCGTCATCGAGCCCGCCAAACCCGCCATGATCGAAGGCGGCTTCTGGGTTTACCGCGGCCTCACCGGCGACGTCATCTTCGACACAGCAGACCCGCCGCGAACATCGTCATGTCAGCGACTGGCTCGGCCTCGACTACCAAGGCATCCTTCAAAGCGACGGGTATCAAGCCGCCCCAGCTCCGCACCCTCGCCCAGATCAGCTCTGACATCCTCGCGCTGGAGAAAGAAACCGACGGCCTGCTCAGCGAAATCACGAAAAGAGCCACGGCATGAGCACACTTTCCAAAGCCCCAACGGGGCGACATCAAGCCAGCCTAGGGCAACGCCCTAGGTGTGGTGCCCGTCAAAATACCGGAGCCCTGAAAGGGCGACCTATTGCGCCGGATCCGGTTTGGCCCGCCCCTTCAGGGCTCATTTTACTTCCAATTCCTAACCCAGGGCGTTGCCCTGGGCTGGTATGGATCTGCCCCGTTGGGGCGCAAGCAGGACGTGCCCCCAAAGCCCCAACGGAGCGGCCTAACCGGAAGTCCAAAGCCCCAACGGGGCGGCCTTTTCAGAGGTCCAAAGCCCCAACGGGGCGACATCATCCCAGCCTAGGGCAAGGCCCTAGGTCTCGCGTCACCCCACCCATTCCAGCCCCAACGGGGCGGCCTAACCGGGATGGAGGTGCCGCATGATCGAAGGACTCAAACCGTATGCGGAATACAAGGAGTCGGGCATTCCTTGGTCTCCCGAGCTTCCGGAAACCTGGAAGACCGAACGAGCGAAGCGACTTTTTACGAAGATGCAGCGTGAGGTGCGTGATGAAGACGAGGTCGTAACATGTTTCCGTGATGGAATGGTGACGCTGCGCAAAAACCGCCGACTTGGTAGTGTAAATCTTTGTCTGTAAAAGGCTACGAAGCCCGAGTCCGCCGGTCAGGCAGACGATGGAGCGTAGCGGAATCGTCTGCCTGACCGGCGGCGCGCCACCCCACCCCGGGGTTGTGGTGTCCGCCCAGAACTGGTTGCTGGAGGTGCTAACCAAGAAAACAACAGCAATGGACGAACACCAACCCACCACTACCACCCACCATGATCTCATCAACCTCCTTCTTCAGGACGGCCTCGGCGAAGGGCTCCCCAAAATCGCCGAACTGCTCATGAACGCCGCCATGCTCATGGAACGCGCCAAACACATCGGTGCCGGCCCGTATGAACGCGTCGAGGCGCGCAACGGCCACGCCAACGGCTTCAAACCCCGCAGTTTCCACACCTCGATGGGCGGACTCAACCTCTCCACACCCCAGGTCCGCGGCAGTGACATCCCGTTCCGGACCTCCCTGCTGGAGAAAGGCAGTCGCAGTGATCGCGCCCTCAAGGCCGCCATCTCGAGCATGTATCTTCAAGGCGTCAGCACCCGCCGCGTCACCACCGTCATGGGCGAACTCTGCGGCTTCGAGGTCTCCTCCACCCAAGTCTCCAAACTTACCGCCGAACTCGACGGGGAGTTTGAAAAATGGCGCGGCCGCCCCCTTCCCGAGATCTCCCACCTCTTCGCCGACGCCACCTACTACAAGGTCCGCGTCGATAGCAACGTCCGCGACTGCGCCACCCTCATCGCCATCGGCATCCGAAGGGACAACGGCAAACGCCTCGTCCTCGGCGTCTCCTGCGCCCTCTCCGAGGCCGAGGTCCACTGGCGCGACTTCTTCACCAGCCTCAAGCAGCGCGGCATCGGCATCCCCGACAGTGTCACCTCCGACGCCCACGTCGGACTCCGTGCCGCCCTGCGCGCCACCCTCAACTCCAGCCCCTGGCAGCGCTGCCAGTTCCACCTCCAGCAAAACGCCCAGGCCTACGTCCCCACCAAGGACCTCAAGCAAAGAGTCGCCGATCAAATCCGCCGCATTTTCAACGCCGAAGACCGCGCCCATGCGGAAGCCAAGCTCGCCGAATTCGTCAAAACCCACGAAAAGAGCGCGCCCAAACTCGCCACTTGGGCCGAGCAAAACATCCCGGAAGGACTCACCGTTTTCGGCTTCCCGGAAGCCAGTCGCCAGCGCCTGCGCACCTCCAACATGTGCGAGACGCTCAACTCGCAGATCAAGCGCCGCACCCGCGTCGTCGGTCTATTCCCCAACGAGTCCTCGCTGCTGCGCCTGGTCACTGGCGTCGTCATCGAGATCTCCGAGGAATGGGAAACAGGCAAAATCTACCTCCAACCCGAAACCAAAAAACAACAACCGAACTAACCACAATCCTCTAGCAGTCCAGATCTCAATCAGACGATTTTACAGAAAAAAAATTGCGCGGCCT
>JANMJJ010000130.1:0-1977 GCA_031371325.1 Akkermansiaceae bacterium | reverse complement strand
CTTTCACAATCTCCGGATTTGAATTCATCCCCTTAGGCGAAATCCAAGCCCCCGGCGCTTTCCCCCGGGCCCGCAATATGCTGTTGCACTCAGGAGGTCGGTTTCCTAAATTCCGCGCTCCGCTTCCCAACGTAACCGCATGAAACCTGGCAACCTGATTTTCGCCATCGTCCTCTGCCTGTTAATTTTCACTCCCGCCTTCGCCCGCGACTTTCGCCCGGACGGTCACCTCGAAAACATCCCTCTCACCGATTCATCCATCCAGCAATGCTACGTTTTCCGGACCACGGCGGGCGTGCGTTACACGGTGGAGTCCTCCGACAATCTTTCTAACTGGACATCGCAGGATGAAATCTACGGCTTGGGCAACGAATATGTGGTCACCATGCGGGAATACACTCCGCCACCGCCACCACCACCGGGCACTCCTCCAGCGGTGCGTCCGCCACGGGCTATCAATACCAGCCTCCGGCTCCAACGCGCATCCGGCGCGGCAGGCGGCACCGTGGTGTCATGGCCGTCGCTCGATCATGGAGGCCCCGTCGTTGTTAGGGTTGCTGTCGACATGGATCCCGGATGGAACCAAATTCCTCTGTATTCAAACCGCTTCGAGGGCTATTACTTTTTCATCTGGCACCCGTGGTATGTAGTCGCCCCACCTGCTGCCAATCCCATCCTTGGACCTAACGACAGCGCCTTGCTCGCGGTGCTTGAAGCAAGCCTACCGGCGATGAACCAGCAAGTAGCAGACTCTGTGTTCCGCGCTCGCAACGCACCCCAGCCACCACCTGAGGTTCCGGGAGCCAAGCGCTTCTGGCGGGTCAAGGTGGACCCGGATATCGACACTGACTCTGACGGCAGTCCCGATTGGGCCGAGTTCGAAATCGCCGCCCGTGGCACCGGCAACCTGTTCCCCGGCGTGATTGGAGATGCCTTCGATCCCGACACCAACGGCGACGGAATCCCCGATGGCCAGCAGTTAGACGCTGATGGCGACGGCACCCCCGATTCCAAAGATCCCGACTCCACCGACAACACCTCCGTCGTCCCGCTCGGCCCCATACCACGCTATGCCCTCTTCGAGATTTCGGGAAATGCCCTCCAAATCAACGACCTCGGCACCGTGATCTTTCCGACCAAGGTTTGGAAAGCGGGAGTGTTGACCGATTTGCCCGGAGGGGGTGCCGGTGCTCCGACAGCCTCCGCTCGCGCGATCAATGACCTCGACGTGATTCTCGGCACCGTGGGTACCACACCGGATCTTGCAGATCACCCTTCGTTCGTCATCGGTAATATCTGTTATTGGCCGACTCCCACCTCTCCTTATAAAACAATCCATGTGATAGAGAGCGGCGTGACCGTGGACGCCTATCGTCAACACGACGGCATCTATCAACAAGGACCGGCCCCGGTTCTCACCAATTCCGGCCACTTCATCGCCCACGCGAACGTGGTGGACCCTCCCGATGGGTACACGGATGCATTCGACTGGAACCCCACCCTCTGGCAAATCCCCATCGGAACCGCAGTTGCGAACCGCCAGGAGTCCCCGGCTGGGGCGGCTTATCTGAGTAGCCCGTCGCTGACGTGGGGCACTCTTTACCCAAGACCCGCTAACGGTCATCAAGGCGTCGTTTACGCTCCTGCGGCGCTCCCGTCCATCCCGTTTGTTCCGCTCAATGTCATTTCCCAACCGCTGCCGAAAGGCGGCACGGCTATCTTCGCCACTCCTCCATTGAACTTGTTCGGCAGACCTAACAGCCTCACCACCCAGGTATATGTGGACGGAAAATGGCGGGAAAATGAACTGTATGCGAATGCCATCGACATCGCGGCCGACGGCACCGCCATCGGCAAGAACTTGGGTGCCAGAGTCGCCCCTATCCTCCTCAACGACCAATGGACCGAGATCGATAGAACCGCGCCCGGCGCTCCGGCAGCGTGGCTGGATCCATTCATCAAACTCATTGACACCAC
>JANMJJ010000098.1:0-6033 GCA_031371325.1 Akkermansiaceae bacterium | reverse complement strand
GGTGGGAAATTTCTCAAAGGTGAAGCGCGGGATTTTCGTGACCACGTAGTCGATGGTCGGCTCGAACGAGGCGGGCGTGACGCGGGTGATGTCGTTCGGCAGCTCGTCGAGCGTGTAGCCGACGGCGAGCTTGGCGGCGATCTTGGCGATCGGGAAACCGGTGGCTTTCGAGGCCAGCGCGGACGAACGAGAAACCCGCGGGTTCATCTCGATGACGATCATCCGGCCAGTTTTTGGGTCGGTGGCGAACTGGATGTTAGAGCCGCCGGTTTCCACGCCGATCTCGCGGATGACGGCGAACGAGGCGTCGCGCATGATTTGGTATTCGCGGTCGGTCAGCGTCTGGATGGGGGCGACGGTGATCGAGTCGCCGGTGTGGACGCCGCAGGGGTCGAGGTTTTCGATGGAGCAAATGACCACGCAGTTGTCGGCGCAGTCGCGCATGACTTCCATTTCGAACTCTTTCCAACCGAGCAGCGATTCGTCGATGAGCACCTCCGAGACCGGTGATAGATCGAGGCCGCGGGTGATGATTTCCTCAAACTCTTCGCGGTTGTAGGCGATCCCGCCGCCTTGGCCGCCGAGCGTGAACGCGGGGCGGACGATGAGGGGAAACGTGCCGATTTCCTCAGCCACCTTGCGGGCTTCGTCCATCGTGTGGGCGATCCCCGAGCGCGGCATGTCGAGGCCGATTCGGATCATCGCCTCTTTAAAAAGCTGGCGGTCCTCGCCCATGTCGATGGCCTCGGCCTTCGCGCCGATCATTTTCACGCCGTGCTTGTCGAGCGTGCCGGATTTAAAAAGCGACATCGACGTGTTGAGCGCCGTCTGGCCGCCGAGCGTCGGCAGCAGCGCGTCGGGCTTCTCGCGGATGATGATTTTTTCGACCACTTCCGGGGTGATCGGCTCGATGTAAGTGCGGTGGGCGAACTCCGGATCGGTCATGATTGTGGCCGGATTCGAGTTCACGAGGATGACTTCGTAGCCCTCTTCTTTCAGCGCCTTACACGCTTGGACGCCGGAATAATCGAATTCGCAGCCTTGGCCGATAACAATGGGGCCGGAGCCGATGACGAGGATTTTCCGGATCGAGGTGTCTTTGGGCATGGTCGGGGAAGGTTGGTGAAATTGCCGCCCGCGCGGCTAAATTTCGAGGTGTGTGGCAGGGATCATCCGGCTTGTAAAGGGTGGGATGCGCGGAAAAACGGGTATCCCTGTTCCGCTTCGCGGAAACGTGGCTGCGGCGTCTCGCCGCAGGCCGTACTCGGAGCGTCTCGCTCCGAGTCTTTCTTAAAACGGCACTTCCCCCGCCAGTTCCCGCGCCTCGCCGGCGATCCTATCCGTCTCGTTCTTCAACTCCCCGATCTCCCGCTCCAGCTCCTCCCGCTGCGCGGAAACGATACTCCCGATCACCGACTCGTCCTCCTCCGCCGCCCGGAACACCTCGTAATCCGCGCTCGCCCGCACCTCGTCCAGCGTTTCTATCAACTCCAGAATCCTCGCCTGAAGGTGCTCGTAGAGCGACCGCAGTTCCATCAGCCCGCGCGCGCCGTCGAGCGAAACTGAGGGCGCGTGTGCTCCCCTTGCGGTATTGGATCAAGAGTCGCAGCCGGTCGCGTTCCTGGTAGTAGGGACGCAGGGCACCGAACAAGCGCGAGCGCACCGAGTCCACCTTGGACTTCTCCACCTCGTAATCAAGCTCTAGATCCGCGAGGCGGCTGCGGCCGGCCTTGATGAGTTGTTGGTAATGCTCCAGCCCCCGGGTGGCGGAAAACCACCAGTCCGCCGCATCTTGAATTTCAGCGTTTCAGAATCTCAGCTTTTACCCACCTGAACTCCGCTCGTTCGAGGACTCCGCCAACCACTCCAGGCCACGATCTCAGCTCGGCATCCTCTTGCGCCTCCTGATTGATTGATCCGAATGCTTGTTAGTCGGGACTGACACTTTCGACTCCTAAAGCTCCATCTCCAGCATCAGATCAAACAATCCCTTTTTTCAAATCCCGCAAGCTCCACAACAAACCGCCCGCTGGAGCCGCGTTGCCCTTCAACTTTCTCGCGCCGGACTCGCGTTTCGATCCGAAACGCTCGCGGGCGCTGGTGAACGCATCGTTCACAAAACTCCGACTCCCAATCACCGCGCCGTCCGTGAAATATCGAATTCGGCAGCGAAGCACTTTTCCGATAGAAATCTCACCTTCCCTTGCACGTTCTAACTCCGCCTCCTCTTTTGAAATCCCTTTGCGCAACGTCTTTACCGCCAACTTCCCATCCCGTTCGATACTTTTCACGCTTTTCTCGACAGCCCCCGCCATCAGAATTCTGCGATATTCCCGCGCAACATCATTCGCCCAAAAATCCGCATCTGCAGCCACTCCTTGGTGGGCGCGCAACGCCCTCACCAGTCCGGACCGCGCGGTTTTGCCATTCCCTTTCGCCCCGCCGCCGATCGCTTCCCCGTAGCTGCTCCAACGGTAATCCGCCGGATCTTTCACCAGCCCCGCACGCACTGGATTCAAGTCGATGTAAGCAGAAATCGTCTTCGCAGCCACGCCGTCCTCCACAATCAAGCTCTTAAATCGATCCTCCCACAGCCGCCCGGTTCGCGAATGCACCCGATTGTGCCACTGCGTGTAGCGTTGCAGCACGCCTTTCATAAATTCCCCCAAGTCGTGCATGCGGTAGGTGAATCGCTCGTGAATCCGCCCCACCACCACCGTCTCCGCAGCCAGCCCATCCGCCACCTGTTGCCTAGCCTCCGCCAACTCCTTGGCGACTTCCGCAACAAAGGCCTCGCTATAAATCGCCGTCAGCCGCGCCAACAATTCCGCATCCGAAAACCCGTCCGGCGGCGGAGGCGGAACCTCCAGAAGAAGATGAAAGTGGTTGTCCATCAAACAGTAAGATGTCACCCGGCACCCCGAGAATTTTTCATAAATTCGCATCAATGCCCGAAATTTTTCCTTTTCTTCCGCCCCCAGCACGAAGCGCCGATCCACGACCCGGGAAATGCAATGGTAGAAAACCGGTTTCCGCTCGGAATTCCGCCAACTTGCAAGCCATCTGGATTTCCTCATGCGGGGAGATTACTGAAGAGCAAAGCGAAGGTCGAGAAAGATCTTATAGAAGGCCTGTCCCTTTGTCGTACTGCGCGAACCGTTAGGACACCTGAGTCCCGCGTTTTTCGTGCGCCGATGCGGGATCTCGGGCTAGAAAACGACGCTCTGGCCACGGCCTCGGGGCAAGCCGGAAACCCCTTCAAACGCAGTCCAGGACTTCAGTCCGTCTTCTATTCCACGCCAGACCGGACTGAAGTCCTCGACTACATTTCAAAACGGCACGTCCCCCACAAGTTCCCTCGCCTCGCCAGCGATCCTCTCCGCCTCCACCTTCAACTCCCCGATCTCCCGCTCCAACTCCTCCCGCTGCGCGGAAACGATCCGCCCGATCACCGACTCGTCCTCCTCCGCCGCCCGGAACACTTCGTAATCCGCGCTCGCCCGCACCTCGTCCAGCGTTTCGATCATCTCCAGAATCCTCGCCTGAAGGTGTTCGTAGAGCGACCGCAGTTCCATCAACCCGCGCGCCCCGTCGAGCGAAACGCTGGCCCAGCCTTGTTTCAGGATGAACGCCTGCGGATCCTTGGCGATGAGTTCCAGCAACTCGATGTCTCCCCGGTCGCCTCTTCAATTTCAGCTTCTCAGCCTTTCAGTTTTTCAGCTTTTACCCCTTCGCTTCTTCCAAAGCTGTTTCAGCCGCGCCGTCTCCTCCGCGTTGAGTTCCCGTTTTCCCTCCAGCGCCGATGCGGTGGAATCGTATTCCCGATCCTTCTCTGCCGCCTCGCGCTGATAGTCGCCGGCCGTCGCTCCGGCGGATTCCTCGCCCTCGGCCAACAAGCGGTCGATGAACGCCCTGCGAAATTGCACCAACAGCCGCAGCCGGTCCCGCTCCTGATAGAATGCCCGCAGCGCCCCGAACAGCCTCGACCGGATGAAATCCACCTTCGACTTCTCGATCCCGTATTCCAGCTCCAGATCCGTCAAACGGACTTCCAACAACCCGCAGCCAAAAAAATCTAGCCAAAGCGGCTTGGGAAGTTTCGCTCGCCAGCGCTGCTTCCGCCCGATAGATCACACGGCTGTTTCCGGCGTTCCGCCAAAAGCAAATTCGTAACATTCATTCCTTTTTACCCATATCCAAGACCCGATGGGCTTCTCGGTCGCCCCGACCCTAGAAACGGATTCCAAAGTCATGAAATACTCCCAACTTGAAAAACTGATCCAAAACTTGGAATCGAAGTGGCAATCGCGGTTGGTGGCTCAGTTTCGGTCCAATCCCGACCCCTGCATGTTGAATGGGCAGATGCAGTTTTTCGTCACGGCCAATGGGTCCAATAATACGGAAGATGCGGACCTACCAATCGTCGTAGCAATCGGCAGCAATTACGCGCAGGAGAACAAGTCCTTCAAATGGCTTACCCCATACCCCGGAACTGCCGGCGGGAATCCGACTGTAGTTGATCCGAAGAGTCTAGCGGTGATGCGGAATAATCTGAATAGCACATTCAAGGAATATTCAGCAGGTTCGCAAGCATGGGTTGATAGGCATCTGGCGTCGGCGAACCGTATTCAAATTCCGGCGAGATTTCATCTGGTAGCGACCAATTTTTCCCCCTTCATCACCTGTTATTCATGGCAAGAATATGAAATGGCTGAACGGGCAAACCTGTTGAGTTTGCTCGGAGGCAATTTCCCGCATCTGGATGATCTGGCTAAAGAACTGTCGGGTAGTGTGTGCCTGTCGGTAGGACACAGCCTCGGCTCCGAGGTGTTTTCTCTCTTCAGGCAGTGGCAGACGCAAGGTTCGATCACGCCTTGGTTGTTCACATCAAATCTGAGCATGCCCTATACTGGCGCTTTCTGCCGTCGGCCACGGGGCCACGACTCTGTTGCTCTCATCGTGCGCAAATCCACCCTTCACGCATTACAGAAACGAAATGAAAACTATTCCGATACTCGTGCTCTCCCTGCTACTCACTCTCGCCACGTCGTTGCAGGCGGCCAATACCTTCGCCACCACCGGCTCACTTGTTTCCAAGCGTGCTTCCCACACGGCGACACTGTTGCCCAACGGCAAAGTCCTTGTCGCAGGTGGCGAAAGTGCCAGCGTCCCTTTCGCCAGTGCGGAGCTCTACGATCCGGTGACGGGCACGTGGAGCGCCACCGGCTCCCTAGCCACAGCGCGCTACTCCCACTCGGCGACGCTACTGCCCAACGGCAAGGTGCTGGTCGCGGGCGGCTGGAACGGCAGCTATCTCGCCAGTGCGGAGCTGTACGATCCAGCGACGGGCACATGGAGCGCCACCGGTTCCCTTGCCACCGGGCGCTATTCCCACACGGCAACGCTGCTGCCCAACGGCAAAGTGCTTGTCGCGGGCCGGTCCACGAGTTCGGAACTCTATGATCCGGCAACGGGCACATGGAGCACCTCCACCACCATCTCTCTTGTCTCCACGCTCGATTTCCACACGGCGACGCTGCTGCCAAACGGCAAAGTGCTCCTCGTGGGGGGGCAAGGCACCAGCGTCCCTCTCGCCAGTGCGGAGCTCTACGATCCGGCGACGGACACATGGAGCGCTACCGGCTCCCTAACCACGGGGCGCAAGCTCCATACGGCGATGTTACTGCCCAACGGCAAAGTGCTTGTAGCCGGAGGCTTTAATAGCCCCAGCGGCGATCTCGCAAGTGCAGAGCTCTACGATCCGGCAACGGGTATGTGGAGCGCCACCGGCTCCTTCGCCACCAAGCGCGAGTCCCACACCGCGACCCTGCTACCCAACGGCAAGGTGCTCGTCGCAGGCGGTTATAACGGCATCTATCTCACTAGTGTGGAGCTATACGATCCGGCGACGGGCACGTGGAGTGCCACCGGCTCCCTCGCCAAGGGGCGCTAATACCACACGGCGACGATGCTGCCCAAAGGCAAGGTGCTCGTCGCGGGCGGCTCCAGCGCCGGCAGAGCGGACGAGGGTCG
>JANMJJ010000155.1:0-18831 GCA_031371325.1 Akkermansiaceae bacterium | reverse complement strand
TGAGCGAACTGAAGTTTTCTTGGGGAATGAGCGCGAGGATGGCTCCTCTCAATAGCGCTAGGTTTTTCGCTCCTTTGGGGTGGCGGCGCACGCTGCGGTGTTCTCGCCAGCGGGTGGCGGCGCTGCACCAGTGGTTTTTGTGTTCCACGCCTGTGTGGACGGCGGGGTCCGTGTGAATCCTCGGGGCGAAGGGGATCGTAGAAGTCATGACAGCCCCCTACCATGCAAAATTGAAGCGACCTGTTTCGCCGAAAAGCTGCGATCTCGGCCTGCTAGAGATCACATGTCTTCCTGCCAATCGCCCTGGAAAAAGCCGCGCTTTCACATCAGTGCTTGTTTTCCTTCAAAAACCCGCCATAGCCTCGCCGCCCGGCAAGCCAGATGAACTGCGAGTCCGGAACATTGACTCACATTTGCTCATGGATACGCCTCCTTTCTCAGAACTCGGGTTGCCCGCTGCCTTGCTCGCCGCCATCGAAACCCTCGGCTACGAACGCCCATCGCCGATCCAGGCGATGAGCATCCCCCCTGCCCTGCTGGGCAAGGATTTGGTCGGGCTTTCCGCGACAGGATCCGGGAAAACCGCCGCTTTCACGCTGCCCGCCCTTGCCAAGCTCGATGTGAAGCAAGCCTACCCGCAGGTGCTGATTCTCTGCCCGACCCGCGAACTCGCGGTGCAGGTCTGCGAGGAAGTCCACCGCCTCGGCGCGAAAATGCACGGGCTGCACGCGACTCCGGTTTACGGCGGCGCACCGATCGACCGCCAGCTCCGGGCGCTGCGCTCGGGTGCACAGTTGGTCGTCGGCACTCCCGGGCGACTGCTAGATCACCTGCGCCGCGGGAGTTTCGACGCGTCGCGCATCAAGATGGCGATCCTCGACGAGGCCGACCGCATGCTCGACATGGGTTTCAAGGATGAAATGGACGAGCTGCTCGCCGCGCTGCCCGCCGAGCGCCAGACGTTGTTTTTCTCGGCGACGATGAACCCAGGTGTTTCCCGGCTGATCCAGAAATTCGGCAACAGTCCCGAAGTCATCCAGATCGAGCAAAAGGCCCGCACCGTCTCGACGGTCGAGCAGTCGTATTTCGAAGTCCGCCAGCGCTCCAAGGTCGAAGTGCTTTCGCGCATCCTCGACATGAACCCGCCGCGCCTCGGCATCGTTTTCTGCAACACCAAACGCTCGGTCGATGAATGCACCGAGGACCTGGTCAACCGCGGTTACGCCGCCGACCGCCTACACGGCGACATCACCCAGCAGATGCGCGAGCGCGTACTCAAACGGTTCCGCGAGGGAGCCGTCGAGATCCTCGTCGCCACCGACGTGGCGGCGCGGGGCTTGGACATCGAGGAAATCGACATCGTGTTCAACTACGACCTGCCGACTGACCCGGAAGATTACGTACACCGCATCGGCCGCACCGGCCGGGCAGGACGCTCGGGCCGCGCAGTTAGTTTCGTCTATGGTCGTGAAATCTATCGGATGCAGTCGATCGAGCGCTACACCCGCAGCGTGGTGAAGCGCGAGCGCATTCCTTCGGTCGAGCAAGTCGAGGGACGCCGCGCGGATCTCATTTTCGACGACCTGAAGGAACGTCTCGAAGCCGGCAAGTTCGACGCCTATCAGGACAACATCGACCGCTTGCTCGAACAAGGCCACACGCCCACCGACATCGCCGGTGCGCTCGTCACGATGATCCGCGAAGCCAGCGGCCGCGAGGGTTCCGCCATCGAAGAAGACCGCGAAGCGGATCGTCCCGCCCGCCGCGAGAACGTCCGCCCGCAACGCGATGACCGTGGACCGCCGCAATACGACGACCGCGGACCGCGGCCGGAACGATCCGGACCGCCGCGCGGACCATCGCCGGGCTCGGAAGCCGGGATGACCCGCCTGTTCCTCTCGCTCGGCAAAACCCACGGCGTGATGGCCAAGGAAATCGTCGGCATGCTCTATCGCGAAGCTGGTTTGCCGGATGGCTGCCTCGGCCGCATTTCCCTGTTCCCGAAACACTCGCTGGTCGATGTGCCGGAGCAATTCGTCGGCCAAGTGATCGAGCGCACCCGCAACGCCCGCCTCCGCGGCCGCCCGTTCCGCATGGACGTGGACCGCGGTCCGGGCGAGCGCGAGGGGTGAACCGAGTGAGTTGACTCAGTCCGCTTTTAAGATGGGTGTGTCCCCCTGAAAACGATCACCACTCACGAGGCCAAGACTCATCTGGCATCCTAACAGATGAAAAATCTGGGGAGTGGCTGAAATGAATGTTTTGCTAGATCCATGCTGTTTCCATCATCTGCGGACGCACTCCTTATCACTCAGCGCTCCAGCAGGATTTCCGTGCCGAGCACGACCAGATCGACGCTGCCTTTCAGCGTTTGGTTGATGAACGGGGTGTTCTGCGATTTGGATTTCATGAACTCCTTGGTGAAGGTGGTTTGCGCCTCGGGGTCGAAGAGGATCAAATCGGCGGGCTGGCCGACTTCGATGGCAACGGCGGGTAGGCCCATCAGGCGGCGGGGCTCGGCGCTGTAACGTTTCACGACGAGATCCCAGCCGAATTTCCCGGTGGCGACGAAGTGGTGATAGAGCGAGACCAGCGCGGTATCCATACCGGTGATGCCGTTGGGCGCGCTGATGAAATCCTGGGATTTCTCAAACGGCGTGTGCGGCGCGTGGTCGGTGGCGATGAGGTCGAAAACACCTTCGATGAGGCCTTGAAGCAGCCCTTCATTGTCCGCCTTCGTGCGGAGCGGCGGGTTCATTTTGTAATTCGTATCGAAGTCGCCGATGTCTTCGTCGCAAAATAACAGATGGTGCGGTGAAACCTCGGCGGTGACCTTCACGTCGCCGCGAGATTTCCACCAGCGGATGGTTTCCATGCCGAGCTTGCTGGAAACGTGCTGGATGTGGATGTGTGCCCCGGCGGCGTGGGCGAGGCGGATGTCACGGTCGATGATGATTTCCTCGGCGCAGGCGGGCGAACCTTTGATCCCGAGGCGATAGCTAACAAGGCCTTCGTTGAGCGCGCGCGGACCGGCGAGCTCGGGAACCTCGCAATGGCTGGCGAAGAACATGCCGAACTCGGTGGCGTATTGCATCGCGCGCAGCAGGATCGCGGGATCGCCGGTGGTGTCGCCGTCATCCGTTAGCATTTTCACGCCGAGCGCGCGCATGCCGTCGATGCCGGCCATTTCCTTGCCGTGGCGGTCCTTGGTCACGCAGCCGGAGGTGTAAACCGGAATCCGGGCGGTGCGCTTGGCGATGTCCAAAACATTGGCGACGACCGTGGCGGAGTCGATGGCCGGGCGGGTGTTCGGCATCATGACGACGCCGGTGATGCCACCATTGATCGCCGCTTCGGTGCCGCTGGCGATGGTTTCCTTCGCCTCGAAACCGGGCTCGCGGAAATGGACGTGGGCATCAAACATGCCGGGCGCGAGGATGCGGTTGCGGGCATCGATGACGCGGCAGTCGTCAGGAGCAGATAGATTTCGGCCGATCTGCTGGATTTCTCCGTCGGAAATCAGGACATCGCCATCGACGAGAGCGGGCGAATTTTCGGAAGCGATGCGGGCGTTGGTGATGAGGAGATTCATTGAGTTAGAGAGTCAAAACACTGAGATTTGCGAAAGGAAACAATCATATCGATAAATTAACCGCACTTCACCCTCCTAGCGCTTTACGAAGCACCGCTTTCACAAAATCTGGAATCTCCAACCCTGCCGCTGCAGCGTCCACCTTCAATTGTTCGTATTGCTTCGTTTCGGCTCCCTGCAGGTCCACCCGTCTTAGCTGCTGCATGGCGATGTGCGAGTGATTCTCGGGCATCTCTTCCAAATAAATGCAGCAACGACAGCCATACTTTGCGATTAGAGCTTCCTTAATTTGCTTGGAAAGCCCAGTGCGCCCATCAAAGCACCGCACTTTTAGATTCGTGGGATCTCCAAAGCGATAGGCCGCAATCTTTCTGCCGTCGCCACCAGTCACCGTCACCCGTTCAATTGGGATTCCATGTTCCTTCACATCACGAGCGGCTCTTGGTGGATGATTGTAGCCGTAAAGATTCTTCAGTTCCTCCGTGGTGATTTGCCCATGCTCTAAAATGTGGGTGATTACAGTTCGAGGACGCTTGGCGGTCACCGATTGGCACAATGCCAGAAACTCCTTCGAATACTTCTTTCCAAGCATAGCCGTGAATTCAAAAAAGTTCAGGTTGATTCACCGGCCTGCGGTTCGCGGTCTTTGGCACCACTCCTATTTCCGCCGCAAGTGCGGGCGAAATGTAAAGAGACTCAAAGGTATGGTCTTCGCGACCTAGCAGGGTTGATTGAGTTGAACGTCCTGCTTCCAACTCGATATGTGCGAGTCCCAAATAGGATGGCAGCGGTTCACCGTAGGACTTATCTCCCGTCCTTCCGTCATAGCTGATCGCATAACGCAGCCCCCGAGCATTCAGTCCATCCAACGCCGTTACAAAATCATCGAACGACAACCCGGCAAGATAACGGGAATCTCTCTCACCTGATGTCCCCTGATACGGCGGATCCATGTAAATCACATCCTCCGTCTCCACTGCTGCCAGCACATCGCGGAAATCGTGCGAAGTCACAACCGTCTTCCCTCGCAGCAGCATGGAGACAGCCATAATATTCTGCCGCATGGTCTCCGGTCGCGTGCCCAACCGTCTTTTGTCGGGGCTTTGGTTGAACATGCCTTCGCTATTATAGCGAACGGCCCCTTTGATGCACCGCGCCAGCAAATACAAAAAGAGCCTAGGCTCCTGAGTCCGGTTAAACTTCTCACGCACGGTGTAGAAATGTTCGAGAGCATCCTCAGTCTCACCCTTCCAGAGTTCGGAATACGCATCAGCCAACTCTTCGGGGCGGTTCATCATGAGATTCAGCAACTCCGCCAACGGTTTGTTTAGGTCGTTAATCCAATAGCGTTCAGCCCTCATCCGAGCCGCACACGCCAACGACATCGCTGCGGACCCCGCAAAGGGATCCACTAATCTGCGGAATTTTGTGGGTAGAAAATTCAGTATCAATGGCGCAAGGGCGCGCTTGCTACCCTGATACTGGAAGGGTTGAGGAATGATCATACGAGTTTTTGATTAGCTTATCGCGGCTATTCTGGCACTGTTAAGGAATTCGATTCAACCACGAACCGGGACGATGGCGATTTCAAGGTGATCGGCGAAGATTTCGGGATCATCGTGGACACTCCCAATCAGTCTCTCCGCCAAGGCGATTCGTTCCTCGTCACCGAGAGCCATGGCCGTTTCAAAAAGTTGTTCCGCGATGGCTGTCATGAATGAAGATAAGCTGGAGGTGTGAAAATTTCAAGACGGCAGTCAGCCCACGGAACCCGGTTTGAGCCAGTAGAGTACGGCCATTCTAACGGCGATGCCATTTTCAACCTGGTCGTTGATGAGGCTGCGTTCGTAGTCCATGACGGCGTCGCAGAGTTCGACGCCGCGGTTCACGGGACCGGGGTGCATGAGGTAGAGGCCGCGCTTGCGGATTTCCTCCAACCGGGCATCGGTGATGCCGTAGAGGCGGTGGTATTCGCGGAGGCTGGGAAAATACTGGACGTCCTGCCGCTCCATCTGGACGCGCAGCAGATAGACAAAATCCGGCGACCAGGCCATGGCTTCCTTGTAGTCGGTGAAGCGCCGGATGTTCTCCGGGCCGGTGCGCGGGACGAGCGAGCCTGGGCCGAGGTAGGCGACCTCGACGCCTAACTTTTTCAGGATGGTGCTGGTCGAGCGGGCGACGCGGGAATGCAGGATGTCGCCGATAATGAGGACTTTCTTGCCGGTGGGATCAGGGAACTTTTCCTTGATGGTAAAGGCATCTAGCAGCGCCTGTGTCGGATGGGCGTGGGCACCGTCGCCGGCGCTGATGACGGAGGCTTTCGTTTGCCGGGCGATCATTCCGGGCAAGCCGGAGCGGCCGTGGCGGACGATGATGTAGTCGGTGCGCATGGCCTGGAGGGTCTCGACGGTTTCCCTAACGGACTCGCCCTTGGTGATGGAGGAGTGGGCGACGTCGAAGTTGGTGACATCGGCGGAGAGGCGCTTGGCAGCGACCTCGAACGAGGAATGGGTGCGGGTGCTCGGCTCGTAGAAGAGCATGAGCACGGACTTGCCCTTGAGGGCGGGGACTTTTTTCACCGAGCGGGTGAAGAGTTCTTTGAACGGGATGGATTGATCGAGGAGGTGTTCGATTTCCTCCCGGTCGAGGGCCGCGATGTCGAGTAGGTCTTTACGTGCCATGCCGGAGTTGGGGAAAATAATAGAGCGCGCCGAAAACGATGACGAACATGGCCATCACGCCGATGAAAGCGGCGTGATGACGCGAGAGCGGCTTTTTGAAAAAGATGAAGGCGGCAACCAGCAAGGCGACGGCCGCACAACCTGCGGTGATCCGCAGTTCCTGTTTCTCGACGTCGTAGAAGTAAAAACAGACCGCGCCGGCGATGGCAAACAGGTAGCCGGGAACGACTAGCGCGAGGTGTGCGGTTAGAGATTGCGGATGAGTCCAGGGGGCTAGCGTGGCGAGCGCGTCGTGGCGGCGGATTTCATGAAGTTCCTCGTCGCTGTGGCGGTGAAACGGCAACTTGGAATCCGCTGCGGGTGGTTGAATGGCCGCTAACGGAATTTGCTCGGATTTGCGCAGCGATCGAACAATCTTCGGTCCGTGGGGGGCCGGGATCGCCGGGGGGGCCGGCGGATGTGCGCTATGTAGCTGCGGCTCGTTTTCTTCGACGGGAAGAACCGGTATTCCCTCGCCCGGCTTGAACGTGCGAACCGGCTTCGGCTGCTGGATTTCCGCAACTGCGGGAATTTCCAAAATCTCCGGAGCTGGAACGGCCTTTTCGTGCCCGGGAGCGGTGCCCATCACCGAGATCTCCGCAGGCGATTCCCCGGCGACCGGCGGAGGGGCGACGATCCCGAGCGACTCGCGGAGTTTCGCGATCTCGTCGGCGGATTTCTTGTGCTGCGGCAGGAGGCTCATAGTTGTTCTTTTTCGACGATCTGGATTTGATCCGTCCCGTCCGTCCCTTCTAGCGAAACCAATACATGATCCAAGCGGCGGGTGTCGAGGGTGATCCCGACATAGTCGGGCTGGATCGGCATTTCGCGGTGGCCGCGGTCGATGAGGACGGCCAGCTCGACCTTGGCCGGGCGACCGTAGTCGGAAAGGGCATCGAGCGCGGCGCGGATGGTGCGGCCGGTGAAAAGGACGTCGTCCACGAGGATGATGTGTGCGCCGTCCACCGTGAAGGGAATGTCGCTTTCCTGGATCGAGGGGTTTTCGTGAAGGTGCTCGAAGTCGTCGCGATAGAGCGAAATGTCGAGCACACCGAACGAGAGTTCCCAGCCGTCTTCTGCGGAAAGTAGCGTCAAAACCCGCTCCGCCACTTCGTCGCCGCGGCTGCGGATGCCGACAAGCGCGATGGTATGGCCGCAGTGTTTCTCGCGGATCGCCCGGGCAAGGCGTTCCACTCCGGCGGCGATGTCTTCTGCGGTGAGGGTGCGTTCCATGATTCAAAAATTGAGGATGCCGATGTCGCGGCGGCGTTGCAAGCCGTCGAATGCGACGAGGTCGGCGGCGGCGTGGGCTTGGGTGACGGCTTCTTCGCGGGTGCTGCCACCGGCGACGACGGCGAGCACGCGGCCGCCGTGAGTTTCCCAATTTCCGGCGGCGGTGCGCTTGGTGCCGGAATGATAGACGCGGGCAGCGGTGATTTTTTCGAGGCCGGAAATGGCGTCGCCGTTGCGCGAGCTTTCCGGATAGCCGGCGGAGGCGAGGATGACGCAGACGCTCCAGCCATCGTCGAAGCGGATGAGGTCGGCGCGGAGTTCGCCCTTGGCACCGGCGAGGCAGAAGGCGGCGAGATCGCCTTGCACCAGCGGCATCACCGCTTGGCACTCGGGATCGCCGAAGCGGCAGTTGTATTCGATGACCTGCGGCCCGCTCGGCGTGAGCATCAACCCGAAGTAAAGGAATCCCCGGTAAGGCAAGCCTTCGCTGCGGAGTCCGTCCACCGTCGGCTGCACGATTTCCTTCTCGATCTGTGCGAGCATTTCCGGCGTGACGAGCCTGCGGCTGGCGACGGCTCCCATGCCGCCGGTGTTCGGGCCGCAGTCGCCGTCCTGGGCACGCTTGTAATCGCGGGCCGGGGTAAAAATGAGGTATTGGTCGTCGATGATCGCGACGAAGATGGAAACCTCGGGGCCGGTGAGACATTGCTCGACGAGCACCCGCCCGGGACCGAAGCGACGCTGGGTGAAAACTTCATCGAGGAAATCCAAAGCGGACGCCTCGTCCGGGCAAACCGCCACGCCTTTTCCGGCAGCCAGCCCGTCGAATTTCAGCACGGTCGGATACTCCCCGGCGATCGCGGCGACGGCTTCCTCCAGCGTGGCGGTGGCCGTCGCGCGCGCGGTCGGGATGCCATTCCGTGACAGGAATTCCTTCGCGAACTCCTTGCTCGCTTCCAACTGCGCGGACTCTTTCGGCGGCCCCCAGCAGGGGATGCCGTTTCGCTCGCACAGGTTGGCAAGTCCCTCGCCTTTCACCAAATAGCTCTCCTCGCCCGCCACGCAGAGGTCGATGGCATTGGCCACCATCCACGCGACTAACGTTTCCAAGCCATCGGCGGCGACCGGTTGCGCCAGCTCGAAAATCGCGTCGCTGCCGGGGAAACAAAACACCACGGGTTTGCCCGGAGATTCCGCCAATGCCCTCACCAGCGCGTGTTCGCGCCCACCTTTGCCTACGACCAAAATTCTCATCCGCAGGGGTTTTCGCGGAATCCGGCGGCAGACTCAACCCTGAATCCAAGGCTGACGCATCTTAAATGCACCTCGGGCAGAGCTTCGCTCATTCCGCGATTAGCCACCGTCGGCGCGATTCTCCGCTTGGAGGGAGTTTCGCCAGAAATCGAGGCGCTCCCTGATGCGTTTTTCCATCCCCTGGTCGCCGGGCTGATAGTAAATTTTCCCCTCCGGCAAGTATGCCTGCGGGACGTAGGCACCTTCGAAATCGTGGGCGTAGAGATACTTCATCGCCGCCTCGGACTCGCCGGAGGCTGCGGCGAGTTTCTTGCGGGTGTTCGTCCGCAGATGCACCGGCACGGCGAGGGTGCGGCCGTTTTCCACGTCGTCCATTGCCCGGCCCAGGGCGGCGTAGGCGGTGTTGGATTTCGGGGCGGTCGCCAAATAGACCGTGGCGTGGGCCAGCGGGATCCGGCCCTCCGGCATGCCGATGAATTCAAACGCGCCATGCGCGTCGAGCGCCACCCGCAACGCGTTGGAATCCGCCAGGCCGATGTCTTCCGAGGCGGAGATCACCAGCCGCCGCGAGATGAAGCGCGGGTCTTCCCCGGCGTGCAGCATTTTCGCCAGCCAGTAGAGCGCGGCGTCCGGGTCGGAGCCGCGGATCGATTTGATGAAGGCGGAAATCGTGTCGTGGTGCGCGTCGCCATCCATGTCGTAAACCACCGCCTTGCGTTGGATGGATTCCTCCGCCACTGCCATGGTCAGGTGTACGGCACCGTCATCACCGGGAGTGGTCAGAACCGCCAGTTCCAAAGCGCTCAATGCCTTCCTGACATCGCCATCGGACTTTTCCGAAAGGTGGCGCAGCGCCTCGGGCTCGGCGATCACTTGGTATTCTCCCAGACCGCGCTCCACGTCGGCCAGGGCGCGTTCGAGGACACCGATGATGTCCTCCACCGGCACCGGCTCCAACTGGAAAATCTGCGAGCGCGAAACCAGCGGCGAGTTGACGTGGAAATACGGATTGTGGGTCGTCGCCCCGATGAACCTAACCACTCCGCGCTCGATGTGCGGCAGCAGCACGTCCTGCTGGGCTTTGTTGAAACGATGGATCTCGTCGATGAACAGGATCGTCGTCTCGCCGCGCAGGTCGCGCCAAGTGCGGGCCTGGTCGATCTTCGCCCGGATCTCCGCGACGTTGGACTCCACGCCGTTGAGGGATTCGAAGCGCGAGCCGGTCGTCCGTGCGATCACGCTGGCCAGGGTCGTCTTCCCGGTTCCCGGCGGCCCGTAGAAAATCAACGACGTGAACCGGTCCGATTCGATCGCCCGCCGCAGGAGTTTTCCCGGAGCTAGGATATGCTGTTGGCCTGCCACCTCGCCGAGCGAACGGGGCCGCATCCTGGCCGCCAGCGGTTCGGCGGGAGTTGGTTTGGCAGACAAAGCCGCAGGAGTGGTGAAAAGGTCGGACACGGTGGCTTGTGGGAAAAACATCGGCTCAGCGCCCCGCTGTTTCCAGCCTCATCTTCCCCGCCGGTCGATTTCGAAGGTCAATTTCGTTCAATATTAAACCCAAAGTCCCCGCTTGTGGCCGGTTTTGGGACCAGTTGGCCGTAAATGGGACATAATAAAGCTTCCGCTATCCTGATTTTCAGGTAATTTGAATTCGTTCTGAGGCGCTTCGGCTCCAAAAGAACTCTAAGCCAAGAAGCCGAGCCAAATCCGTTCGCGTTGATCTCCGGGGGGAAATCAACCGAACCAGGCCAAGCCGAGTGGCTTTGAAAAAAGCGCGCGTTGCGAGATCCGGGGGGATATCCAACGCGCGCTTTTCCTTTGTCCCGTAAGGCGCGTGGGCATTCCGCCAACGAAGCCGATGCGTCGTGAAAGCGCGGCGCGAAGACTCGTTAGAATTTCCGCAGCACGGTATCCGAGCAAAGCCGCTCGTCGGATTCCGGGTGATCCAACGTGTAATGCAGGCCGCGGGATTCCTTGCGGCGGGTGGCGCACTCGACGATCAACCCGGCCACCGCGACGAGATTCCGCAGTTCCAGGATGTCGGCGTTGACCCGGTGGCCCCAGTAAAACTCGCGGACTTCCTTCTTCAGATTTCGCAGCCGTGCGGTCGCCCGGCGCAAGCGGTTGTCGGTGCGGACGATGGAAACGTAGTCCCACATCAACCGCCGGATCTCATCCCAGTTGTGATAGATGACCACCAGTTCGTCCGGTTCGGCGGTGTCGCCGTGTTCCCAGCCGGGAATTTCCGGTGGCTCTTGGGAAACCTTGCCGGGCGGATAGCGATGCATCATTTCATCCAAGGCCCGGCGGGCGATCACATTGCCTTCCAGCAGCGAATTGGAGGCCAGCCGGTTCGCCCCGTGCAGGCCGGTGCAGCCCACCTCACCCACCGCGAACAACCCGCGGATGGTGGTCTTGCCGTTCACGTCGGTTAGGACGCCGCCGCATTGGTAATGGGCGGCGGGCACCACCGGGATCGGCTGGGTTTCGCAATCGAGGCCGAACTTCAGCAGCGTTTGATAGATGTAGGGAAACCGTTCCTTCATGAAGCCCTTCGGCTTGTGGGTGACGTCCAGATAGACGCAGGTCGCGCCGGTGCGCTTGAGCTCCCGGTCGATGGCGCGGGCGACGATGTCACGCGGAGCAAGCGAACCGCGCGGATCGATTTTTTTCGTGAAGTCCTCGCCCTTCGCGTTGATCAGGATACCACCCTCCCCGCGCACCGCCTCGCTAACGAGAAACGACCGCGCTTCGGGACCGGTCGCCCCCGGATTGTAGAAACAGGTCGGGTGAAACTGAATGAACTCCATGTTCGCGATGGAAGCCCCGGCCCGCCAACCCAAAGCCACGCCGTCGCCTGTCGCGGAGTCCGGGTTGGTCGTGTAGAGATAGACTTTGCCGCAGCCGCCGGCCGCGAGGATCACGCGGTCGGAGCGAAAAACCTTCACCTCGCTGGTCTTCGTTTCGAGCACGTAAGCCCCGAGCACCCGGTCTTCCACCACCGCCCCGAGCTTGGCCGTAGTGATCAGGTCGATCGCGAAATGGTCCTCCAGCAACGTTAGGTTCGGCGTGTTCCGCGCCGTCTCGATCAACGCCCTGGCGACTTCCCGCCCGGTCGTGTCGCGGGCGTGGAGGATCCGCCGGTGCGAGTGGCCGCCTTCTTTGCCGAGGAGGAAATGATCGCCCTCCTTGTCGAACGAAACCCCGTAATCCACCAGATCTTCGATCGCCGCCGTGCCTTCGCCGATGATCGTCCGCACGGCGGCTTCCTTGCACAGTCCGGCCCCGGCATCGAGCGTGTCGGCGACATGCAGTTCCACCGAATCACCAGCATCCCGCAGCGCCTCGGGCAGCACTGAAGCGATGCCGCCCTGCGCCCACGCCGTGTTCGACTCGTAGGCCTCGCCTTTGGTTAGCACGATCACCGTGCCGTGCTGCGCCGCCCGCAGGGCAAAGGAAAGTCCGGCAATACCGGCGCCGATCACCAGGAAATCTGCTGTCATCTGCCGCCAGCATGAACCGGGATTGCCAACGGCAAAGGGAAATTTCTCCCTCCCGCGTCTTGACCCGGTGGCAGCGGCAGGCCACCCCTCCGGCATGAGCTTTTTCATCACCGGCACCGACACCGGCGTCGGCAAGACCCACGTCGCCCGCCTGATCCTCGAAGCCCTGCGCCGCGAAGGCCGGGACGCCGTCGGTTACAAACCCGTCGCCTGCGGCGATCGTGGGGACGCCGTCATCCTAGCAGCCGCATCCGGCGGGATCGACTTGGATGAGATCAACCCGATTTTCCTCAACACCGCCGTCGCGCCTTACGTCGCGGGCATGTTGGAAAACCGCACGGTGGAACCGGCCGTGCTGTTAGCCGGGTTCCAGCGGCTGGTCGCCAGCCACGATCAAGTCATCGTCGAAGGGGCCGGTGGCTGGGAAGTGCCGCTCGCGGCCAACTACCGGGTGTCGGATCTGGCTGCGGATTTGAAATTGCCGGTGGTCTTGGTCGCCGCCAACAAGCTCGGCGCGTTGAACCATATTTTACTCACAGTCCACGCGATCCGTGCCAAGGGCCTGTTTTGCGCCGGGATCATTCTCAACCAGCTCGAAGATGAAATGGACACGGCGATGATCACTAACAAAGGCGTGGTCGAGGATCTAGCGGGCGTGCCCTTGCTCGATCACCTGATCCACGGCCAGGATTTCCTCGACGCGGAAACCTACCTCGGCCTGATGACGAAAGCCGGCGATTGACGGATGGTTCTGAGCGTCGATCTTCGCGGGAACAAACGATGACCTCAAACCCCAGCACCGAGCCAACGCTCACGGATTAACATTTTTGTTAATTGGAGAGCGCTGACCCATTCAATCGCTGAATACCGACGTCGATGGGGGGGTATGAACCGTAAGCGTCCTAAATTCATCCCCCGGCGTTGGTCCGCATGGGGCGGCGGGGGGCGCGGGCGTTCAGGCGACTTCCTCGCTTTCGGATTTGACCCGGTGCTCGGCGGCGATGTGCGCGGGGGTCAGCGCGGCGGCCAGATCCAGGGTGAAGAACGGGGTCCCGAATAACAAGCATTGGTGTCGCCGTTGTCGGGGCGTGGCTTGGGTTAGGCGGTTTCCCCGACTGCGGCCCGGCGTTCGGCGGCGAGGCGTGAAATCGTTGGGGTCCCGAATAACAGAGATTGACGGAGCCCTTTGTTTGGTAGGGCGGACCGTGAGACGAGCGGGACGCGGCTGATGTGGAGTTTGAGAGCATGTGGGTGGCAGTGGCATCTGAAAAGCGCGAAAGGCGGGGCTGAAAGTGATCGGTCGGTGCGGGTGTGATGAAAGGTATCAGCGAAGTCGAGCGGTTGAATCGCGGAATCTCAATTACGAATTGCCCCACAATGTCTGGTCTGCTATTTGGGACCGGAGAGACCCCGGTGACTCCCCGGAGACTGCGATGATCACTAACAAGGGAGTGGTCGAGGATCTCACCGGCGTGCCTCTGCTCGTCCATTTGATCCACGGCCAGAATTTCCTCGACGCGGAAACCTACCTCGGCCTGATGACGAAAGCCGGCGATTGACGGATGGTTCTGAGCGTCGATCTTCGCGGGAACAAACGATGACCTCAAACGCCAGCACCGAGCCAACGCTTACTGAAAAGGACGAATGGGTCCAAGTCGGGCATTATCCGAACTTGGAGCAGGCGTATGATCACGGGCTGGTCATCCTCGCGATGGGCGAGTCCTGCCAGGTAACCGAAGCGGCCACGCCGGGAGAATTCGACCTGCACGCGGAAGCGCTTCCGGCAGCGAGGGTTTCCGCAGAGCTGGACGCCTACGGCCAGGAACTGGAGCTGCCGGGCGAACGGCCGGCGGTGGCGGGCGAGTGGGCGCGGCATTCGCCAGGCTGGGGATTTTGCGCGATCTGGATGATTTCGCTGATGGCGGTTTTTTACTGGCAGGGCGAGGATTCATCGCTGGTGGAAAGGGCGGCCTCGTCGAGCGTGGGATTGATCGGACGAGGCGAATGGTGGCGGCCGTTCACCGCGTTGTTCCTGCATGCGGATCTGGGGCACCTGGTTGGAAATCTGGCGAGCGGCATGGTGTTCGCGACGCTGGTGGCGAAAATGACCGGGCCGTTGTTAGGTTGGGCGCTGATCCTCGGCTGCGGCACGCTGGGGAACATCATCACCTCGCGGCTCACTTATCCGGAAGCCTTCACCTCGCTCGGGGCCTCGACTGCGGTGTTCGCGGCGTTGGGAATCCTCTCGGGCCTCGGCGTCGCGGAGACGCTGCGCGACCGGGCGCGCTTGCCGTGGGTGAGGATCTCGGCACCGTTTCTAGCAGGTCTCATTCTGCTAGGCTGGCTGGGTGGCGGCGGGCATGGCACGAATACCGACGTGCTGGGCCATGTCTTCGGCTTCAGCTCCGGCTTAGTTGCGGGAGTTGCAACCGGAGCGCTCGAAGGAAAACGCACCGGCCCGGCGAAGAGCTAAGGCCCTTGGACTGCGGTGGCAGAGTGCAACGAAGGCACCGCTTCCATTCTTCGGGGGCTTTCGCTTAGCCCGACGCGTTGCCATCCGGCTTTACCTACCCATCGTGGCAACCTAGGCTCTGCGGCGATGCGATTCTTCACCGCCCTTGCGATTTACCGGCTGCTGCTGCCGTTGCTGTTCATCGCGGCCTTTCCCGGTTGGGTCTTGAAAATGCTGCGGCGCGGCGGATTCGGCACGCGTTTGGGCGAACGCGCCGCGATCTACTCCACGCCGCTGGAATACGAACCCTGCGGTGCGGTCCATCTCCACGCGGTCAGTGTCGGCGAGTCGTTGCTCGCGCTGAAACTCGTCCGCGAATGGTTGGTTAGAGAACCCGGGCGGCGCTTCGTGCTGGCGACCGGCACCGCCACCGGCCACGCCGTGGCGACGGCAGCGCAGATCCCCGGGCTGCGCGTTACCTACTCACCGTTGGATTTCCGCTGGATGGTCGGCCGCTATTTGAAGCGCTTCGAGCCGGCGCAGATCGTCCTGATCGAGGGCGAGGTCTGGCCGTACCTGTTGTTAGCCTGCAGGCGGCGGCACATTCCGGTCCGCCTCGTCAACGCCCGCATGTCGCCGCGTTCGGCGCGGCGATTCAGAAGATTCGCCGCCTGGCTGCGGCCGATCTATCGGTTGCTAGATGCGGTGGCGATCCAAGAACCCGACGACGCGGGAATCTGGGAAACGCTCGGCATCGGGCGGGAAAAGATCCACGACACCGGCAGCTTGAAATTCGATCCCGGCAGCGGCGCGCACCCGCTGCGGCACGCGGAATTCCAACAAATCCTCGATACCTTCGGCAAGGACCGGCCGGTGGTTCTAGCAGCCAGCACCCATCCCGGCGAGGACGCCTGGATCGCCGGAGCGATCCGGGATGCGAGCCCCGACGCGCTGGCGGTGATCGTGCCGCGCCATGCCGAGCGCTGCGCGGAGGTGACGGCGGAACTCGCGGGCGCGGGGTTCGGGGTGAGGTTGAGGTCGTCGTTTCCAGAGGACGCGGCGACCGCTGATCGCCGCCACGTTCTCGTCATCGACACCACCGGCGAGCTCCGCGATTGGACCGCCCACGCGGATGTAGTCATCATCGGCAAGAGCTTTCTATCCACCGGCGGCCAAAATCCCTGCGAGGCGATCCTCGCGGAAAAGCCGGTGATTTTCGGCCCGCACATGGAGAATTTCCAACCGCTCGCCAACCGGCTGATCACCACCGGCGGCGGCATTTCCGCCCGCGATCCAGACGAACTCTCGCACGCCATTGTCACGGCACTCGATCCACAAAACGCCCGGGCGATGACTCGCCAGGCATCCGCGTTGCTCGCCCGCCACGACGGCGCGACCCAGCGGATTCTATCACTGCTGATGGCCAGAACCGGCCCGATAATTTGATACAAGCGGAGTTTGTCATTTCCCAAATCACTCTTTAGGCTGCGCGTCGTGAGCGATTCTGATACCGATCCATTGAGCAGCCTCTTATCCAGCTTTGCGCTAGGACCCGCATGGGCGCGTGCCGCCGGCGACACCACCGAGCGCAAACCCAAAACCTTTGCCGGAGGCGAGGATCGCCCGCCCCGCCGCGACGATCGCGACCGCGGACCGCGCAGCGGTGGCTCGCGCGATGGCGGCGAGCGCCGGCCTTCGCAAGGCCGTGGCGGCAACTACGACGATCGCCGCAACGGCCCGCCTCAGCAGGTGGAAGTGGGACCGGAAGAAGGAGTCCGCGCCACGGTCGCGCCGGATCCACAGGCGGTGCATCTCATCGGCAAGGAAGTCCATCAGGTCGCGCGGGTCTATCCGTTGTTCGATGTCGCCAAGATCCTGCTCGCGGAGAAATCCCGCTGCCGGGCGATTTTCGAGGCTCCCGAGCCGCACGCCCCATTGATCCGTGGCAAGCTCGAGGAATCCGTCTTCCTCACCCGCGAGGAAGCGATCCGCCACCTTTGGAGCTCCGACCTGCGGAATGAACTGATCGAGGAGGAAACCATCGACGTCGAACCGCCGACCGGGAATTTCCAGGCGATCGCCCGTTGCGGGATCTCCGGCGAGTGGTTGGGGCCGGTCAATTTCCACTCCTATCAAACGAACCTGCGCCGTCTGCACCGCGAGCGTTTTGCCAGGATGCCGTTCGAGGCCTACTCGGCCAAGGTCCGCACCGAACGCGGCGAGGAAGCCGTCAACGCGTGGTTGGAGACGACCAAGAAAAAGACCCGCTGGAGGATCAAGGGCGAGGACGACGATGCCTGGATCGACGACCGCGCCGAAGCCGAACGCGCGTTGGGAGCGCGTTGTTTCGACAAGGCATTCGAGGAGACCCGCATGGCCGATGTCTCCGGAGCGATCGCGCCGAAAAATCTATCACCCTCGCTGCTGGTCTCGTTGAAAATCTCCGGCACCCACGCCCGCAATCATCCGGCCATCCTGATCCCGGCGGTCTGCCGCGCCGTCGAGGCCGAGCATCTTCCGGTTTTCAAACGCCAAGGCAAACTCCACACCGGCCCCGCCCGCCCCCACCCGCTGCCGCTCAACGCCTTACTCGCCGAGCGCCCCGCCCAGATGGTCGCCTGGATCCGCGAGAACAGCCCAGCCAAGCTCGAAGGTCTGTGGAAATCCGTCCTGCCCGAGGGCAGCACCGCCCCGCCTGCCGAATACGCGGCCGATCTTTTCTGGCTGCTCCATCAAGGGCACATCCTACTCCACACCGACGACACGCTCGTCGTCCAGGATGCCCGCGAGGCAAACCCCGCCGAACCCGGCAGTGAGCCGAAAAAGACGAAGAAAAAGAAAAAGAAATCCAAGAAGCCGAAGGCCGAAGCGGGTGACGTCGTCACTGAGGAAGTGGCGTCCGTTGATTCCCCTGTCCAAGCACCGGCAAGTGTCGATGAGCCCCCCGCCGAAACCCACCAGGAAGTGAAAGAGCAGCCCCTTCCACCGACTGAAACCGACGAATTTTAATTTCCTGAAGGTTTCCGCCTGCCAAGGGTTGACGTTGCCCGTGGTCTATGTTTCAAACCTCCCGACCCGCATCACGGAACGGTGGCTGAGTGGTCGAAAGCACTCCCTTGCTAAGGGAACGTAGGGGTAACCCTACCGAGGGTTCAAATCCCTCCCGTTCCGCCAATCCGACCCAGGATTGCTTCAATGATCAGATGATAGCGCTGACCCAGCACTATTCGCCGGTTGCTCGACGAAATGATCTTCGGTGTAACCGCTCATGTGTTGAGTTTCATCAGCTCTTCGAAATGTTTATCCCGGTGCATCAAACCGGCTCCGTGACGCTTCGCGCAGGCCACGATCAAGACATCCCCTAAAGGACAATTCAGTCCCTTCCGTCTGGCCGCCCGCCTCAGGTCGGCGGTTATGCGCCAAGTCTCGACGTCGATCTCCAGCCATCCACAGCAATCCCGCAGGTTGGTCAAAACCGCTTCCTCCCGTTTGCCGCGCATACCGCTCCACAATTCCACCCACACCACCGGACACAACACCGCCCGCTGGCTCCGGAGTGCCGCGCCCACTTCCGGATGCTTGGCATCTCCTTCCCTGAGAAAGTCAATCCAGGTGGAACTGTCGATCAGCACCTTCATGGCTTGCCCGCCCATCGTTTCGCCATGCGTTCCTCATACTCCAAATCCGCAGCCTCGATCTCGTCGTTGGTGGGAAAATCAGGAAAAGTTCCCGCCGCAGCCAGCAAGGCCTCCACCTTCTGCCGCCGGTTGAACTCCTCCAAAGCCTTCACCACCGCCTCACGCTTCGTCTTCGCCCCGGTGAATCGCATGGCATCCGCCAGCGCCTCATCAGGAATATCAATAGTCGTTTTCATAGATTCCATATACTCAGAAAATTGGAATCCAGCAATGCTCAAACCGGATAAGTTCCACGATATTGAGGCGGCCCCAGAAAATCAGGCCAGTGGCTAAGCTATGATTGTGGTGTGTGGGAGCGGCGTTAAAACCGAACCGAACACACACAAAATGAAAGGCAAACGAAGAAGACACGACCCTGAATTCAAGGCCCGCGTGGCGC
>JANMJJ010000065.1:0-2204 GCA_031371325.1 Akkermansiaceae bacterium | reverse complement strand
CATCGGCAACGATTGTGGCGTGGAACTCATCCGCATTGACGCCGAGGAGATCGAGCGGCACGGCGCGGAATCGCAGCTCAAGGGCTTAAGCGGTATCCTCGTGCCCGGCGGCTTTGGCGATCGCGGCATCGAGGGAAAAATCCTGGCGGCACAATATGCACGCGAGAAAAACGTGCCCTATCTCGGCCTGTGCCTCGGCATGCAGATCGCGACCATCGAGTTCGCGCGCAACGTGCTGAAGCTGGACAAGGCGCACTCGGTCGAGTTCGACGCGAACTCGCCGCATCCAGTGATCGCGATGATGGACAGCCAGCTCAAGGTGACGAAGAAGGGCGGCACGATGCGGCTGGGCGCAATGCCCTGTCAGATCACGATGGGATCGCTCGCGGCAAAACTTTACGGCGCGTTCGTCATCAAGGAGCGGCATCGGCATCGTTTCGAGTTCAACAACAACTACCGCGAGAAGTTCGAGAAGGCCGGATTCGTTTTCAGCGGCACGTCGCCCGACGGCAAGCTGGTGGAGATCATCGAGATTCCGAATCATCCGTTCTTCATCGCGTGCCAGTTTCATCCGGAGTTCCTGAGCAAGCCGCACCAGCCGCATCCGCTGTTCAAGGGATTCATCGCGGCGGCGCACCTGAAGTCGCATCAGAAGGCGCTGTGAAAAGGCCGCGCTAACATGGGCTTTTTTCAGACAATTCAGGACGAGGCACAGAAGCGAAATCTGCGGTTTCTTGTGATTGGTGGTTTGGCGGTGAACATGCACAAATTTTCGCGCGACACCGCCGACCTGGACTTGTTGGTGCTGAAGGATGCACGGGAGGCTTGGTTGGATCTCTTCGCCAAGCTCGGTTATGTGATTTATGCCGATCGCGGAGTTTTCGTCCAGTTGACGCCTCCAGCAGCAGGGGCCTGGCCCGCAGATCTGATGTTCGTCAATAGCGACACGTTCAGTCAGATGATGTCGGCAGCGCTGGAGGTGGATATGTTTGGCGCGCGACTGTCAATCCCGTCGCTGGATCACCTGCTCGCGCTGAAGGTTCACGCACTGAAGCACGGCCACTTGGGCCGGTTCGGCAAGGACTTGCTGGACGTGGACAATTTGATCCGCATCAACAAAGTGGATGTGCGGAGCGAAAAATTTCGGTTAATGTTCCTCAAGTATGGGAGCGCAGAACTCTATGAAAAAGTCGTCCGAGCCATCACGCCAGAATGAGCCAGACATGCTCAGGGATGCGGGCGGGAGCGGGAGATTGGAGTTTCCAGTTGACCCAGGGTTTAAGTCATATCCGCCGCAGATTGACCCGCAGGTCATGCTTCAGCGCATTGCCGAAACAATGCCGTGGCGCAGCACGCGCCCGGGTGAAAGAGAGCGTCGGGCCGCCATGGCCATCGCCGTGGAGTTCGTCCTCTGACCACCACAAAATCTGTGAACGAATCGTCGCCTTCCAATCCTGAGCTGCGCGAAGCCGTCGTTGCGTATCAGGCAGGCGTTGACGACAAGCTCGAATTTCCGGTCGCCCCTGACTTTGCATCCCGCCCGCCCCGAATGACGCCCGACGAATATGTGGTTTGGTGCGAGGAGATGATGACGCTGTTTCCGCCCCGCCCCGACCGCGCAGCCCGGCGCGTCAAAGCCCGCTGTGAAGTCGCGCTTGTGATTTGAGCAACCCTTCGGTCATTTCTGTTCGGCGTTCCAACTCATGGATGTTCTCCTGAGGCTTTTTCAAAACCTCGTGCGACCTGCGGCCACCCGCTCCTCGCCTTCGGAAGGCGAGGAGAGGGCAGGGAGAGGAGTGGTCGGGTTCAGGGGGCGTTGCGCGATTGTTTTGGTCAGATCCCACGCCATCCCAACCTCCTCTCCCCGGCCCTCTCCTCCATCCGATGGAGGAGAGGGAGAAATACCACCGGCTACCGGGGTTTTGAAAGAGCCTCTCCTGTCTGCGCATTCCACTCTACGCCCGATTTGCAGTCCGCCGCCCCATCCCCTACACTCCCGCCCACGCAGCCTAACTGCGGCTTCCTTCCTGAGGCCGCAGGCGGGGGAACCGGATTCCCGGCAACGGGACGGGGCGAAGAACAGCAGGCAACTGCGCGTTCAGGCCACTTTCAAGGCCCAGCCCGTCAGCTAACCTCGTCGGCCATTGGAAGGGCGATCCGCCAGAACCGTCTTGCACGGCCCGGTGATCCCCCCTAACTAACAA
>JANMJJ010000064.1:0-13018 GCA_031371325.1 Akkermansiaceae bacterium | reverse complement strand
CAGCTCGACGCGGAAGCGCGAGAGGCCGGTGGCGCGGAGGGGCTCGTAGTAGCGGGCTCCCGTCTGGGCCTTGCCGTTGAAGAGCGTGTTGCGGCAGCCGACGTCGGCTTGCAGGCGGTGGAGTTGACCGACGCGGTCGCGCAGGTGGACGACGTGGGTTTCGCAGGGACGGCCGCAGTCTTTGTAGGTGGTGCCGCTGCTGAGGAAGGTGCAGAAGACGCAGTGCTCCATGTGAAACATCGGCATGTGCTGGTGCAGCGTGAGTTCGAACCATGCGGGCGGCGCGCTGTGGAGGAGTTCGAGGACTTGGCCGATGTTGAGGTCGTAAGAGACGGTGAGGTGGTCGAGCCCGGCGTTTTCCATCAAGAGCTTGGCGGTGATGGGGTTGGCGACGTTGAGCGAGAAATCGCCGATTTTTTTCAGGTCGTGGCGGTCCTTATAATAGTGGAGCGCGCCGAGGTTGCGGAGGAGCAGGCCGTCGGGTTCGGCATTTTCGATGAGCTTGAGGTAGCCGGTTTCGCCGGGCTTGAGGATGCGCGGGGTGGCGAGGAAAATTTGGGATTTGAGATCTGAAATTTCAGATCTCACGAGCGCGACGGCGTCCTTGTAGCGGCGTGGGTCTTCGAAGTCGCAGTAGATCGTTTCCACACCGCATTCGAGGGCGGCGGTGACTTGGCCGAGGGTGCGGCAGAGGACGGAGAGGGTGGGAACATCGAACGTCGGACGCTGAACATCGAACATCGAAGGGAAGAGGTCGCGGTGGGTGGTGGTGATTTTTTCGGCGACGGGTTTGATGGCGGCGGCGGTTTCCAACTGCTTGACCAAGGCGCGGCGGAGCTGGTTGAGCGCGGAAACGGCGATGTGGCAATTTCCTTCGAGCTGGTTGTCGAGGGTGCCGAGTTCGAAGGTGGAATCGCCGAGGCGGCCGAGTTGTTCGACGAGTTTTTCGGTGCCGAGCGGGTGCTTGGCGGCTTCTTGCAGCAGGATTTCACTCCGCACTCTGCACTCGCCGCTCCGCACTTCAATCGGCTCGCCGGGCTTGCCGCTGACGATGAGGTGGAGGGCGGACTTTTTCTCGGCGGGGCGGGCGTTTTGCCAGAAACGGCGGAGCTCGGAGTCGAGCTTGGGATCGGAGGTTTTGTAGAGCGTTTGGCCGGGTTTGATGCGGTCGAAGTTGATGCCGCTGTAGGTGAGGTGGAAAATCAGGCGCTCGCCCTCGATGACCCAGATGCGCGCACCTTGTTCGAGGTCGCGGTTCTCACCGGCATCGAAGACGACGCCGTCGCCAGCGGTGAAGGGCACGCCGGTGAGCTTGCCCAAGCGGATCCAGCCGGGGCCGCAATCGGTGATTTCGCCGAGCAGCGGGCCGCGCTTTTTGCCGAATTTACCGTGGGTGAGGTAAGGGTGGTTGGTGCCAGCGAACCAGCCGGTGCTGAGGCCGCGGGAGAAGGTCATTTCCAGCGCGTAGCGGTCGGACGGGGTGATCGGGCTTGCCGTTTCGGCCATCGCGGCGTCGAGCGCTTTTCGATAGACGCGGGTCACTGCGGAGACGTATTCGGGGGATTTGAGGCGACCTTCGATTTTGAAAGATTTCACCCCGGCGCGGACGAGATCCGGGACGAGATCGACGGCGGCGAGGTCTTGTGGACTGAGTAAATAGCGGACCGCTCCGAGTTCGCGGGTTTCGCCATCGACGACGATTTCATAGGGCATACGGCAAGCTTGGGCGCACTCGCCACGGTTGGCGCTGCGCTGGCCAAGTGACTCACTGGTAAGGCATTGGCCGGAATAGGCGACGCAGAGCGCACCGTGGACGAAGACTTCCAGCGGGGTTTTCGTCTTCACGGAGGACGCCTGGAAACGCTCGATTTCCTTGATGGAAAGCTCGCGGGCGAGGACGGCGCGCTCTAGCGGAAAGAGCGATTCGACGAAGGCGAGGCCCTCCGGCGAGGTGAGGGTCATCTGGGTCGAGGCGTGGAGCTCGACGTTCGGCGCGACCTCGCGGGCGAGCTTGGCGAGGCCGAGATCCTGGATGATCAGCGCGTCCACTCCGGCGGCGGCGATCCGGCGGAGTTGGTCTTCGGCGGCCTTCATTTCGCGGGTAAAAATGAGGGTATTCATCGCGACGAAACCCTTCACGCCGTGGCGGTGCAGGTATTCGATGAGTTCGGGCAAGTCCGCCTCGATGAAGTTGTCGGCGCGGAGGCGGGCGTTGAATTTCGGGAGGCCGAAATAAATGGCATCGGCCCCGGCGGCCACGGCGGCGCGGGCGCAATCCCAGTTCCCCGCGGGAGAAAGAAGTTCGGGGGTCGTGTCAGGCAGTTGCATGGCGGCAATGAATCACGGGCGGCGGGTGAAAGACAGGCGCTATTTTTTCACCACGAATATCCAACCCGCGCGGATCGCAACTGAAGACAACTTAGTTTGCGGTCATCGCTTCTTTTTCCCCTGGCTACCGCTTTCCGCCCCCGAGCGCCTTCACCAGCTTTGCCACCTCCGGCCGGCGTTCCGCGACTTTCTGGTTCCAGCCGAGTTGGAACGTCCGCTGGTGTTGTTCCAGTCCGGGTAGCCTCTGCGTCCGCGCCGCCCACTCCTTGCGCCGCCGCCACCAATACTCCGGCACAAACACCGCCCAGCCTGCCACCTCCGCCAGATCGGCCGCCTGCGGGAAACTCGTGCATTCGGCTCCGATCTTGAGCTTCACTCCGTGCTCACGCTCGCAGCCCGCGAGGAATTGACGGAATTTTCCGTCGCCATCCAGCAGCACCACCGGCAGATCTGCCAGACGTTTCCAACCGCTCTTGTCCGGCGTTTCGTGGGCTGGCAGCAACAGCTTGAACCCGTAGCTTTCGAGGTTCACCACCGCCACATTCCCACTCGCTTCAAGTCCAGAGGCGATCCCTACGTCCAGCCGTTCCGCCGCGAGTCCTTCTTGGATCTTCCTCCACGTCAGGTTGCGCATCACCCACGAAACCGGCTGCTTGCCCTTGCTCTGCCTGCCGATTTTCGGGATCAAAAATTCCCGGATCACCACCTCGCCCGCACCCACGGTGATCGGCAGCTGCAATCCTCCCGCCTCCGCGGAAACCTCCTCCACCTCGCGCACGAAGCGCTCGCAAGAATCCGCTAGGCGCAACGCCGCAGGTGTCGGCTGGAATGGCTTCCTCGTCCGATCCAGCAGCTTGATGCCCAGCGCTTCCTCCAGCTCCGTCATCTGCCGGCTGATCAGCGTCGCGCGGTTCGTATCTCCCTTCGCAGCAAGCGCAAAACTCCCCGCCTGCAACACCTCTGCCAGCGTTTGCAAACGCTCCAGCGAAACACCGTTCTTCGAGAAAATTCCTGTCATGACTGCGGAGTCATGTGACATGCGATTCCCGCTCTGGCAAGCCTCATCATTTCGACAGCATGATCATTTCGTGCCAGTTTTGTTCCATCGCCACCGCAGTGCGTGGAAACAAAAGCCAGACTTGGCAAGTGCGCCCATTGATGCCATTTTGCCAATATGTCCACGAAGGAATTGGCGATGGAAACGATCAGGGAACTTCCTGAAGATGCCTCATGGCAAGAGATTGAGGAGCGTATTCACTTCCTTTCTGCCATCGAGAAGGCACGCGGTGAAGTCCGGCGTGGCGAAGTAATCCCGCACGATGAGGTTCGCAACCTGCTCAACGGATGGATTTCCAAATAGTCTGGTCCCGGGCGGCGCTCACTGATCTACATGATCTTGTCCGCTACATCGCTCGTGACAACCGGGAGGTGGCAAGACGTTTGGGGGATCGGATAATTTCAATTGCTTACGAAACGCCGCGCTCGTTGAGGACTTCATCCAGGGAAGTTGTTTTGCCTTCCTTCTCTTCGCGCAGTGCCTCCGAAACAAGGTCTTCAAACCGTCCTTCGCGCACCAAGCACTCAAACCGATGATCCACGGCCCGCGCCGCTTCTTCATCGACTTGCGCCGCGAGTGCCAGAAGCTCGTCGTCCGGCAGCTTGCGGACCTCGCGCATGATTTCTGCGATCCCCATGCCGTCTTCTTAGAGCGCGCCCCACGGTTCCGCAACAACGGACTTGACCGACCCGCCGCAACGTCATGACTCCACAGTCATGTCACATGCAATTCCCGAGATAGTCGGAATCGGCGAATCATGACAGTCTCACCTTGTCGCCCGCACTGCCATGTTCCAGCAAATGACCACCACCTTCCCAACCTCACCCCCTTCCGCCGATACCCGGCCAATCACTTTCGCCGTGGGCACCGTAGTGCGCGTCCACCACAACACGAACCTGTTCAAGATTCATTCGCACGCCGCGTGGAGCGATGATGATCACCAGGTGCCCACTTTCTACAACCTCACCGGCCCAAGCGGCCAACTCCACAGGATGGTGCCCGTCGAGCGCCTGATCCTCCGCGCGGACATCATGGGCGTGGCGGCGTATGCGGATCGGCAGTTTTACGCCATCGTCGGGAACCCCGAAGCCCGCGTGAAGCACACGCGTTGCTGGAAATGCACGACGACGCTCAGTCACCTCCAAACCAAAGTCTGCCCGAGTTGCAGCGGTCTCCTTTGCGAATGCGGCGGCTGCCGCTGCAACTGGCCATACTATTAAACCAACACGCTCACCGGAAACCTCAGAATATTTTTAACCACGGATTTCACGGATGGCACTGATTGAAGAAATGCTCCGATGAATCCCTCTGGAAAGCAGTAAGGGCTATCAAGTTAAGAATTATTCAACCGCGAATGGACGCGAAGGAACGCGAATGAAGATTTTTTAAATGAAATGCATGATTCTGAGAATGCAGTTCTTAATATTCGCGTCGATTGGCGTCCATTCGCGGTTAATAACACATCGAATCTCCGTGGTTGTCCCGAAATTGACGTCATATTCTAACTCCAAATTCCAAATTCCACTGACCACTGACCACTGACCACTGACCACTGACCACTGACCACTCGGCACTTTCCACCCCCATGAAACCCAAACCCAACAAACGCATCGACAAACTGCTCGGCGAACTCGGCCTGCATCCGGATTCCCTCGATCCCGACGAAGCCGCCGCCGACTTGGAAAAATCCGCACCCGTCACCCCCATCCGCCTCACCGGTCCCTGCGGGAAATCCTGTTACAGCAGCGAGGCCAACGCCCGCAAGTCCGGCAACCGCATCAAGAGCCACGGCGCGAACACCTCGTTCCTCCGCTCCTACTTCTGCCCCGAGTGCAAAGCCTGGCACCTCACCTCCGCCAAAAACCTCGGCTCCAGCAAATCCTCCGGCACCACCCGCAACGCCGGCCGCAACGCCGGCCGCAATCGCCGCAACACTCATCCCGCAAAACCTAAGAATATTTTAACCACTGATTTCACTGATGGCACTGATTGAAGAAAAAAACGGATTGGTTGCTCTTGAAATCAGTAAATCAGTGAAATTTGACGAAGGATTAGAATGCCGCCAGTTCGTCCATGTCCGCTGTGCTCCCATTGTGGTCAACTCTTCTGCCCCATCCTCCGATGAATCCTGAATCCCAAAGGTGGCGCGCTACCGCCGGGAGCGCACGCCAAAGGCATGCGAAAGAACCGCCCAAGTTCCGACTTCCAGGCCCTTCTTGGCATCCAGCTTTCTCCTCCCTTTGTCATGCGGCCTACGTCGAGGCCGCGCTACCTGTCACTTGAAATCCGACCGTGAACCCACCAGTCCAAAATCCCCAACCGCAAATCCCGCAGTCCGTCCTCTCACAAAGTGGCTGTGGCATCCTGCCGCAGTCCGTCCAAGGAGCATCTTGCTACGAGTCCATCGCCCAAGATCCCGAGAAATCCTCCTCTATTCTTCTCCCCCCACAATGGAGCGAAGCGACATGGAGCCACAAACAGGTTCCTCAAGATCTGGCTCAAATCACTGCTAACTGCTCACTCAGCTTGCCCGGCATAGCGCAGCGACGACGGGGCACTTCTTCCTCCCACTCCTTCGACGACATGGGCTTCGTCGATCCGCCGGAAATGCCCGCCGAACCCGACTACGACGGCGGCTTCGACTACGAAGACAACGCCCGCGAACGCGAAGTCATGCTCGACGATCTCGCCGACGACAACGATGATTTCTCTCGCTCGAACGACGAAGGCTGGTTCTACTCCGACGAGAATTAGCCGATGCTGAAACACCCAAAAAGGTGCCTTTTCCACCTGTGCAACACCAGAACTCAAATACCTCGATTACGATCAGCAATTCCAAATCGCCTTCGATCCCCTTCGCTAACTCACCGCGACAAATGAAATCCAATGAGTGAATGGCAAACTCTTCCTTGCTTCTTCCAAGCATTCTCAGCATGAAACTCAAATCTATCGAAATCGCAAACTTCAAAGCCTTCGGGAAGGAGTTCCAAACCATTCCGATCAAGCCCATAACACTTGTCTTCGGACCGAACAGCGCTGGGAAATCCTCGCTGATTCATTCGCTGCTGTGGCTCAACCATGTGGAGTCCCGTGGGATAACCGATGTTTTTAATCCTCTACTCGCAGGCAAATCCGTCAATTTGGGAGGGTTCGACTCTTGTTTGAACCGGAAGTCAGGGTTGGACCGCCTGAGATTCTCCCTCACCATCGAAAGTCCTTTTTCCAAGTCCAACTCTTCAAAATGGATAAATTCCATTTTGATCTTCAAACTGGACCTTGCATTCCGACGTCCCAAGAAGGGCCAGGCACCAAGATTGAGTGCATTGCGACTTTACGGGGATGGCATCGAACTACTTTTAGTACGGGCACGCGACCCCGGACAATGGGCAGGGTATTCTGCAAAAATCAATTTTGACCATCCGGCAATGCCTTTCGCGTCCCACCCTACCGACGCGACAAAGGACGCTCTGGAGTCGATAAACATTTATGGGCAATACGGTCTTTTCGAGACCGCCTTTTTGCCAAATCGGATGGAACTAAATGGCTTTGATCGACTCGTTCTGGAAAACGTCGAGACCTCGCTGAAGGAACATCTGCCATTCCTTGTTCAAGAACTCCCGTCAGCCATCATCGATGTGTTTTCGGTATTTTCCAAAATGATCGGTGAAATTCAGTATCTGCCGCCGCTACGGGATATTCCGGACCGGTCGGTGGATATCCGCTCGTGTGAGCTTCTGGGCTGGCGTTGGCTCGCCAAACAACCTGCACTTGTTAAGCGCATAAACACGACTTTGGAGCAGCTCAAGTTTGGGCATCGCATCCAGTTGCGAGAATTGATGCCGGTGGATGCACTGGAAAGTTCGTTCATCGCTGCTACTTCCCATGCCGAAGCCGGGGATGACTGGGGAGCCCTCTCCTCCGCGGTGGAGCAGGCGAGAAGCGAATGGGAGTTTTTTGATTACGAGGAAAAACGAAAATGGCTCGAAGCCCATCCGGATTTTTTCCGCCAGATGGTCGAATACTGGCGGGAGATCATCCGAGATTGGAAACAGGGCTACTCGGATGACTACTACGAGGAGAATCCTGACAAGGACATCAACTGCGGCGATTTCCCACCAGACGAATGGGTTCAGCAAAGGGCGGAGGAACAGGCACGGAGCTTGTTGGATGACTGGAATAAAGATGCGAATTCCACATTTTACGACGATGCGGTGAGACTTCACATCTCCGAGAATCAGGAAGTTCGCTCAGCATTGGGCAATGCATTGTCCGGCAAGTCCATGAAGGAAATGGTTCAATCCAATGTGGAACGGGTCGAACTTCGCCTACATGATCCAAAAAACGGAATTTGGACCGCCCTGCAAGATGTGGGGGTAGGAGTCAGCCAATCTTTGCCGATCATTCTGGAAGCCTTCGCCCAACAGGAAAAACTGATCGCCATCGAACAACCCGAGCTTCATCTCCACCCCGCGCTCCAAGCTGAACTGGGTGACGTCTTTATCGAGTCCGCGCTTGGGGAGAACAATAATACATTTCTGCTGGAAACCCACAGCGAGCATCTGATTCTGCGGATCCTTCGGAGAATCCGGGAAACATCCCGTGGCAAGCTGCCGGAAGGCATGCACCCCGTGCGCCCGGATGATGTCGCTGTCCTTTACGTGGAGCCCGGTGAAGACGGTTCAATAGTTACTGAAATCAAGATTGATGAACAGGGACGCATTCGAAGCGAATGGCCGAGAGGATTTTTCGAAGAACGTTTGGAGGAACTTTTTTAGTCTGGAGTCATGGTTTTCATCGTCGCCATCGATCCGGAATCCGTTCTCGCCCTGATTGAAAGGGGAGAGCTGGGAGAAGATTTGCTTCTCGGTATTTTTGAATCCTTGCTTCAGAACTGTCTATTGGCCGAAACCTCGGGAACTTGGAGAATCGGCGGAGAGCTCAAGTCTTTGATCGGTAAAATCAAGGATCCTGATATCAGAAAACGAGTGTCCGCGGTCTTAGAAACGTTCAGCAGTCCCAGCCAAAGCAGATTTGTCGCAGTGATTGATGGCTACGAGAACGATTGGGATACCAGTATTTCAGATATCCTCATCACGCAGTCTAACAACTCGGAGCTAGACGCGGCGATTTGCGAAAGGCCGAAACTGGAGGGCAGTTTGGAATTCATTTCTGCGCTTCGATACAACAGCTCGACTTTCGCACGGACCCGAAGCAGGTCGGCATGCGCATTGATATATGCTCCAAAAGCAAAACCGGCTCATGAACTGCTTCAAGAGGCGTTTGGTCGACTTGCGAGGCATGCCGAGACAATCGAAATTTACGATCGCCAAATGGGGAAGGATTTTGGCCCGAATTATTACGAGGCTATTCCGCACTGGTGCAATTTTTTCAAGAAGTGTGATCGAGAATTGAAGATCGTTGTGCATACGACGAACTCGCAATCTCGGGGGGTGGACTCGAGATTCCAGGCTGAGCTAGTAAACTCCAAGGTCACAATAAAGGTCGTTGGTCACCTTGAATCCGATCAGCCACATGATCGGTTTCTGCGTGCATGTCAGTTCACTTTGGACATTGGCCGTGGCGTTGATCTTTTCGACAAAGAGGGTTGGTGTCGCGACGTGAAAATCGGACTCTCAAATCACGGAGAGTTCACAAAACAGTGGCGGCAGCTTTCCTGACTCCAAGGAGGGGTGCTAAACCCAATGTGCGTCTTTCAAATCCCCAGCGTCTTCTGGTCCGGATCGACCAGTTCATCCGGCCGAAAGCCGTCCTTAAGGAGCAACGATGATACGCCGCAGAGATTGGCTTTCCCGAGTTGATCCGCCCATCGGGTGAGTGTGTTGGCATCCTCGGTGAGAATCACCTGGCATTGCTCGATATCCGCTTGGGCGAGGATTTTGAGATCGTTGCGGACGACATGTCGGTCCGCCGCATCGGGGGCGGGGAAGCCTTTGATCACTTTGTGATAGTCCGCCGAGCGAACGGCATGACGGAAATTGAAGGGGACGATGTGGAAATGCTCCAGCGGAAGATCGCTTGCCGGTTGTCCCACCTCGAACTCCGATACGACCAGGGTGGAGAGACAAAGAAGATGCCCGTTGGCCACACAGTGCCGGAAGTAATCCACGGCAGTTGAATGATTGGGGCGGGAATCGTCCGCGAAGGTGATCAGAAAGGAGGTATCGACGCAGATTTTCAGCATGGATCAGGATTCCCGCAAACGTTCCACCCACTCTGTGGGGCTGGTGATCTCTGCCCAGGCATCCCGGCCTTTCCGCCAGAGCGACTTGAGCTTGTCCTCGTCGATTTCTTTCAAGGGTCTCACCACGTCGATCAGCCGGAGATCGCGCAATTGCCCGCTGCGGATGTGTTCCATGGCATGGACATTCAATGTGATCGCTTTGTAGAGGTAGTCGGCGCCTTCAAGCTGGCTTTCGCTGGCTTCCACCTTGATCGATTCGCCGGAAGGAAGGACGAGATGCACGTTGGGTTTCGTTTTCCCGCCCAAGTCCACGACCCGTCCTGTGATGTATTTTTCGGCCCGGACCCAGTTGTCGAGTTGGCGGTGTCTGAACGCGCTTTCCCGATCAATGCGCACGGTCATGCCATCCGGTCTGTTCGCAGCCGGGGCTATGCTGTAGCGGCGTTTGGATTCGGCCTGGGTCGTCCGGCCCTGCCACATTTCAATGACCTGCGCCCTTTTGGGAGAAATCGAGTCGAGGTCCGCGGAGGCGGCGAGTGTTTGCATGTCCGCTTGGAACGCAGCTGCCACCAAAGGAGCCACAATGGTGACCAATTTCACCGAACCATCCTCAATGGCTATCGTGGGCTGCCCCATTTCGGCCCGTTTGGCATCACCCTGAAGCAGGTCGATCACCTCTCCCATGAACTGGTGAAGCGTGAGCAGGTCCACATTTTTTGGCGTGAGCGGCTGCCCTTCCACCACATCATGGAGGGAAAACGCAAGGGGATGACCAAGACTTGGCACATCAGCAGGATACCTCAGAAATCGGATTGGTTAAGCGAATTTCCTGAGCTCGATCAGATTTCCGCGCCGTTTCAGGGATCACCACCCGAATGGTCGGGTCAGATTCCGTATTTCAAAATTTCCGGCACCTCACGTCGCATGCGGCTTTAATGCACGTTGGATTCAGGAGTGATCGGCGATTTCGACTTCATGGGTTCAACTCGCAGCAAGCGGATTCCAGACCCGCTGGAAGCCGCAGTCGCGGAAGTCCTTTTCGTTGACGGTGGCGAATTCGGTGACGCCTTGTTGGATGAGGAGGAGCGGGGCCCGCCAATCGTAGGCGCTGCGACGGGCGAAGTCGGCGGAGCGGGGTTTCGGCCAGAAGGCGTCATGGAAGTCCCGGCTGTCGGGAGGGAAGCCGATGACTTGCCAACGGGGGTGCTGGCGAAAGGCCTCGCAGACATCGGTGGCGGCAGCGGGCGAGAGGGGCTTGGCAAGCACGGCGGGGTTCCGAAGTAGCGACGAAAGCAGTGGTTGTGCAGATTCGTGCTTCTCATTTCCACAAATCCTCAGCGCCCAAAAGTCGGCTCCAGCACGAAAGGATTGGCGATCGACCGACGGCCAAACTCGCGCATCAGGCGGGCGTCGTCGGGTTCATTTTGAGTCTTGGCCAAGTAATCCCGGACGTTGGCTTGGGCCAAGCTCGGGACTCGGAGCGCAAAAAACGGCCAAAGTTGTCCGGACCGATATTCCTGATCCGGCTGGGGAAAATCGATGATCGGAGCCACCTTAGTCTGGTTGCGGAACGCTTCCGAGTAGGAGAAAACCCACTCGCCGCCTTCCATATGGAGGGTGCCGATTTCCAGCGCACCAAGGCACAACCGGAATGAAATTCCAGACTCCACGGGTTTGGACACACCTCGACGCCAGTCGAAGCGGCGTTGCAAATACTCGAACATGTTTCTTTGAAAATTTAGGGCTTGGCGACTGCTTCGTGAAACAGCGTAACACGGCGGTCAAGGCATCGCTGGATGAAATCAGCACGGACCGGACTCATCAATTCGCAAAACTCGCCTTCAAACAGGCACTTGGCCTGAGTGCCGAGTTCCGCGACAGGCAGATGCCGCAAGATATCGCCGAGACTTGGACGATTCGTTGAAATTGCCCGCATGAGGTCAAAATGATTCGGCGTGCTTGTTCCGTCCCAGCCGGTTTTTGGAAAGCACCTCTGAACGTATTTCTCCTGATGCTCGTGGCTCCGTTTGGGATCCTTGGCGATCTGGATCAGTCTCGCATCCGGAGTATTCCAGTAGAGGGCGCGGGCCGTATCGTAAATCGGGGAAAATCGCGGAGTTCGTCGGTTCTGGACGTCCAGCACGACGCCCCAGTTGTAAAAGTGGCGGTCGTTGTTGCCCACGATGGCGTCGAAGGCGAGAAGCAGGGTGAAGTCAGCCAAGAGCTTTTCCCAATGCGCGGGGAACCGGCTCTTCAACGCTTCTTCCACGAACTGGAATGTGAACAGGTTCCGCGATTGGTTGGTGCGCTCCACCTCTTCGACGAATTCTTTATCTGCCAAGTGTCCGGCGAAAATTTCTGCCCCGTGGACGAGACTTTGTTCCTCCCCGTTTAGGAAATAGCGGCTCATGAATCGCAGTTGGGGGCCGAACCACATCAATTCCGAATCCGCAACAGTCAGGCCCAGGGCCTGACCGATCCGGGTGAGCAGTTGCTCCGTGACGGATTCATTCGGGTAGTATTTGTGACCCACTTTGGCGATCCATGCCGGCCAGTTCCGTGAGTTGGCTCGCCGTCCGTCGCCGTAGCGGTAAATTCGGAGGAAATCCTTCGGCGCATCGCCCGCCACCGCCGCATCCAGCACTCTGAAACAACCCTCCTTTAACATCGGGAGACTGCTTGGAAACCGGACATCGAAACCGGAACGGCTGATGATCGGATAGGGTGCTGGCTTTTTGCGGTGGGTTTTCACGTGGTTAGATCACAGTCCAACTGGAGGCGGAGCCAGAAGCCGGCGGAGCTTGGGGTTTTGAGAAAGGAAGCGTGTGCTCCCTTCACAACGCAGGGCATGGCTGAATTTCAGCAAGGGCGGATTTCAGGGATGCCTTGGCAGTTTGCTGGTCGTGGTGAGACTGGAGATTCAGCCACACATCGGCGGGCCAGCCGAAGTAGCGTTCGAGGCGCAGGGCGGTGTCCACGGTGAGGGAGCGCTTGCCTTTCACGATCTCGTTGATGCGCCGGGGCGGGACGCCGATGTCCTTGGCGACGCGGTATTCCGAGAGGCCAAGGGGAATCAGGAAATCCTCGCGGAGAACCTCGCCAGGATGAATGGGAGCGTGCGTTTTCATGTTGGATTCAGTGGTAATCGACGATTTCGACTTCGTGGGGTCCGTCCGTTTTCCAGCGGAAGCAGACGCGCCATTGGTCATTGATGCGGATGGAGTGTTGGCCTTTCCGGTTGTCCTTGAGCGCTTCGAGGCGATTGCCGGGCGGGACGGCGAGGTGGTTGAGTTCGGTGACGGCGTGAACTTGGGCGAGTTTCCGCAGGGCGACGCGTTGGATGTCCGGCGGGAACGACCGGGTTGTCCGTTCCTCGAAAAAGACGGCGGTTTGCCTGCAAGCGAAGGAGCGAATCATCAGGTCAAAGCGAT
>JANMJJ010000060.1:0-12389 GCA_031371325.1 Akkermansiaceae bacterium | reverse complement strand
TGGACGACGGTCAGATCCTGGTCAACGGCCAACCGGCGACGATCCGGAACCCCGGGACTTTCTTCGACGTGCGGATCCCCGGCATGCGGATGTCCGTCGTCCAGGCCGATGGCCAGAATGTGAAGCCGGTGTCCGTGGATGAATTCCGCATCGGCATCGCGGAAACCTACGACGTGATCGTCCAGCCGAAAGAGAATCGCGCCTACACCATCTTTGCCGAAACCATCGACCGCAGCGGCTTCGCTCGCGGAACGTTGGCTCCGCAGCAGGGCATGAGCGCCCCTCTGCCCGAGCGGCGAAAACGCACGGTGCGCACCATGGCCGATATGGGTATGGGCGACATGGCGGGAATGGCCGGGATGAAGGGAGGTTCTAGCAACTCCATGCCGGGCATGAAAATGCCGGGCGACGATGCGCCCTTGATGCACGGGCCGGACAAACACGGCCCTGGAAATTCCATGGTCGCGATGTCCCCGCAAAACCGCCTCGGCGAACCCGGCACCGGACTCGAAGGGATGCCCTGGCGCGTCCTCGTTTACAACGACCTCCAAAGCCTGGTGGCCAACTACGACAAGCGCCCACCCGAGCGCGAAATCGAATTGCACGCGACCGGTAACATGGAACGCTATATCTGGGGATTCGATGGCAAGAAATACTCCGAAGCCAAGGAGCCGATAGAATTTTACTACGGCGAGCGCCTCCGTTTCACCTGGGTCAACGACACCATGATGGAGCATCCACTGCATTTGCACGGCATGTTCATGGAGCTCGACAACGGCCACGGGATTCACAACCCGCGCAAACACACCGTCATCCTCAAGCCCGGGGAAAGACTCTCGCTCAATATCACCGCGGATGCACCCGGCCTCTGGGCCTTCCACTGTCACGTCCTCTACCACATGGAAATGGGCATGTTCCGCGTTGTCTCCGTCGCCCCTAGACCCTGATCGATCCCGCCATGAAACTCTACCTAACCACCGCGAGCGCGTCCATTCTCACTGCCATTTTGTTAGTACCCGCCACCGTGTCGGCGCAGGACGACATGAAAGATATGCCTGGCATGGCTCCCGAGGCCAAGCCCGCCGCCAAGAAACCCGCTCCCGCCACGGACGAGATGACGAAGGAGGAAATGGACGCGATGCCCGGCATGAAGCCCACCAAGCCCGCCCCCAAGGACGACATGGAAGGAATGCCGGGAATGGAAAAACCCGCCGCGCCCAAAGACAAAGCCATGGACGCGATGCCCGGCATGAAGCCCGCCAAGCCTGCTCCCAAGGACGACATGGAAGGAATGCCGGGAATGGAAAAACCCGCCGCGTCCAAAGACCAAGCCATGGACGCCATGCCCGGCATGAGCAAAAGCAAGAAGTCCGCCATGAAAGGCGGGGATAACATGGAAGGGATGCCAGGAATGGAGCCGGACGGTGCCGCCACTCCGCCGCGAATGAGTGCCCCCGGCATTACCATCCTCCGCCCTCCCCAAAAGTGGGTGCCACCCCGTGGCGACAACCGCTCAGCCGAACTGCTTTCCCGCAGCGAGTTGGAAGAGCACATGAGGCCACTGCCTGCACCCGTCATGGACTCGATGTTTTACAGCTTCAGCCTGTTCGAGCTTCTCGAATATCGGGCTAACAGCTCCGGCCCCGACACTTTTTCATGGGATTTCGTCGGTTGGTCCGGCGGCGATTTCAATCGGCTCTGGGTGAAAACCGAGGGCAGTCAGGATCTCGATTCAGGCAACGATGGAACCGGTGATCTCCAGCTTCTCTATGGCCGCCTGATCGCGCCGTTTTGGGATCTCCAAGCCGGCATTCGCACCAAGTTCAACCTTGGCTCCAGCCTTGACGGCAACACACGAACTTACGCCGTCATCGGCTTGCAGGGAATGGCCCCCGGCAACTTTGAAGTCGAGCCTGCAATCTACATCAGCGACCGCGGCGAGGTCTCCGCCGAATTGACCGCCAGCTATGATCTCTACATCACCCAGCGTCTCATCCTGCAACCGCGGTTTCAGGGCGAGATTTCGTTTCAGGGCGATGATCGCTTCGGCACCGGTGAAGGCGTGACCGAAACCGACATCGGGCTGCGCCTGCGCTACGAGATCACCCGCGAAATCGCGCCCTACATCGGCGTGTCGTGGCTGCGCAGCTATGGCCAAACCGGGCGCATCGCCCGTCAACAAGGAGAATCCAGTGATGCCGTTGCCTTCGTCGCGGGCATTCGGATTTGGTTCTGATAGGCGGCGACTTTCGAAACACCACGACCATGACCCGGGATCCCATCTGCGGAATGACCGTCAACCCCGACACCGCGCTCCATGCTGAGCACGACGGGCAGACGCATTATTTTTGCAGCGAAGAATGCAGGGAGCAATTCCTGAGCGCATCCCTAATCACTCAACGCGCCGAACCATGCGTCATCGTCATCTTTGGCGCGTCCGGCGATTTGACGCGACGCAAGCTCCTTCCATCCCTCTGCAACCTCGCCGCCAGCGGCTTGCTGGATACGAACTTTGCCATTATTGGCGTCGGTCGCAAGGAATGGTCTGATCAAGATTTCCGGGAGCAAATGCGGAACGCGGTGGCCGAGTTTGCCGTGCGAAAAGTGGACTCGGCTCTGTGGGAGAACATTGAGGAGCGGATGCGCTATTGCAGTGGCTCCTACACCGATCCCGAAACCTATCAACGGCTGGGCACGCTGTTATCTGAGGCGGACGCAAGCCATCACACCGGCGGGAATGTCTTGTTCTATTTCTCCGTCCCCGACACGACCTTTGGACTCATTGCCCAACAACTCGATGCGAGCGGATTGTTGAATGAAGAGCCTAATGCATGGCGGCGGGTCATTATCGAGAAGCCTTTCGGGCATGATTTGGCGTCCGCCCGTGAACTGAACGCGATCCTCTCTTCCTCCATGGCCGAAAGTCAGATCTATCGGATCGATCACTACCTCGGAAAGGAAACCTCCCAGAATCTGCTAGTTTTCCGACTGGGCAACAGCATGATCGAACCCGTTTGGAACCGCACGTTCATCGATCATGTGGAAATCACCGCCGCGGAATCGATAGGGGTCGAAGGCCGCGCAGCCTTCTACGAAACCGCCGGGGCGTTTCGCGACATGATGCAGACTCACATGCTGATGCTTCTCGCCCTCATCACCATGGAACCGCCCGCCTCTCTATCAGGGGAAGCCGTGCGCAACGAAAAGACAAAGGTGCTGGAGGCCATGCGAATTCTCAGCCCGGACGAAGTCCTGCGCGACACGGTGCGCGGACAATACGGGCCGGGCCAGATCAACGGAAAAGCCGTCGCGGGCTATCGCGAAGAGCCGGGCGTCTCCCCGGACTCAACGGTTGAAACGTATGCCGCCGCCAAGCTGTGGGTGGACAACTGGCGCTGGGCGGGCGTGCCCTTCTATCTGCGCACCGGCAAGCGACTCTCCCGGCGCGTCACGGAGATTGTAGTTCGGTTTAAAAGTCCGCCGCTCTCCTTGTTTGGCGGCACGCAATGTTCCCCGCTCGGCCCCAATCTGCTCCTCATGCACATCCAGCCCGAGGAAGGAATCACCCTGCAAATGCGCGCCAAAATGCCTGGCCCCACCATCCATACGCGAGCCGTGACGCTCGATTTTGACTATGCGCAATTCGGAAACATCGCCCCCACGACAGGCTACGAAAAGCTGATCTACGATTGCCTCATCGGCGATCCCACACTTTTCCACCGCACAGATATGGTGGAGGCCGCCTGGAAAATAGCGGACCCGATCCTCGATACATGGGCATCACAACCAAGGGACAACTTGCCGACCTACGCATCGGGAAGCTGGGGCCCACACGAGGCCGAACGCCTTCACTCGTGGCAAAGCCGATGACTGCAATCCCGGGTCAGGAAATGAGTTCTCTTCAGTTGCAGCGCCTCGGGGTGGTGATGGAGCCGCAGCCGGGAAATACGATGGAAGCGGAGGGTGTGTTGAATCCGGCATCGGCACGGGGTCGCGATGGTCAGCTCTACCTCTTCCCTCGAATGGTAGCGCAAGGCAACTACTCGCGGATCGGCATCGCCCGGGTGCTCTTCAACGAGGTCGGCGATCCGGTGGGAGTCGAGCGCTTGGGCATCGCACTGGAGCCGGAAGCGGATTACGAACTCAGACCCGGTGGCGGTGGTTGCGAGGATCCGCGGATTACCTTCGTCGAGCCGCTGCAGCGGTATGTGATGACCTATACGGCGCTTTCATCACAGGGACCACGCATCGCCCTGGCGATTTCGGAGGATTTATTTCACTGGGACCGGATGGGCCTTGCGATCTTCATGCCCTATGAGGATGTGGACTTCAATGACGTGCCTAACAAAGACGCCTTGTTGTTTCCCGTCGCGATCTCAGACCCGGACGGGCAACCCGCCATGGCGCTCATCCATCGTCCGCTCTTTCCCGGCACGGGACCGGACGAAAAGCTTCACTGTCGGTTTCCTCGAATGGTGGACATCCTGCGGGAAAGCATTTGGATTTCCTATCACTCTTTGGTCAACGAAGTCTGCGACAAGCATCATCATCTCTGCCATTTCGATTCCCACCAACGGCTGGCGATGCCGGTCGCGGCCTGGGAGCAGTTGAAAATCGGCGGTGGAACTCCGCCCATCCTGACTCCGCAGGGATGGTTGTTCCTCTATCACGGAGTCTGTGAGGCACCGAGCGAGCCTGATTCGGCGCGAAAACTGAGCTACTCCGCCGGGCTGCTCGTCCTGGATGAGAAACACCCTCATCTCATCCGCTATCGCTCGCCCGAGCCGGTGCTGTCTCCCGAACTATCCAAGGAGCGCGAGGGGATCGTGCCCAACGTCGTTTTTCCTACCGCGATTGACCGGCGGGATGACTTGGGATTGCCGGACCGCTTCGACGTTTACTACGGCATGGCGGACAACCGCATCGGCGTGGCGCGCTTAGATTTGCCGGCACTTCTGCCGGATCAAGCCAAACCGCAAATACTATCAGACCTCACTGCTCCAATGACCGGCCTATCAACAAACAGATAAATAAAGCCGTCCGGCACTTTACGTCGCCGGGCGGCAGGTGGTCAAAGGAACTGTTGGGAAGTTGTGACCGTTCCAACGGTCCCGATCCGGATCACATCTTACCCCGAGGGCCGACTTGCTTGAACCAAACATGGGAATGGCTGGAGCTTACCCCATAGTTGGAAGGGGTGCCGTATCCGGACTCCTCGTAGCTGAGCTTGCCACGGGGAGAAGCCCAAGTCGTGGTCGCGAGACCGATGGTGAGAATTGAGGTGATCGCGACGAGCTTGATTGTAGTTTTCATTGTTTTCAATGGTTTTGGTTGCTGCCGGGTGTCATTCCTGTGACTGAATCACTCTTGCGAGACTTTGATAACCGGCTTCACATGTAATACACCGGCCCCTTCGCAAACCCTTGAAATTTCTACAGGTTATCAAAATTCCCAACCAGCTTGGTCAAGACTGCACAGACCTTGCAGTCAGGCTGATGGAATACCCTTCCGACGCACCTGAATTTCATTCGCGGAGCTTCATTCCCCGCAGGCGGAGTGCATTGGAAATAACCGAGACTGACGACAATGACATGGCCGCTCCCGCGATCATCGGACTGAGCAAAGTTCCTGTGAATGGATAGAGAATCCCCGCCGCGATGGGGATGCCGGCGATGTTATAGATGAATGCGAAGAACAGGTTCTGCCGGATGTTCCGCATCACGGCTTTGCTGGATCGGATGGCCCGCACGATGCCTGATAGATCGCCTTTCACCAAGGTGATGTGAGCGCTCTCGATGGCCACGTCGGTGCCAGTGCCCATCGCGATCCCGACATTGGCCTCGGCGAGGGCGGGGGCGTCATTGATGCCATCACCTGCCATGGCGACGCGGCGCCCGCTGGCTTTCAGATCGCTGATGAGCTTGATCTTGTCCGCGGGTGATAGACCGGCGTGGATCTCGTCGATTTTCAATTCCCGCCCGACAGCGCGGGCGGTGGCCTCGTTGTCGCCGGTGGCCATGACCAGCCGGATGCCGAGACGGTGGAGTTCCGCGATGGCGGCAGGAGCGCTTTCCTTGATGGGATCGGCAATGGCGAACGTGGCCACGGCCGTTTCACCCCGTGCGACCCAGACGACGGTTTTCGCGTACCTTTGGCTTTCTTTCGAGGACTTCGTTAGAACTTCGGGCAGCGCGACTCCTTGGGATTCGATGAACGACTGTTTTCCAATATGCCAGATTTGCCCGTCCACGGTGCCGGAAATGCCGCCGCCGGTGGTGGATTGGAATCCGTCCACGGCGGGGATCGTGAGTTTTGCCTCGCGGGCATGGTCAAGAATGGCACGCGCTAACGGGTGTTCGCTCTGACTTTCCAAGGCAGCAGCGGCAGCCAACACGTCATTGTCTGTTAGCTCCGAAACTACAGCGAAGCGCGTGACTCTCGGTTTGCCGGCGGTCAGGGTCCCGGTTTTATCCATGACCAGCGTGTCCATCTTTTCAATGGTTTCAATGGCCTCGGCATCCTTCACCAGTATTCCCTCCTGCGCGGCCCGTCCGATGCCGACCATGATCGAAACCGGCGTTGCAAGACCGAGGGCGCACGGACAAGCAATGATGAGCACCGCCACTGCGTTGATCAGGCCGAGGGCCATCGCAGGTTCCGGCCCCCATACGGACCAGACGATGAATGTGATCACCGAGGCGACCAACACGGCGGGCACGAAATAGCCCGCTACGGTATCTGCGGTTTTTTGGATTGGAGCGCGGCTACGCTGCGCTTTTGAAACCATCTGGACGATTTGCGCGAGAAGCGTATCCGCGCCTACCTTGCCGACGGTCATGACGAACGACCCCGTTTGGTTGATGGTGGCACCGACTACCGCGTCGCCCACCTGCTTTTTCACGGCAAGAGGCTCGCCCGTGATCATGGATTCATCAATGCTGCTCGCCCCCTCGCTGATCGTTCCATCCAAGGGGATTTTCTCACCCGGCTTAACGCGAAGGCGGTCGCCCACGGCCAGCTTTTCTACAGGCACTTGTTCTTCGGTTCCGTCTTCCTTCAGGCGGTTTGCGGATTTGGCCGAGAGATCGAGCAAAGCGCGGATCGACTGTCCTGTCCGACTGCGGGCTCTCGCTTCCAGCAGTTGCCCTAGCAAAACGAGCACTGTGATGACCGCGGCGGCCTCGAAATAGAGCTCCACATTTCCGTGATGACGGAACGAGGCAGGAAAGAGGCCTGGAGCGAGAACCGCAACCACGCTGTAAATGTAGGCCGCGCCGATTCCGATCGCGATCAAGGTAAACATGTTGAGATTCCAACCCTTGAACGATCGCCAACCTTTTACGAAAAAGATTCCTCCGGCCCAGAACACCACCGGTGTTGCCAACACAAACTCGATCCATTTTGAAACATTCTTGGAAACGATTCCCTCCAAGGAAACCCCGGGGATCATGGGCAGCATCGCTAACAGCAACACTGGGATGGTGAGCACCAAGCCAATCCAGAACTTCCGCGAAAGGTCGCGGATCTCACGTTGGGCATGCTCGTCCGCCGTGTTGGTCACCGCCTTGGGCTCAAGGGGCATGCCGCACTTCGGGCAATCACCCGGGTGATCCTGCTCAATCTCCGGATGCATCGGGCAGGTGTAAATCGTCGGACCGCTGCCCGGCAAAGGGGTCACCTGTTCGAGCGCCATCCCGCATTTCGGACAGTCCCCAGGTGAATCGGAAATGACCTCCGGGTGCATGGGGCAAGTGAACTGCCCAGGCTTTGCTCCGGATTCCACGGATGACTTACAATGCTCATGCCCTCCACAGCACGAAGGTTTCGTTGGCTCTGGAACGGCGGGACTTTGGCAACATTTCATAATAAATTTACGTTTGATTTCAGGCTAAACGGCGCTTGTAGAGCGCGACGATTTCATCAAGCCGCTTTTCAAGCAGCGCGGGTTTGGTCGCCGCATCGGTGACGCAATGACGAACGTGATCCTCAAGCAGCATGGCTTCCAAACTCCGCAGGGCGGAGTGGATTGAGGAAATGGTATGGAGGATTTCCGGACATTCCCGGTTCTCCTCGATCATTCGTCCGACTCCCTGGACCTGGCCGGCAATCTTCTTGATACGGGCCGTCAGGGGCTTGGTTTGGTGGCAATCGCGCTGCATAAATATAGGGGCAGGGGGTATAGGTATTTTTGCAAGGAAAATTTTTCCCTCGTCCCCCAGCTAGGTTCGTCCACACCGTCGGGTTCACCGCCGCCTACGTGTCCGACATCGCAAAACTCGCGAACTCCTCCACGGGCAGGAAACCCAGGTCCACGCCGACGCCGGCTACACCGGAGTGGAAAAGCGCGAGGAAATCACCGCGCTGAATCGGCAGATCGACTGGCAGATCGCCGTCAAGCGCGGCAAGATTAAACCGATGGAAGACGGCACGGAGAAAGAATCCCTCAAGTCTGCGGAGCAAGCCAAAGCCTCGTTGCGAGCCTTCGTCGAACATCCCTTCCACATCTGTTTACGAACCAGTTTCCTAATATGGGAACGGCGTGTGACGACTATCGAGCGGCCTTCTGCGGCAACCATTTCACCAGCCCACTCCCAATTGATTTTATCGTTCCTCACTGCGCCGAACAGAAGGAGAGCAGAACAGAGCCCCTACCTCGCGCTAACCCCTAGGACGGAAATTTGAAAAAGTGGCCGAAAAATGGCCGAAAGTCCCTTTTTGGACACGAAAAAGGGAGCCTTTTCGGCTCCCTAAGTCATTCACCATCAAATAAAGTGCTCGAAAGAGGACTCGAACCTCCACAGGTTACCCTACTAGATCCTTAGTCTAGCGCGTCTACCAATTCCGCCATCCGAGCATCCGGTTGGGTGGGCGCACTTGTTACGGTCCGCGCTGCGGGTTGGCAAGAGAATCTTCCAAAAAATTCGAGGCCACGCATTCAATCTGCTTGGGACTTGCTACATCGCTCCCAAACGAAAGCATAGGGCCGTCAATTGCCATGGAATCCATTCGCGCCGAGTTAGTCGTCAAATCCTTTGGAAGCACCCTCGCCCTCGACGGGGTCACGCTTCACATCGAACCGGGCGAATTGTTTTTCCTGCTCGGGGCCTCGGGTTGCGGGAAAACCACCTTGCTGCGCTGCATCGCCGGATTGGAGACACCGACGAGCGGCTCGATCTTCTTCGGTGACCGCGAGGTGACGAACATGCCGCCGCACAAGCGCGAGGCGGCGATGGTTTTCCAAAGCTACGCGTTGTGGCCGCACCTGAGCGTGGGCCAGAACATCGCTTTCGGACTGGAGGAACGGCGCGTGCCGAAGCCGGAGATCAAACGCCGCGTCGCGGAAGTGCTGGAAATGGTCCAGCTGCCGGGATACAGCGACCGCTCGATCGACCAGATGTCCGGCGGCCAGCAACAGCGGGTCTCGCTGGCTCGTGCACTGGTGGTCAAACCGAAATGCCTGCTGCTCGACGAGCCGCTTTCCAATCTCGACGCCCAACTCCGCGTCGAGATGCGGCGCGAGATCCGGCGGATTGTGAAAGAGAACGGCCTAACTGGCATTTACGTCACCCACGATCAGGAAGAAGCACTCGCGATGGCCGACCGGATGGCGGTGCTGACCCGCGGGAAAATCGGCCAGATCGGTACGCCTGAGCAAATCTACCGTGCCCCGCGCAGCGCCGATGTCGCGAATTTCATCGGCGAGACGAACTTGATCGGCGGCGAAGCGATCGAGACCCGCGACGGGTTCACGCTGGCGAAAACCGCCGCCGGGCCGCTAGTCGGCCGGGTCACCAACCCGGATTGGTCGCCCGCGCCCGGCGAGGCAGTGCGGCTTTCCATCCGCCCGGAAGCGTGGCGGCTTCACCAGCAGGACGGCGACAACTCGATCACGGGAACGATCGTGGAACGCAGTTACCTCGGCCAGCGCATCCAATATTGGATCAAGACGGACGCCGGCCGGCTGCAAGTTGTGGAGTTGAACCCGCACATCATCCATGAGCCGGGTGAGTCTGAAATGCGGCTATACGCCCGCCATGATGATGTGGTGGTCCTGAAACCGTAATTTCCCCCCGATGAAAACCCGGGCATCGATCATTTTCGGACTGCTGGCGTTAATCGTGGCACTGCCCATGGCCTTGCGTCGCCAATCGGCCACGACGAGTTCGCACAACGCGGATGACAGCCTGATCATCCTGAGTCCGCACAACGAATCGATCCGTCAGGAATTCGGCGAGGCCTTCGCCGCCCATTGGAAGAAGACGACCGGCCGCTCGATCTACATCGACTGGCGGACGCCGGGCGGGACTTCGGAAATCCGGATGGTACTCGACGCCGGGTTCAAGGCGGCGGCGGAAACCGGGCGAGCCGGGATCGGCGTGGATGTGTTTTTCGGCGGCGGAGAGCCTGACTTTGCCGGGCAGGCCAAGAAGGGCCGCCTCGTCCCGCTGCGGGTTTTCGAGTCGCAACCGGAACTGTTCGCGAAGGACGGCCCGATTCCCGAGAGCTTCAACGGCGAGCGCTATTACCCGCCGGACCATGTCTGGGTGGGCGTTTGCATCTCGCAGTTCGGCATTTGTTACAATCCGGCGGTCCTCAAACGCCTAACAATTCCCCACCCGACCGAATGGAACGACCTTGGTGATCCGAAATATGTCGGCACGCTCGCCTTGGCCGATCCGACGAAAAGCGGCTCGGTCGCGCGCAATTTCGAGGTGTTAGTCCAAGGTGAAATCCAGCGGGCTCTGGCGGTGCCCGGCGCGGATCGCCAGGCAGCGATGGATTCCGGTTGGACGGCTGGCCTGCAATTGATCCAGCGGATGTCAGCCAACGCCCGTTATTTCACCGACAGCGCGTCCAAAGTCCCGCAGGACGTCGGGCAAGGAAATGCATCCGCAGGCATGTGCATCGACTTCTACGGCCGCTCCTATGCCGAAGAGCTCACGTCGAAATCCGGCGAGCCGCAGATGGTGTGGATTGCCCCGGTCGGTGGCACGACCCTGAGTGGTGACCCGGTCGCCGTGCTCAAAGGTGCGCCACATCCTGCGGTGGCGCAGAATTTCGTGGAGTTCTGTCTCAGCCCGGAAGCGCAGACCTTGTGGCTCGGCAAACCCGGCACACCCGGCGGGCCGAAAGACCGTGCGCTGCATCGCACGCCGATCCGCCGGGACATTTACACCCCGGACAATCTGGCGAACTCGACGATGCCGGACGCGAATCCCTACGGCGACCGGGGCAATTTCATCTATCAGCGCGAGCTGACCGGCGCGTCGTTCAACACCCTGCGCCAGCTCGTGAAAATCATGTGCATCGACTCGCACGAGGAAATGAAGTCCGCGTGGCTCGCCCTCCGCGACGCGGGGATGCCCGCCGAGGCGCTGGCCGTTTTCTCGGATGTCACGATCATGAATTACGCCAAGGCCGGCCATGGCGATCCCATCCTCGACGGCCCGGACGCGCTCAAAGCCGCCGACCGCGCCGCCGCACTTGGCGAATGGTTCCGCGCGAACTACCGCAAGGCCAAAGCCATGGCGAAACAACGACCCAAACTGTAAAGTGACCTCCACGAGCCATCAATGCGAGTCTTCCAGAACCCCCTCGAGGCATGTCAGTAGTAGATCTGCACACAGGAACATCTATTTGGGAATGAATGGCTAGTCCGTGTTTCCACGACTCCATCTTGGTGCCTATTTGGGAAACTCTGTTCCTATTTGTGCATACCGCCCTCTTAAAAATCCCTTTAAATACAAGGGAAACATGGCTCCGGCGCTAGGGATCGAACCTAGGACCTAGTGATTAACAGTCACCCGCTCTGCCGCTGAGCTACGCCGGATTTTTGCTCCTTTCGGACGCGGGCGGACGATGGGATTCCGGGGCGTCCCGTGGCAAGGGAAAAATTCCCCCGCGCCGGAAATACGGCGGATTTTTCAAATCTGCCCATCCGGGCCGATTTGTGCCGGGAAGTGGTCAATGCCTGTCCCAGCCCGGCTGCAAGACGTCGGGGGCGATCGCGGCTTCAGGTGTCACCTAACAACCCTTTAAGGCCTCCGAAAAAATTCTCGAGTTCGTCGCTGCTGGGGGCGGCTCCGAGGATGTCGTCGTAGGTGGTGTGGGTGAGGTGCTCGTCGTCGAGCTCGCCAATGAAGCTGCTGGGTTGGCTGCCGGTTTCCTGGCCCATTTGATGCGGGGATGGCTGGGGTTGAACGCTCGCAGCGGATTGAAGCCACACTCGAGGCCGCTTGCAGATCACGGTTTGAACGTAAGCCCCCGAGCGTCCGCCGTCGGAAAAGCCTCGGTCGTTGCGCACTCCCCGCCAGAATCGCGGCATGTCACGCACGCGCCACACCGACAAAGAGAAGGTCCGCATCATCCGGGATTTTGAACAACACGAC
>JANMJJ010000049.1:0-18558 GCA_031371325.1 Akkermansiaceae bacterium | reverse complement strand
AGGACGAACGACTCCAGCAGGTGGCCGAATTTATCGCGCTTGGTCAGCCAGTCCTCGGTGGAAATTCCCGAAAGCGAAGCCGCCAGGCCGCTGTCCACGAGATGGACTTTCGGCGTTTTGATCAGACGCTTGGCGGAGTTCCGATGCCACGGCGCGAGACGGCGGATCAGGAAAATCCGCTCAAGCACAGTGAGGTAGCGCTCCACGGTCTGGCGATCAAGTTGCAGGTCGTTGGCGAGTGAGGTGGTGTTGAGCAGGTTGGCAGTCTGGTGGGACAGGATTTCAAGCAACCGCGCGACTTCCGCGCTGTCCCGGACGCGAGCCACGTCATGGACATCGCGGTCGATCACGGCGCGGAGGTATTGGCGGTGCCATTGGCGGGCACGCACGTAGCCACGGCCCTGCGGCTCTGGATAGCCGCCGGAAACGATGCGACCGGGCAGGGTGGACGGAGCCATACTGGTTTCGCGGAGGCGGCTGTCTGCCAAACCATTTTCAAGCCAGCGGGCCAGAAACAAGCCATCGCCACGGTTTTTTTCCGCTTCGCTCAGCGGGTGCAAATAGAGGCACTCCATCCGCCCTGCCAGCGAATCGGGCAGGTGGGGGAGTTGCAAAAGATTGGCCGAACCGGTCAGCAGGAAACGCCCTGGGCGGCGGTTTTCATCCACGGTGCGTTTGATCGCGAGCAGGAGTTCCGGAGCGCGCTGGACTTCATCGAGCGTGATGTTTGCGGGAAATTGGCTGATGAACCCTCCGGGGTCCTTGATGGCGGCCGCGAGCAAGTTCGCGTCGTCCAAGGTGAGGTATTGACGGCCGGGATCGAGCGAGCGCGCGAGGGTGGATTTCCCGCACTGTCTCGGACCCAGCAGGCAGACCACGGGCGTATCCGTCATCGCTTCGTCCAAAGTGCGCTTGATCCCTCGTGGCAGTATGGTTTCGAGACCGTCCATTTGTGGGATAAGGTAGCGTCCAATTGTGGTATTGGCAAGCGTCCAATTGCGGTATTAGGCACCGTCCAATTGTGGCATTGGGCTCTCCTCAGGTTTGCCGGGTGCATCCGGGCTTGATCGAAAACGGCGTGGGGTTTAGTCCCTGCGGCCCGCTTTCATGTCTGTCTCCCTTTACGCCACTCCTTCGCCCGCCTTGCAGCGTGAGGTGAATCGCCGCCGCTCGTTCGCGATCATTTCCCACCCGGATGCCGGGAAGACCACGCTCACGGAAAAATTCCTGCTCTACGGCGGCGCGCTCAACCTGGCCGGCAGCGTCACCGCGCGGAAAAACCAGCGCGCCACGACGTCCGACTGGATGGACCTCGAAAAACAACGGGGCATTTCCGTGAGCTCCACGGTGTTACAGTTCGAATACAAGGATTGCGTCGTCAACATCCTCGACACGCCGGGGCACAAGGATTTCTCGGAAGACACCTATCGGGTCCTAACGGCCGTGGACGCCGCCGTGATGGTGGTGGACGCCGGCAAGGGCATCGAAAGCCAGACGCGGAAACTCTTCGAAGTCTGCCGCCGCCGGGGCGTGCCGATTTTCACCTTCATGAACAAGCTGGACCGCCCGGCCCGGCCGTCGATGGATCTGCTCGACGAGCTGGAATCGGTGTTAGGAATCCACGCGTTTCCGGTCAATTGGCCGTTGGGCGACGGCCCGCGCTTCCGTGGCGTTTATGATCGCGAGCAAAAACAGGTGCATCTTTTTCAACGCACGGTGCACGGTGCCTTCCGCGCGCCGGTGGCGGTGACCGGCATCGAGGACGAGAGTGTGAAGGACGCGGTGGAGGAGGGGACTTACCGCCAGGTTTGCGACGAGCTTGAGTTGCTGGAAGGTGCCGGTGCGGAGTTTGATTTGAAAAAAGTCCTCGCCGGAGAACTCACGCCCGTCTTCTTCGGCAGCGCGGCTAACAACTTCGGCGTGCAACTGCTGCTCGACCGTTTCCTCGAACTCTCGCCCGCGCCGACCCCGCGCGAAAGCGGCGGCATGATGATCGATCCCGCGTCCGAGGAATTTTCCGCGTTCGTTTTCAAAATCCAGGCGAACATGAACCCGAAACACCGCGACCGCATCGCCTTCGTCCGCATCGTGTCCGGCCAGTTCAAGCGCGACATGGACGTGATCAACGGCCGCAGCGGTGAAAAGGTTAGGCTCGCCAATTCGCAGCGGCTGTTCGCCCGCGAGCGCGAAACGGTGGACGACGCCTTCGCCGGCGATGTCGTCGGATTGGTGGGCAACTACGATTTGCTCATCGGCGACACGCTGTCCTCGATCCCCGGCGTGACTTTCGATGAGATCCCGCGTTTCGCGCCGGAGTGTTTTTCCTTCCTGCATAACAAGAGCACCGCTAAATACAAACGCTTCCGCGACGGTCTCCAACAGCTCCTCAAGGAAGGCGTCGCCAGCGAGTTCGTGCTGATCGACCACGAAGGTCCGCAGATCCCGTTGTTAGGTGCGGTCGGTCCTCTGCAATTCGAAGTCCTGCAATACCGCCTCGAAAGCGAATACGCCGCCGAGACCCGCGTGGAGCCGGCGAATTGGTCGCTCGCCCGCTGGTTGAAACCCAAGGAGGGCGATCCGCTCGCACCCGAAGCCCGGCCATCCCTATCACTCGGCGCGGCGCTGGCGCGGGATTCTAATGGCTGGCTCGTCGCCTTGCTCCCGAGCGAGTGGGCGTTGAAAACTTTCAGCGACAAGAACGAGGATTGGGTCATTTCCGAGCAGCCTTTCCCGCCGCCGGTGGTGGTGAAATAGAAGAGGATCCGCGTCCATCCGTGGTTCCTCTTTGAAATTCTCCATCACAGCCCGCAGAACTCGCTGGCGAGTTTCTTGGCGGTGGCGATGGTGTTGCGGTGGAGTTTTGCGGTGAACTCGGGCTGCCGGTTGTAGCCGCCGCCGTAGAGCACGGCCACCGGGATGCGGTTCTTGATGAAGGCTCCTAACAAAACTTCGTCCCGCCGCTGGATGTCCTTCAGGGAAAGGTGCATTTGCCCGAAGCGGTCGTTGCGGTGGTTGTCCGCGCCGGAAATCCAGATCACCAGATCCGGCGCGAAGGCGTCGAGCGCGCCAGCGAGGCTGCTGAAAAGCTGCTTCAAATACATCTCGCCCTCGACATAGCGGACGGTCTCGATGTCGAGCGTGCCGACGACTTTTTTCGTCGGGTAATTTTTCCCGACGTGGATCGAGTAAGTGAAAACCCGCGGATCATCGCCGAGCAGCGCGGCGGTGCCGTTGCCCTGGTGGGCATCGGTATCGACGACCATGATCTTGATGTTAGGTTGCTTGTCCTGCAGGTCGCGGATGGCGATGGCGACATCGTTGAAAACGCAATACCCCTCGCCGTGTTCGCGGAACGCATGGTGGGTGCCGCCCGCGAGGCAGACGCCGACGCCTTCCGCCAGCGCCGCATGGCAGGCGAGGCGGGTGGCTTCCACTTCGGTGACGCTGCGTTGATAGAGCTTCGGGGTGACCGGCAGGCCGAGCAGGAGTTGTTCCTTGCGCCCGAGCAGGCCGGACTCGATTTTTTGGATGTAATCCATCTCGTGGACCCGCTGGAGCAGATGGACATCGGCCGCGCGGACCTCGATGATTTCCTCCGGCCGGAGAATTCCGCCGTCGAGCAGCATGTCCTTGGAGACGCGGAATTTCTCCATCGGGAACGGATGTCCCGCCGGCAAGTCCAGTTCCAGTTCCTGTGAGTAAAAGCAGCGCATCGTCCCGCCGCCGCCAAGCAACAGCGGAATGGCGGAAATTCCAAGCGGGAAGTGAGCCGGGCGTTCCAGCCTGCAAATCGCAACAGCCAGGCAGAAATGCCGACGGTCAGTCCAAAGCAAAAAGTTCGCCTTTGCCGTGCAAATTGTTCGCGCCGGAAGCCTCTTCCTTTGGAGCAAGAGTTTCATGCGGAACGGTGGGAGCTTCCTCAACGATTGCCGGGGTCTCTGCGATGAAGGCCTCTTCTTCGATGACGACCGGAGGAGCTTCTGCGACGATGACCGGAGCTTCCTCGACGGCTATGGTCGCGGCTTCGAGCGGGGCGGCAGCTTCCTTCTGTTTGTTGAACTCGACGAGACGGATGACTTCGGCCTTCGCGGCGGCAATCCGACCGGAATTCACGACCGGGCCGATTTTTCGTTCAATGGCGGCGGCAGGGCGGCTCGGATCGCTGATGTTGGCGAGTTGGGCTTCGGCTTTTTCGAGCGCCTCGACGGTTGCGGCCTCGCGCTTCCGCATTTCTCCGGCGAAACGGGTGGAAACGGCGACGGATTCGCGGAGCCGCTCGATCTCGGCGGTGAGCACGGCACTGTCGTCGGGGCGGTTCTGGAGGATGGCGAGTTGCTCGCGGGTTTTGGAAAGCTCGTTTTCGAGGGCGAAGCTGCGGTCTTTCTGCATCTTGTCACCTTCGTTGGCACGGCTGTTGAGGGTCTTGACGGTGTCCTGGGACTTTTTGAGATCGGCCTCGAGGGTGGAAATGCGTTTGGTTTCGGTTTCGAGCGCTTTGCGGGCGGCATCGAGCTCGGCGGCGGCGGTCTCTAAGGATTTTTTGGAAACGGACGCGGCCTGGAGGTTTTCCAGCTCGGCTTTCGAGGTCTTGTGGGCGGCCTTGGATTTTTCCAAAGCGGTTTCGAGGTTTTTCACGCGGTCTTGTTGGCCTTGGTCGCTGGTGGGAGCGGGCTTGGCGGCTTTGGTCGGGGCGGGCTGGTTGCTCACCCCGCGCACCGACCAACCTAGGAAACCGAAAACGGCGGCAAGGACGGCAAGCACGGGAAGAACCTGGGAAAGGTGTGTTAGGGTCTCGTTCATAAATGATGTGGGAATTCACGCGCTCAGGTGCGTGCGGGCTTCTATCGCTTGGAAACCCTGCCGGTCAACTTCATTGCCATGCTGAATTTTCGCGGCATGGTGGGGCTATGTTTCAGTTCATCGGTGGCAGCGCGTTGGCCTTCCTCACCTATTTGGGCGAGGTCGGCAAGCTCGTGGCCGCAGTTTTCGACTCGCTCATCCACGGGGAAATCCGCTTCCGGATGGTGCTCGAACAAATCGCGGAAACGGGATTCCGCTCGCAGCCGGTGGTGATTGTGACCGGGGCTTTCACCGGCGCGGTGCTGGCAGCGCAGGCCTTGTTCCAATTCAAACCGCTGGGCATGGAAACCGGCGGCGGTGCGCTCGTCAGCGTGGCGATGCTCCGCGAACTCGGCCCCTCGGTGACCGCCTTGATGCTCGCCGGGCGGGTGGGCGCGGCGATGGCGGCGGAGATCGGCACGATGAAAGTGACCGAGCAAATCGACGCCCTGCGCTCGATGGATGTGCATCCGATCGACTACCTGGTCACGCCGCGGTTCCTCGCAATGTTGGTCGCCATGCCGCTGCTCATCGCGGAATCCGCTGCCTTCGGGATTCTCGCGTCATTGGTGGTCGGCACCGGCCCGTTCAACGTCAACGGTGCCTATTGGCTCAATCAAATGAACCTGCACACCGACGGCTCGGATGTGATCATCGCCATGACCAAGGGCTTGGTTTTCGGCATGTTGATCGTGATCCTGTCCTGTCACCAAGGCCTTAAGGCGGACCAGGGAGCGGTCGGCGTCGGCCGCGGCACGACCCGGGCGATGGTCTATTCCTCGCTGGCGATCCTGATCGTGAATTTTTTCCTCACGATGTTCCTCAGCCTGATCTTCCCGGCCGGGGCATCGGCGGGTTAAATTTCGTATTCCACGCCGGGCTGCGGGACGATGATTTCGGTGCCGGGCAGGCGGCGCTTGATTTCTAGGCGGAACCACTCGACCGCCGCGTCGTCGCCGTGGACCAGAAAGGTTTTCTTGGGGGCGACTTTGACGATGAAATTGGCGATCGCCTCGCGGGTCGAGTGGCCGCTGAAATCGAAGATCCGCGTTTCGCAATTCAGCGTGACGGGCGGGAAAGCGGGGTCGAGCACGATCGAATCGCCCTTCTTGGCGACCCGGATTTTTCCGCCGGGCGTCTCAGGGTCCGCGTAGCCCACGAAGAACAGCCCGTGTTTCTCGTTTTCCAAAACTCCCTGTCGGGCGAAATTATTTGAGACGGTTTTCTCGGACATCATCCCGCTCGAAAGCGCATAAATGCAGCCTGGGTGAAACGGGATCGGCCCCTTGCGTTTCTTGCTGCCGGCTTCGAGTTCCATGTCCTTGAGGAAACGGAAATTTGGCAAATGGCGGCGCGAGGTGTGGCTGAAACGGTCGTAAACCTGCGTCATCTTGGTGCTCAGCCCGCCGATGTAAACCGGCGTGTGCTTCGGGATCAGCCCCTCCTTTTTGAAACGATGGATCATGCCTAGCACCTCCTGCGTCTTGCCCATCGCGAACACCGGAATGAGCACCGAGCCCTTGCGCTCGATCACGCCCTTGATCGCTTCCGCGAACTCGTCTTCCTCGCTCGGGCGGTGGTATTTCGGATCGCGTGCCTGCTCGCCGCGGGTCGTCTCCACGATCAACGCGTCCACCGTGTGCTCCGGGAACAGCGCGCCTTTTTGCAGCGTGCTGTGCTCGAAATTCACGTCGCCGGTGTAGAAAATCTTCTTTCCTTCCGCCTCGATCGTCACACCGACGGAGCCAAGGATGTGACCGGCATCATGGAAGGTCGCGCGGATCGAGCCGGCCGGATCGAGATCGAACGGGCGCTCGATGTTGCGGGTTTCGAACTCGTTTTCGATGTCGTCCAGCTCGCGGTGTTCGAACAACGGATACTCGGCGATGCCGTGCTCGATGCGTTTCGACTGCATCACGTTCACCGAGTTGTGGAGCATCGCGCTGGCGAGTTCCGCCGTTTCCGGCGACAGGAAAACCTTGGCCTGTGGCTGACCCTGGAGGAAAACCGGCAAGGTCCCCACATGGTCGAGGTGCGAGTGGGTGATGATGATCGAGTCCACGGTCCCCGGTTGCAGGAACTCGTAATGGGGAATGGCTTGAGAACCCTCGTGTTTCGGGTGCATCCCGGCGTCCAGCACGACTTTGGCAGACTTGGTTTTGAGCAAATACGAATTGGCACCGATACCGGCGTGGCGACAGAGACTTTTAAAGATCATGATGGGCAGAACAGACGGAAAGCGGGCGGACCATGGGTGCGGAGGGGGCCGCTGTCAACCCACCCGCGGTCAAGGGACCGTGCGGATAGATTCCGCCAAGGCGTCGGCGGCCATCGCCGCGTCCCTGCCGTCCCAGAGGGACAGGTGGAAATTTGCCGGTGGGCGTGAGCCACCGGACACCTGTCCGCAAGACAATCCGCCCCGGCAAGGGCGGGGGAATGCCGCGTTATCATGTCCGCCGTCGATTCCGTCGCCCCGAGGTCCAGAAAGACGTTCCGCGTTCGATGGATCAGTTTTTCCCGCGAGCGGTCGCGGAGACCCCGCAATCCCGCCCTGAACATCACGTCTTTCCAAGCCCTTCATATCCGATTTTCCAACCTTTCCGAATCATGTATATCAGAATGCCTCACCGATCCGAACGATCCGGCGACTCTTCCCAACTCCAAGTCTCCTCCGCCTCTCCGCCGCCCGCCTTGTCCATTGACAACCCACTCCTTCCCCCGCCATCCTCACCCCGATAGAAACTTCAGCCTCCCGTAGCATCCGATATGCTCATCTGGCTAATAAACTCTGTTAGCCAAAGAAATGAAGAAGACCCTGCTCGAATTCGCAATCCTCGGCACATGCCTCCTGCAAGTTGGATGCGCTTCGGCAATGCTGAACATTGGTGCTGCGACTTCTGGAGACAAGGTTGAAGCCCACGAACGAGTTGCAGCTGCTGCAGTTGACGTAGTGACCGCGCCCATTCAAGTTCCCATTTTGCTAGCGCTGGATCCTCCAAGTCTCCCTGGAAAGAGATTTCCCGAACAGACGGCAGAAGAGAAACAGGCTGTCCTCGAATCACAGCAAAGGGAAAGAATGAGACTAATCACGAGGCTTTAGCCAGCCCACCCAATATGAATAAGGCTAACAGGGCGTGACGCACCAACCGGCATAAGCACCTCAATTTCATTTCAAAATCCTTTCAACTGCGCCGGTGGGCGCACATCAAACGTTAGGCAGATAAACTCATGGCCAAATACCTGATTTCCTTTCCCAGCGCGGCGATGGTCGTGCCCGACGATGAGTGGGACGCTGTGGTCCGCGATTCGCATGCCGTGATCGAGGAAGCGAAGGCCGCCGGAGTTTACGTTTTCGGAGGCGGCATCAATGAGGAAGTGCCGCCCGCTTTGGTCTCGGCCGACGGCGGAGTCGCAGAGGGTGGCTACCCGTGGGCACCCCCGCTCAACGGAGGCTTCACCGTGCTGGAACTGCCCTCGCGTGAAGAGGCGGTAGCGTGGGCGGCGCGAATCGCCAAGGCCTGCCGTTGTAACCAAGAGCTTCGCGAATTTGGGTTCGATCCGCAGTCCTAGGTGAGAAGATAACGAAGGAGCGCAACACGGCAGGGACCGAATTGCCTGCGGCCATGCGGACTGCGCTTCGCGATTGCTTCCGTCTCGCTAGCGCTCGTTCTGCATTCCGGGCGGTCTGGGAGAATGGCGTGCGAATGAGGGACCATGGAATGACTTTCCGGCCTCTCATGGGTGGGTTCATTCGCTTTCCATTCGCCGGACCGCCCTGAGGTCGGTCCCTGCCTAGGTCGGGGGACTTGCCACCACCGGCGGGGGCAGGCGTTGGGTGGTGATGGCAACTTTAAGAGAGCTTCCGATGCCGGAAAGTCCGCTGAAGCCGCCGCTCACCGGCATGACGCCGCGCGGATGATGGCTGACGCCGACCGCGATGTGACCCGGACCGACGCGTTTGCCGATCGACGGATCGAAGCCGGTCCAACCGCGGTCGGGCAGGTAAATTTCCGCCCAGGCGTGGGTCGAGCCGCGGCCGACGCGGGAGTTCTGGCTTTCCAGATAGCCGCTGACAAAGCGTGCCGGATAGCCGAGCGAGCGGCTGGTTTCGATCATCAGCACGGCCATGTCGCGGCACGAACCGGTGCCGAGGCGCAGCGTCTCGGCTGGTGATTGGACCCCGGTTTCCTCGCGCCGGTTGTAACCGATCACGCGGTGGATCAGGATCGCCATGTCGTCGAAGATCGCGCTGGTCTTGCCGGGGGCCGGGGCTAGGCCGGTGGCGTTGAACCAATCCCGCAATTGGGCGACCTCCGGCGGATAGATATACTGCAAATAGGGGGTGGCGGCCAGTTGCTCGATGCCGGCCACCAGCGACGGGTGGGGGACGAAAATCGGTGGCAGGTCGCCCGTCGCTGCCGGCGGCACGCTGATGATGAACTCGCTGTGAATCCGCAGCTCTACGGCGGATTGCTGGAACTCGGCATGGGCGATCGAGTTGTCCAGCAGGTCGCGGTGCCAGCGGATGGTCGAGGGCGGCGTGGTGGATAGATTCATCGAGTGCAGCAGGACGTCATGGCCCTCGCGCGGACGCAGCACCAGCCGGTGCGGGAGGAACTGCACCGGTTGTGAATAGGTATAACAAGTCTCGTGGACCAGATGGATTTGTTCCCACGTCTCGGGGGCTGCATCGAAGATTTTCATAACGGATCCCGGACTACAACAAGGCGATGACTTCGTTTCCCCGGACCAGGCTGTCGCGGGTGACGGGAATGAAATTGGAGTCGGAGCACTCGCATGAAACGACGCTGCGGGTCAATCCCGGATTGCCGAAGATGGTGCAGACGGCGGCATCTGCGGCGTCGCGACCGGTGGCGATCCTCACCAGACCGTTGAGCGGCGCGAGGCGCGTGGCATCGAAGACATGCCACCAGCCGTCGATGAAGACCTCGAAGCAGGCATGGAAATCCGGCGGGTTGAGCTGATAGGCATAACAGGTGGCATAGCGCGCCGGCACGCTCATCGCCCGGCAGAGGGCGATGGCTAGGTGGGCGAAGTCGCGGCAGACACCCTGGTGCCGCTCCAGGGTGTCGATCGCGGAACACGTTTCACCCGAACTGCCGCTCACGTAGTCCACGTTTTCGAAAATCCAATCGCTCACCCCCGAGGCAATCGCGTGAGGGGTATTCAAATGCCCGAAGAGATCCATTGCTTGCTGGCGGAGCCGGTCGGATTGGCAATAGCGGCTAGGGAACAGGAATGGAATCGCCTCGGGGCTGAGATTGCCGGGACCGTCGAGGTACAACGAAGCCACCGGCACGATCCGCATGGTGGTGCTGACATCCGCCTGATAGGAGATTTTCAACAGGCCCGGGTTGAGGGTCTTGACCCGCGTGAAGCGGTTCATCCCGCCGACGAGGGTGAACTCCTCGGTGGTGATGAAGGGGGCGATGACCAGGGATTCGCTGAGAATCCGCTGGCCACCCGTTTCGATGCAGCGCAGCGCGAACAGGAAGGTGGCGGTGCTTTGAAGCGTGTAATCAAGCTCGCAGGTGACACGGAAATTCATGGGAGGATCGGGAGAACGGATTGGCGGATTCCGGCGCGGCAACGAAGCAGGAAATTCCATCCCGCGCAACCCCGGACCAGAAACAGGCAGGGCGGCACCGGGACTGGAATCCAGCCCACTTTTCCTGCGGGGGCAACGCTGCGGGTCGTCACTCAGCGGGGGGGCGCTTTTTGCCGCCGCCACGCTCACCGGTGCATGGACTGCCACCCGCTCGATCGCTTCCACCTGCGCGGGCTTGGGATGAAGCCGGGCAGGAATGCCCCTTCCCTCTATTGCCGCATCAACTCTTCAATCTCCTCCGCTTCGATCGGGATTTTGCCCATCAGATCGAAGTTCCGGTGCTTGCCGATGAGCACGTCGTTTTCCAAACGCACGCCCAGGGCTTCCTCGCGGATGTAGATGCCCGGCTCGATGGTGAAGACCATCCCGTCCGCGAACGGTTCGTGCGGCGGACTGACGTCGTGGACGTCCAACCCGAGGTGGTGCGAGGTGCCGTGCATGAAATACTTTTTCACCAGCGCTTTGTCCGGCCCTTGGGCGAGGGCTTCCTTGACGCTGAAGAGGCCGAGGTTCACGAGCTCGCGTTCCATCAGTTCGATGACTTGCTTCTGATATTCCATCGGCGTGTTGCCGGGGCGCAGGATATCATTTGCCCCGCGGAAGACACGCAGGACGGCGTTGTAAACGTCGCGCTGGCGCTTGGTGAATTTCCCGTTGACCGGCACTGTGCGTGTTAGATCGGAAGCCCAGCCGGCATACTCGGCGGCGACGTCCATCAGGACCATGTCGCCATCCTGGCAGACCTTGTCGTTCTCCACGTAATGAAGGACGCAGGCGTTTTTGCCGGTGCCGATGATCGGCGCGTAGGCGAATCCGCGCGAACCGCGGCGGACGAATTCATGCAACAACTCGGCCTCGATCTCCCACTCGCCGACGCCCGGCCTGATGAATCCTAACAAGCGCCGAAAGCCCGCTTCCGTGATGTCGCAGGCGCACTGCAGCATCTTGAGTTCCTCGGGCTCCTTGGTGATGCGCAAGCGGTGGAGCAAGGGTGCGAGCCGTTCGTAGCGGTGCAGCGGATAGCGCGCCTGGCAATCCTTGATGAAGCGGGCGTTGCGGGTTTCCACGACCACGCTGGCCCGCAGGTGCTCATTGGTCGCCAGATAGATGTGCTCCACCTGCGGCACCATGCGATGCAGGAAGCCGTCGAAGGCATGGGACCACTCGATGCGCTCGATGCCGGTCGCGGCGCGGGCCTGTTCCTTGGTCAGCTTATCGCCCTCCCAGATCGCGATGTGTTCGCTGGTTTCCTTGACGAACAAAATTTCCCGCTCCTTCGGATCGACCGCGTCGGGCATGAGCAGCAGCGTGGTTTCCTCCTGATCGACTCCCGTTAGATAGAACAGGTCGCTGTTCTGTTTGAAGGGCATCGTCCCGTCGGCGTTGGTCGGATAGATGTCGTTGGCATGGAGGATGACCATGCTGTTGGGTTTGAGCAAACCGCGGAGGTGATCGCGGTTGCTGACAAAAAATTCGGGAGAAATTGGTTCGTGGCGCATGGCCGTGACTTCACGGTATCCGCCGCCGCAGCGCAAACCCGGATTTCGATGAAATCGACCGGGCGGAATGCCTCATCAATCCGGCTCGAGCGGTCTCAGCAAGGGATCATCGGGAGCGACCGCAGCCCCGTCCTCAACGATCGCGGGATCATCCTTGTCAGGCTTGCCTATTAGATGCTCCAGTTCCTCTTTCAATCGGCTCCGGCGCCCTTCATCGCTCCACTGGAACCGATCCTGCATTTTCGGATCCAGATCCGGCGCTTGGATCCGGGATTTCTCCAGTGCCGCTTGCCTCTGGTGCTGGGTTTCCAATTGCGCGGATAGTTCTCGGAGCGCGATTGATCCGGTTTGCAATTTCGATCCAGAGCCTCCCAGAACCCCTTTGTTCTCATCCTTCCGGGCGTTCATCTCCTCAATCTCGTCATGGCGGATCTGGATGCCGATCGCGGTCACTTCGCGAATGATCGCGTTGTGATAAATGACTCCGGTTAGAGTCTCGAGTGTCTCGATGGTTTCCCCCTTGGCCTTGCCCCGGGCGTAGGCGCGGTATTCATCTTTGTAATCCGCGAAGGTCTTGCTCATCGCGTGCTGGCGTTGTTCCCGGATCGTCGATTCCCGGAACCCGGCCCATTGTCTCTCCAGCGATCCGATCTGGTCACCCAAGGCCAGGCGTTGCTGGCGCAATGATTTGAGCGACACGACGGCCTTGCTGGTGGAATGGCGCAGGCGTTGCAACTGTTCGAAATCGTGGGAACCAGCCTGCTCGAAGCGGTATTTTTTCAATTCCAATTGATGGCTCAATTCGATTCGCTGCTGTTCCCCCTGCCACCAGTCGGCTAAATCCTGACGTTTCCCGCATCCTGCTGACAACAAGACTGCCACGATGACTGCGGCGGCTGGTGCAAATTGTTTGTGGAATTGTGCAATCACCGTTTTACCAAGGCTAGGGGGGGCCACCTCCCACTGGGTCAACGAAATTGCGGCGGATTCAGGTTAGGACTTACCTGCCCGGAGGCGAACTTTCTTGAGACGCTCCTTGAATCCAGTCGCAAACGAGTTGGTGTCTGCGCCGCCATGTGGGGAGGGCGCTTCCAAGCTTGAGTTGCGGCACGGATTTCCCTTAATTCATGGCTATGTCTATTTCCCAAGCCTCCCGGATCGCCTCGGTCGGCGGTAGTGCCATGAAGAACCTGCGCTCGTTCGTCGGGCGCGGCGCGGTCGTCAGCACCCCGATCACCATGACCTGCGGGGCCATTGCCGACCTTGCTTCCACCATTGGCAAGTTCTCGTTCTATCTGCTGATCGTCTCGCTCGCCATCGCGCTGGTTTCCGGGTCGCTGTGGTTTCTGCGCTACCGTCGCCGTTATCTCGCGGCCATCGCGGACGGCGAGATGCAGCCCCAGGAAATCAAGGAACTCGGAGAGCGCAATGTCTGGTCGGTGCTGTTCGCGTTTTCCATCGTCTCCACGATCGTCATGGCTGGATTCGTGATCGCGGAAAAAATAACAGGCGACGACAAGAAGGGGGTTTTGGCGACGGTCGTGCCGGGCATGGACAAGGTGCAGGAAGCGCTTTTCCGGGTGGAGAAAAAGCTCGATGCGGTGAAGGCGGACACCGCCGCCACCCGTCTAACGACCGCAATCATTCACGACGACACCACCGCGCTGCGCCAGGACACATCCAAAATCGTGGCTTCGGTGGACGAGATCGCGAAGCGCTTCGACTCGCTGGCCACCACCGGCGGACTCATCGCCGGCGCGAAGACGCCCGAGGAGCATTATCACAACGCGCGCATCCAGGAACTGAACGGGAACTTCGCCGCCGCCCGCAAGGAATACGCCGCGTATCTCGCCTCGAATCTCGACGTGCTCGACCCGTGGCAGAGCTACGCGACGATGCTCAAGGCGCAGGAGGGCCGCGCTGATGCCGTCCAGACGCTGCGGTATTTCGGCGACAAGTTAGAGCCGCGCACCGTCTCCTACGAGACCGCGCTCGCGTTGTTGGAAGAACCGGCACCGCGTCTCGCGAAACTTCAGGCGCTGGCCACGGCGCATCCCGGCTACGGGCCGCTTCCCTATTTGCTGAGTCAGGAATTTTCCGAGGCGAAAAAAGGCGAACAAACGCTCGCCGACAAACGCGCGGAAAAGCAATGGCTGGAGAAATTCCGCGCGGCGGTCGCGGAGGGGAAGTTCCTCAAGTCCTTCCTCGACAAGAAGGAGGCGCAAAAGTGGATCGAGGATTCCGACGTGCGTTGGGCGAAACTGGCCGGTCAGACGATGCTGGAAAACCCGGTGACCGTGACCGCGATGCAGAGCAACGCGGGCTGGAGCGTCAATTTCGGCTTGAGCGATTTCAAAGTGAAGGAATTGTTCTATAAACTCGACGGACAGGGCGAATTCCTCTCCACCGGGCATCTCCCTAACATCAATCCGCAGACCGGTCTGCCGATGGTCAACACCCATGTCCCGCTGCTGAATCTCCCACCGGGCGGACATACGCTCGAAGTGCGCTACACGGACAAGAACGACCAGATCAACGGTCCCTACACTCTCAAGTTTTCCACCGCCGACCAGGAGTTGGCCCAAGGGAAAATGATGCTCAACGCCGCTTCCGGTGCCTGGCTGACGTTCCGCGATTATGACGGCAAGGTGCTGCTCTATTTCACCACGCTCATGTCGTATCGCCCGGTGATCAGCGAGGTACGCTATTCCCTCGACGGTGACACGCTGGACAAGATTTTCAAATTCACGGCCACCGATAAAATGTATGAAGTCGGCGACGAACTCTATCTAACTGTCCCTGGGAATTCCCAATTTGCGAATGTGCAGGTCACCTTCAAGGACGGCACCAAGTCGGCGGTGCAGAAGTATCTGCGGACCAAGTAGCCGAAGACGGAAAGTCGTCTGGCGAATCCCGCGAGCGGATCGGGAGGGTCAACGCTGAGGACATTGAACTCGTCCGGGTGGTGTGGCGGCTCGTGGGATTTCAGGCTCGCATCGCGGGAGATTCCCCCGATGGTTCCCGCCGTCATGCTTCGAGCGATCAAAACCCGCGCCACTCCGGCGATTCCCTTGATTTCGACAAGGGCGAGAACCTCGACCCGCCGAGCGCGATCCAGTGCGGCATCGACTGGTTCGGGCCGACGGATTTTCCCGGCTTCCGGCCACCTAACGGCGGAGGGAAATAGAACGACATGCTCCCCAAGATGTGGGGAGTCGCCGCACCGTGACCATCGGCGGGAGGAAAATTTCCAATGATCGCGACCCGCTTGGCACGCTGGGTGCTTTTTCCGATATGTCGCGACACCATAGGCGGCCCGATTGAGATGCTCCAAGGTTAATGGGTTTTCCAAGGGGATGATCAGTCGGGCCGCTACCATTTTCGGTGCATCACCCGTTTGCTTCGCAGGGCCTTGAGAGAGGATCTCAAGCGGGCTTCGGTTTCAAAGGTCAGGTTGTGCAATGGTGGTCAAGCGCGCGAAGGCATCGGCGACTTCCTGGATGGTCCAATCATAGAGGCTGCGCAGGCCCCAGTGGGTTTCGGTAGGTCGTTCTGCTCCTGAACGACGGGATTGCAGATGCTTCGATCACACGGTGAGGGGTTTGACTTGTGACTCGATATCCTTGCCGGACTCCGCGCGGGCCTTGCGGAGGTCGTATTCCTGTTGGAGACCGATCCAGAATTCGGCGCTGGTGCCGAAGTAGCGGCTCAGGCGCAGGGCGGTGTCCGGAGAGATGGCGCGGCGGCCACGGATGATGGTGGTCACCCGGCTGTGCGGGATTTTCAAATCTACGGCGAGGCGATATTGGGTGACGCCCATGGGTTCGAGAAACTCCGTTAGGAGGATCTCGCCGGGATGAGGGAAGCGCAGTGGTGCAGGAGATTTGGACATGGCGGTAGGAAAAGTTAGTGGTAACCGGTGATTTCGACGTCGTGGGCATTGCCATCTTTCCAGCGGAAGCAGATGCGCCATTGTTGGTTGATCCGGATGCTGAATTGTCCGCTGCGGTCGCCTTTGAGGGCTTCCAATCGGTTGGCAGGAGGAATCTTTAGATCATCCAGAACGGCGGCTTGGCTGATCATCGCGAGCTTGTTCAAGGCCCGCTGCTGGATGTCGATGGGTAACCGTTTGGAGTGCTGGAGATTCCAGATCTTCTCGTTTCTTTGTCGGCGAAACTTTTCAGCACTGCGGAATCCTATGCTATTTCCGCGGCGCGTCAATAGCGGGGCTTTTGGGGGGCTTTTGCTTGCGGCTTTGAGGAACGTGGAGAAGAGTTCGAGCGGGATGAATCCCGCGTTCCAGCTGGGAAAAAGTGGGCTGGGCAGGAGCCGGGCATTAGCATCTCGCTTCGCGGGCGAGACAAATCTCGCGGTCCGTGTTAGAAATCCGCGAAGAGATCCATTTGCGGGGCCGCAGGCCTGGGCATGTCGTCTTGAACCATGTTCTTGGCTTTGGGACCCTGGGTCTTGGCCTCGGGTTTCACGGAGTGGAGTTCGAGGTGGGAGAGGATAGATTTGGCGCGTTCGACGACGGGTTTCGGCAAACCCGCGAGGCGGGCGACTTGGATGCCGTAGGATTTGTCTGCGGCACCGGGGAGGATTTTGTGGAGGAAGATGATTTCCTCGTTCCACTCTCTAACGGCGACGTTGTAGTTGGCGACGGCGGCCTTGGTGTTGGCAAGGTCGGTGAGCTCGTGGTAGTGGGTGGCGAAGAGGGTGCGGCAGCCGATGGTGTCGTGCAAATGCTCGGCGACGGCCCAGGCGATCGAGAGGCCGTCGAAGGTGGCGGTGCCGCGGCCGATCTCGTCAAGGATCACGAGTGAGCGGTCGGTGGCGTGGTTGAGGATGAGTGCGGTTTCGCTCATTTCGACCATGAAAGTGGATTGGCCGCGGGAGAGGTCGTCGGACGCGCCGACGCGGCAGAAGATGCGATCGACGAGGCCGAGGGTGGCGGACTCGGCGGGGACGTAGGCGCCGATCTGGGCCATCACGGCGATGAGCGCAATCTGGCGGATGTAGGTGGATTTTCCGGCCATGTTGGGGCCGGTTAGAATTTGGAGGCGGGCGGTGTCGGGGTCGAGTTCGGTGTCGTTGGGGACGAATTTGACGTCGGTGAGGGTTTGCTCGAGGACCGGGTGGCGGCCGTTGGTGACGAAGAAGCCGTTGCCTTGGTTGAGAAGCGGGCGGCAGTGGCGGTGGTATTGGGCGACTTCCGCGAGGGCGCAAAGGACGTCGATTTCCGCGACGGCGGCGGCGGTTTCCTGAAGGGGGGGGAGATGGGTGACGACGCGGCTGCGGAGTTCGAGGAAGAGCTCGTTTTCGAGCTGCTTGGAGCGTTCCTCCGCGCCGAGGACTTTGTTTTCCATTTCCTTGAGCGCGGGGGTGATGTAGCGCTCGGCGTTGGACATGGTTTGCTTGCGGGTGTAATCGTCTGGAACCTTGGAGAGGTGGCTGGTGGTGATCTCGATGAAGTAACCGAAGACGTTGTTGAATTTGATTTTCAGGGAGTCGATGCCGGTGCGCTTGCGTTCGTCTTCCTGGAGGCGGGCGATCCAGTCCTTGCCGCCGCGGGAGGCGTCGCGGAGTTCGTCGAGCGCGGGCGACCAGCCGTCGCGGATGACGCCGCCGTCGCGGAGGTGGGAGGGCGGCTCGTCGGTTAGGGCGGCGGTGAGCATTTCCGTGAGTTCGTGGAACTCGTGGAGGCGGGGGAGGATTTGGGATTGGAGATTGTTGATTGGGGATAGGGAGGAGAGATCTTGCTTGAGGGCGGGGATGTGGGAGAGCGAGATCGAGAGCGATTGGAGATCGCGGGCATTTCCTGAGCCTTGGGAGAGGCGGGAGGTGGTGCGCTCGATGTCGCGGATGCCTTTGAGTGCTTCGCGGCATTTCGAGAGCAGATAGGGCTCCGCGAGAAAGGAGGCGATGAGATCCTGGCGGGCGGTGAGTGCGGTTAGTTCGCGCAATGGGTGAAGGAGCCAGTCGCGCAGCAGGCGTGCGCCCATCGGGGTGGCGGTGCGGTCGAGCACGCTTAGCAGGGTGTGGGCTTTGCCGGAGCGGGAATCGACGAGGTCGAGGTTCCGCTGGGAGGCGGCGTCGATGAGGACGTGGTCGGCGCTTTCCCGGACGTGCGGCGGGTGGAGGTGGGTGCAATTTCTCCGGAGCTGGTGGATGAGGTAGTGGAGAACGGCACCGGCGGCACCGCTGGCGGCGTGGTGGTTCGCGCAGCCGAAGCCGTCGAGCGAGTGGACGTTGAAATGGTCCTTGAGGAGTTGGGTGGCGTGCTCGGGGAGGAAGGTGTAGCCGTCGTAAACGAGGCAGTTGGTGAGTTTTCCGAATTCGGCGGACTGGTGATCGGGGATGAGTAACTCGGACGGGGAAATGCGGGCGAGTTCGTCTTCCAGCAGGCCGAGATCGGCGAACTCGGCGATGGTGAACTCACCGGTGGTGTGATCGATGCAGGCGAGGCCGGCGGATTTCCCGTGGCGGCAGACGGCGGCGAGGTAGTTCGGGCGCTGGTTGTCGAGCAGCGATTCGTCGTCGATGGAGCCGGGGGTGAGAATGCGGGCGATCTCGCGGGAGACGAGTTTACCG
>JANMJJ010000035.1:0-17235 GCA_031371325.1 Akkermansiaceae bacterium | reverse complement strand
CACGATTGCTGGCGGGACAATGCCGTGCCGCAGTGGCCGGATCTGGAAGCGATCTCGAAGGAGATGGTTTTTGAAAAGCTGGCACTGGCGACCGCCGGATGTGGCAAGAAAGCCTACGCCAAAGGAAAGCGGTCCTTCGAGATTTTGAAAGTGATCGATCCGTCAATCGTCGAGGCGAAGTGCCGCGGTGCGAAACGGCTGCTGGACCGACTGCGCAACAATTGACTCCATGGGCACCAACACCAAAGAAGCCGCCCTTGACCCTTCCACCGATTTCGCAGACGTCTGCGATTTTCAATTCGACAGACAGTGTCGGTCATTTTTGCCCTGATCCTTCCATGAACTTCGACCAGCTCATCACCAGTCTCCGAGAACTTGATACCTCTCTCAAAGGGCAGGTTATCCGGACGGCGAATGTGGGGCTGACGCTGAGGAACTGGTTGGTGGGCGCTTACATCGTGGAGTTTGAGCAGAATGGGGAGGAGCGGGCGGAATATGGTGATAAACTCATGCCGGCTCTGGCGGAGCGGTTGAACATTGCTGGGCTCAACCTCTCAAACCTCAAATCGGCCAAGGCTTTCGCTTTGGCTTACCCACAGAAAAGCCAGACACTGTCTGGCTTTTTCCCAGAGGCTCTCGGGGATAGCGTTCGCGAAAGCGTCGTTTACAAAGAACAAGTGGAGGGAAATGCCGATGAGCAGAACCGGAAATTGGCTCAGGAATCGATCATCGGCGAAATCGTGAGAAAGCAGCGCCGCAAGGATATGTCGCTTTACAAGAACTACGCGGAAGATCCGGATTTCAGGAAATCAGAGGAAAGCATCATCCGGATTCTGGCACTGCATGATAAGAGCAAGCCGGCGTGACTTTCGCTAGAGATGAAGCAAATGCTTGAGTTACCCACGTTGACCATCAGCACTCCTCAAACACCAGCCAACGCTTCGTCGATGACTCCGAGCATGAAGTCGGCATCGGCCCGGTGAATGCACATCGGCGGCTTGATGCGCAGGGTGTTGCCGAAGAGTCCACCTTTGCCGATGAGCAGACCGAGGTCTTTGCAGCGCTCGAAGACGGCGGCGCATTCATCTTTCGCGGGAGTCTTGCTGGTGCGGTCTTTCACGAGTTCCACACCTAACATCAGACCCTTGCCACGCACTTCGCCGATAATAGAGTGCTTATCCGCAAGCCTTTTGAAACCGGCGGTTAGATAAGCACCGATTTCGAGCGAGTTCTGTTGAAGACCTTCCTTTTCGATCACTCGCAAAACCGCGCGGCCTTGTGCCATCGATACCGGATTGCCGCCGAAGGTGTTGAAATGGATGCGGCTGGCAAGCACTTGCGCAATCTCCGGCGTGGTGACGACCGCAGCTAACGGACAACCATTGCCAATGCCTTTGGCCATGGTCACGATGTCTGGCAGAGCGTCCTGAGTTTCAAATCCCCAGAAGTGAGTGCCGGTCCTTCCGAAGCCGGCTTGCACTTCATCGGCGATGCAGAGTCCGCCAAATGAGCGTGCTTGGGCGTAAGCTTCCTTCAAATAACCCTCAGGGAAAACTACCGTGCCGCCGACGCCTTGGATCGACTCGGCGATGAACGCGGCAATTTTTCCCGAGGTGGCATAGCGGACAGTTTCACCGACATCGGCTGCATACTTCTTCCCAGCATCGGGGTCATCCATCCCGAACGGGCCGCGATAGCTATCCGGCATCATCGCATGATGCACGCCATGCGAATGAGGGACATTATACTTCCAAGTGTGATGAGACGTTAGAGCCATCGCGCTCGGGCTGCCGCCGTGATAGGCATTGCGCAGGGCGATGACATCATAGTTCTGGGTATAAGCGCGGGCCATCAACACGGCGAGGTCATTGGCCTCAGAGCCAGAGTTCACGAAATAACAAACTTTAAGCTCACCCGGCATTTTCGCAGCGAGTTCCTTGGCATAGAGGGCGATGCCAGGATTCAGATAGATCGTGGTGGTGTGGTTGATCGTCTCGTTCTGGAGGGTCGCGGCGGCGAGGACTTCCGGGTGACAATGACCGACACTCACGGTGACAATGCCGCCGAAGCCGTCGAGATAACGTCTGCCGGTTTCATCGAAAAGATACTGGGCCTTGCCCTCCACGATCGCGATCGGCTTCTTGTAGTAGTGGAAGATCGCCGGGTTCACGAACTCCTTGCGCAGCGCGAGAATTTCCTCGGGTGATGGGCCGTCGTAGGGTCTCGGAATGTAGTCGAATGGAGGAAGCAGGGGCATGCGGGTGGTGTGTTAGATCTTCGGCTCGCGGTGCAGGAAATTTCCCCAGCCGGTTTCTCCGCACCATGCGCCGTCGCGGACCATCACCTTGCCACGCACGGTGACGAGTTCTGCCCGGCCTTGGACGTCGCGGCCTTCGAAGGCCGAGTAGTCGGTGGCCATCGAGTGGGTGGCCGCAGAGATTTTACCGGACCACGCGGGATCCCAGATCACGAGGTCGGCGTCACTGCCGATCGCGAGGGTGCCTTTGCGCGGATAGAGCCCGAAAATCTTCGCGGCTTGGGTACTCGCGCAGCGGACGAGCGTTTGCAGATCGATCCGGCTGCGGCAGACGCCTTCGGTGTAGAGCAGTTTGACGCGTTCCTCGACGCTGGGGATGCCGTTGGGGATGAGCGTGAAGTTTCCGGCCTTGCCGGTGGGTTGCAGGCTGGCATCGACGCATTGGTTGGCATCTGGATGGCCCATGTGTTTCTGCGTGGCGAAGTCGAACGGCGCGTGGTCGGTGCCCACGGTGTTGACGATGCCGTTGGCGAGGCATTCCCACAGGAAATCGCCGTGCTCCTTGGAGCGGATCGGCGGGCTCATGACATATTTCGCGCCCTCGAAATCGGGCAACTCTGCGTAACTGCTGTCTAGCGTTAGATAGGGCGCGACGGTTTCAATCCACGCCTTCACCCCGCGCATGCGGGCGGCGGTGATCGCTTCCACTGCGGGAATGCAACTGGTGTGGACGACATAAACCTCGGCACCGGTGAGTTCGGCGAAGGTCATCAAGTGGTGGCAGCCTTCCGCTTCCACCGAGATCGGGCGCGACGGCTCGTGCCACTCGGGACTGGTCTTGCCCTCGGCGACGAGCTTGTTCTGGATTTCCGCGACGAGGTCCGCGTTTTCGCAATGCGCGGTGACCACCACCCCGAGTTCCTTCGCCAGCGATAGCGTCTGATAGAGCTCGGTATCCTCGATGCCGAAGGCTCCCTTGTAGGCGAGGAACACCTTGAACGAGGTGATGCCTTCCTCCGCCACGATGGCCCGCAAGGCATCTGCCGTGCCCGCGTCGAAACGAGTCACCCCCATGTGAAACGTGTAGTCGCACGAGGAAATGCCCGCCGCCTTGCTCTTCCACAGCCGGATCGCCTCGCGCGGGTCGTCCGCACGCGAGGGGCAGCACATTTCTATCAGGGTGGTGGTTCCGCCCATCAGCGCGGCCTTGCTGCCGCTGGCATAGTCGTCCTTCGAGAAGGTGCCCATGAACGGCAGATAAATATGCACATGCGGATCGATGAAACCTGGGAAAATATACTTGCCGGTGGCATCGATGATCTCTGAATCCGCCGGAGCGGTCAGATCGCGACCGATTTCGGTGATCAAGCCATCCCGGCAAAGGACGTCTCCTATGAACTGCGCGTCGGCAGTGACGATGGTTCCGTTGTGAATCAAAAGGGTCATACTTCTATTAAGATCGGCGTGGGAGCTGTCGGCGGTGGCGGGTTCGGTCCAAGGCATGAGGTATCCAGAGGCTAACAACGATGCGGGGGACGGGAAGGAGGAAGTGGAGAAGTTTTCAGGCTTCGGTTTTCAGGAAATGAAAGTCGAAAGATAGTGATGAACTCGCCCGTCTGATTCACTATGTCATCGGGAAAATGTGGCTCTTCGTGCCGATTTGCAGTTCGGGCTCTGGCGCGAAACGCTGCTCCTCGCGGTGTTGTTTTCGATGTATTGTTTCACGACCGAACTGGAACGGCTCGGCAAGGCCCTGTTGGAGAATGACGCCAGCGGCAGGAATTTGCCGGAACACGCATCACCCAACCCCATCGATGTTTGATCGGAGATTTCAATCTGACGAGTTGGCCAAGCCCCGGCCAAGTTGGCCGCGCAAATGTCTCGCCGGACTGTTGGCGGGACTTGGATTCCTTTGTCGGAGCCTGATCGTCGGATGGGCCACCCGGGCGATCTATTTTTCAAACCTGCCGTGGGCCTGGCTGCGTCTGGCGCTGGCCAGTAAGGAGAATACACTCAAAGGCGATTACATTTGGTTCAAGCTCGGCATGCAGTTTTGGGCTGAAGTCGATTTCCCAAAGATGGGCAGCCGTGAAACGTAGGTGGTCCAGTCCGTTCTACCTCGACAATTGTCCGCTGCTGGCCTCGAATTCCGCCGATCATGAAACACCCATCCATTATTCTCCCGCTGTGGGCCGCGCTCGCCCTAACGGGATGTGTCAACACCGGCCTGCCGCCGGCGGAAGGGCCGCAGCAATCTGCGGTGCTCCATCTCAAGGAGGCGGGCACGATCACCCTGTCCGCAGAGCAGCGGGCTGCGCTCTATCTGGAATCCGCCGCAGAAGCCCAGGCGCTGTTGGGTTCGCCGGTTGCCGCGGGTCCTGGCACATTGGTTTATAACAAAGCCGCCGCCGATCTCACTGTGTTGCTGCGCACCGCCGGCGATGGGAAGCTGTGGAACCGTCCGCAGACGTTCACCTCTGGCGGCACCACCTACAATCTGCGCTTTGCCGCAGGCACCCGCGACGGCGTGTGGGATCCGGCTTATTTCACCGATTTCAAGCCTGCCGCCGAGGTGAAGCAGGGGACCATCCACCACAAGAATCACGTGGACGGAGTCGGTGGCGCGCTCGTCGGCATCCACAAGACCGAGCCTCGGGAGCAATTCTCGCCACTCGTCGGCGTCACCGCGCCGGTCACTGCGGTTCTCGATTTCAAAGGCCACGACGTCAGCCTCTCGCTGGTCGATCCGGCGGAAAAACCCAAGGCCCGCGTGGGCGGTGCCGAGCGGACGTTGGACGCCGACTTTTCCGCGCCGCTGGCCTACTATCCGCAGCGCTCGGAACTCTGGAACGGCCTGATGGGCGCGATTAAGGTGAACGCCTACATGAAGACCACCGGGCTTTACATAGTCGAGCCCTACGACTCCAAGCGCATCCCGCTGATCTTCGTACACGGCCTCATTTCCACCCCGCAGATGTGGCGCAATGTCATCAATGAAATCGAAGCCGATCCGACGCTGCGGGGGCGCTATCAGTATTTGGCGTTCGGCTATCCCACCGGCAACCCGCCCGCCTACTCGGCCTATCGGCTCCGCCAGGAGCTGGCGAAATTCCATCAGCTCCATCCCGATGCCAGGCGCTACGTGTTAGTGGGGCACAGCATGGGCGGGATCCTTTCGCACATGCAGGCCACCACCGTGACCCGCCAATCCTGGGAGGTGGTCGGCAAGGACAAGGCGGACAAGTTCTTCTCGAATGTCAAAAAGGGCAGCTTGGTCGATGATTGCACGACCTTCAACGCCAACCCGGATGTGGGCCGACTCGTCTTCATTTGCACTCCCCACCGGGGCAGCGAGATGGCGGTCGGCGGTCTCGGGGATCTCGCGATCCGCCTGATCTCGCTACCGGTCGATCTCACCGCGACCGTCACCAGCTCGCTTGGCAGTTCGATCGGAGTGATCACCGGCGACGCCAAGCGCATGCCTAACAGTGTGACCGGTCTTTCGCCTGCCAATCCCATGCTCAAGGTGCTCGACACCGCTCCCATCACCGCACCTTACCACACCATCGCCGGCGATCAGGGCAAGGGTAATTCTCCTAACAGCTCGGATGGCGTGGTCAAATATTGGAGTTCCCATCTCAACAAGGCGAAGTCCGAACTGATCGTCCCCGGCCCGCACGGCTCGTGCGAACTGCCCGAGACTCTAACCGAAATCCGCCGCATCCTTCACCTCCACCTCAAGGAAAACGGTGGTGAATCCATCTCCCCCAAATCGCATCCAACCAAACCATGAATACCAAACCATTATTGCTCGCCATCGTCTCCGCCGCTACCCTCGCGCTCGTGCCAAGTTGCGCGACGAACGATCCCGTCACCGAGGCTAACGGTGCCACCTCCAGTGCCTCGAAGATTTCCCGGGATTCCCGGGCCGCGCTCGCCTCGCTCTATGCCCAGAACCCCGGTGCGCGGGCGCTCGGTAAAAAGGCCAAGGGCATCCTCGTGTTTCCATCCGTCGTGAAAGGTGGATTCGTCGTCGCCGCCCAAGCCGGCAATGGTGCCATGATCCGCGACACCGGTGAGATCGGCGGTTACTATCAGACCACCGCCGCCTCGTACGGCCTGCAAGCCGGGGTCCAGGAATTCGGCTACGCCCTGTTCCTGATGGACGACGGTGCCTTCCGCAACATCAACCACAGCGGCGGCTGGGAAATCGGCAGCAGCCCGAGCCTGGTCGTGGTTGACAAGGGGATGGCCACCTCGCTCTCCACCGCCACCATCAACAAGGGCACCTACGCCTTCTTCTTCAACCAGCGCGGCCTGATGGGCGGCCTCGGCTTGCAAGGCTCCAAGATCACCCGCATCCAGCCGCAGCAGTAAGCACTCAGGGTCTCGCGTGCCCCTCTGGAATTTTGCAAGACCCCGATGGATTCCATCGGGGTCTTCTCATGCAAGTGTGGTGCCGTCTGATGGCTCCGGTTAGGCTGGAAATTGCCAATGAACCGCCTTGTAGCGGCGCTCTGCGAGCGTCGATGCCCATGAGCCTAGAAAGAGAAGTGAAATCCCGGAAGGATGACACACTGGCGGCCGGGCGGCCGGGCATGGACATTTCGGAAATGTCGGGTCAGGCTGTTCACCAGCTTCCTGACCCACCATGCCAGCCACCGCGAGCCGTCTATCCGTTTTCACCGAATCCGTCATCCGCAGCACCACCCGGCTGGCGAACCAATACGGCGCGATCAATCTGGCGCAAGGGTTCCCGGACTTCGATCCGCCGGAAGAATTGTTAGCCGCGCTGGAGCGGGCCACCCGCGGGCCGCACCATCAATACGCAGTGACGTGGGGCGCCCCCCGTTTCCGCGAGGCGCTGGCCAAGAAAATCCAGCGCTTCACCGGGTTGCCGATTCATCCGGATGAAAACTTGGTCGTGACCTGCGGCAGCACCGAGGCGATGATGGTGGCGATGATGACGGCCTGCAATCCGGGCGACAAGGTGATCATTTTCTCGCCATTCTATGAAAACTACGCGGCGGATGCGATCCTCTCCGGCGCGGAGCCGATCTATGTGCCGCTGCGGCCGCCGGGCTTCGGCTTTGATCCAGACGAACTCGCGCGGGCGTTCGCCCAAAAGCCCAAGGCGATCGTGGTGTGCAATCCTTCGAATCCGACCGGCAAGGTTTTCACGCGCGAGGAGCTGTTGGAAATCCTGCGGCTGGCAGAGGCGCATGACGCGTTCGTGATCACGGACGAGCCTTACGAGCACATTGTGTTCGCGCCGCACGAGCATGTTTATTTCGCCGCACTGCCGGGTGCTTTCGAGCGGACGATCACTTGCAATTCGCTTTCGAAAACCTACTCGATCACCGGTTGGCGGCTGGGCTACGTGCAGGCCGCGCCGCAGGTCATCGCGCAGGCGCGGAAGGTGCATGACTTTCTAACGGTCGGCGCGGCCGCTCCCTTGCAGGAAGCGGCGATCGCCGGACTCGAGCTGCCTGATGGCTATTATGCCGGACTGCGCGATCTCTACACGGAGAAGCGCGACTTGTTTCTCGGGCTGTTGCGCAAGACCGGCCTGCCCTTCACCGAACCGCAGGGGGCTTACTATGTGATGCTCGACATTTCCTCGCTCGGCTTCGCGACGGACACGGAGGCGTCCGAGTGGCTGATCCGCGACATCGGCGTCGCAGGGGTGGCGGGTTCGAGCTTTTTCCGGGAGCCGGTGAATCACTTGATTCGCTTCCATTTCGCGAAAAGCGCCGCCACGCTGCAGGCTGCGGGCGAGCGATTGCTCAAGCTGCGTTAGGACTTGGTGATACGGCATCCCTTCCGATCCACTCCATCGTTTTGCGCGCCAGTCGGTCGAAGGCTTTCACGGAGAGTTCAAGATGCTCCTCCCGCGTGTCCTCGATTTTGTTATGGCTGATGCCGTGCAAGCTCTGCACGAACATCATCACCGTCGGAATTCCCGCCCGTGAAACTTCCGCCGCGTCGTGCAAGGGCCCCGATGGCATCCGGTGCGAGACCCCGCAGGTTTCCAAAATCGCCGCGTCGCAAAATTCTATCAGCGTTCTGTCGAACGCCACCGGCTCGATCCGCCAGATCCGCTCCCACGCGACCGTCACATTTCCCTCCGCCGCGAAACGCTCGCTCGCCGCCTTCGCCTCCGCCAGCATTCGCGCCAGTGAGTCCGCGTCGAGATGCCGCTGGTCGAGCGTGATCCGGCATTCCTCGACCACGCTCGTCACGATCCCCGGCGAGGTGACACAGGAGCCGATGGTACACACGCCGCCATGCCGGCCGGCGATTTCACAAATCTCGGGAGCCATCTTCGCGGCTGCTAGAAACGCGTCTTTCCGGCGGTTCATCGGCGTGCTGCCCGAGTGCGCCGCTTGGCCATGGAAAATGATCGCGTGCCGCTCCACCCCGCAAGTGCCGAGCACCACGCCTAACGGTAGCTCCATGTCCAGCAGCACCGGCCCCTGCTCGATGTGAAGCTCCAGATAGGCCGCCGCGTGGGTAGCCTCCACGCCCGCTTCCTTCACGGATTCAAATCCGATCCCATATTGTGCGATGGCGTCCGGCAGCGCGATCCCGGCCCGGTCCTTCAAGCCCCGCGCTTCATCCAAATCCAGATTCCCGGAAAACGCCGACGAGCCGAACAAGCTCTTTCCGAAGCGTGCGCCCTCCTCGTCTGCCCAATCCACCAGTCTAACCGTGATCGGCGGCTTGCCGCCGAACTCCGCGCAAATCCGCCGCAGGACTTCCACGCCGGCCATCACGTTCAGGCAGCCGTCCAGCCACCCGCCGTTCGGCACCGAGTCGATGTGCCCGCCCATGAGAAGGCATTGCTCCGATTCCCCCGGCAGCGTGAACCAGGAATTCCCCGCCGCATCCGTGTGCGACTCCACTGGCAGCTCCGCCATTTTGCCCTTCAGCCACTCCCGCGCCTTCCCCCAGGTCGCGGTGAATGCCACCCGTTGTGCGCCGTCCTCATCCCCCGTCAATGCCCGCAACTCTTTGAGCTCCGTCACGGTCCGCTTCGGATCCAGTAAATCAGTTAGGTCGGTCATGCTCCGAGTCTCGTCAATTGCAGATTCCGCGCAAGTTCAGTTCACGATTTGCAGCCGCTGGTGTGGTGGGCCGGAAATAGTTGTTCATCATTCACTTTTCTCGCGCTCTTTGCCCAAGGGGGTCTTGGCCCGCTGGATTTTCCTGAGGATCGACTTCATCAAGAACGTGGCTATTGTGTAACGCGGAACATGCCGGTAAAAATAGCGGACAAAAGGCGAAGATCACGGTGGCTGAGTTCGAATGGGTGGCCCGTGGCCCATGGCACGATGGAAGCGACAAAGCTCAGCAGGCAAACCATTCGCCAAGCAACCCTCTCAAAAAGCTCGCCGACATCACTGCCATCGAGAACCGGCTCAATGATCGAGCGTTACCGAATCAGCGAGGGGTGAGGGCGTTTTCCTTTTCCGGCAACCTCACAGGCTCCGCTCGCGGATCTCCGTGGTGATTTTTTCGGTGAACTCTTCGAGCGTCATGGTGGCCAGGTCCTCGTTGTCGCGATGACGGACGGAGACCGTGCCTTCCTCCACTTCCTTGGCACCGAGGACGAGCATGTAGGGAACGCGGTCGAGGCGGGCGTTGCGGATTTTCGCGCCGACTTTTTCGTTGGTCCGGTCCACGGCCACGCGCACGCCGACATCGGCGAGTTTCGCGGCGGCGGCTTCGGCGGCTTCGAGGGTTTTCTCGGAAATCGGGATCACGCGGACTTGCTCGGGGGCGAGCCAGGCGGGGAACTTTCCTTCGAAATGCTCGATGAGCAAGCCGGTGAAGCGCTCCAACGATCCAAATGGCGCGCGGTGGATCATCACCGGCACGTGCGGCTGGTTGTCCGCGCCGACGTAGCTCAGATCGAAGCGGACCGGCAGGTTGTAGTCCACCTGGACGGTGCCTAACTGCCAATCGCGGCCGATGACATCCTTGACCACGAAGTCGATCTTCGGTCCGTAGAACGCGGCCTCGCCGAGCTCTTCGGTGTATTCGACGCCGAGCGTTTGCACGGCTTCGCGCAGCGCGGCTTCCGCCTTGTCCCAGTTTTCCGGCGAGCCGACGTATTTATCGGATGCGGGATCGCGGAGCGAAAGCCGGACGCGGTAGTTGTCCATGCCGAGCGTGCCGAGGACTTTTTTCACCAGATCGAGGCAGCCGGTGACTTCCGCCGCGACTTGGTCCGGCGTGCAGAATAGGTGGGCGTCATCCTGGGTGAAGCCGCGGACGCGGGTCATGCCGCCGAGTTCGCCGGATTGCTCCCAACGATAGACGGTGCCGAACTCGGCCAGTCTAACCGGTAGATCGCGGTATGAGTGGTGGTCGCTCGCGTAGATCTTGATGTGGTGCGGGCAATTCATCGGCTTGAGCAGGTAGCCCTCGTATTCGCCCTTTTCCAAGCCGTTGAGCAGCGTCGCGCAAGTCGCGTCCTCGTCGGCGAGTTTCTCCAAGGTGTCGCGCTCGGCGATGGGCGGGTATTGGCTTTCCTGATAGTAGGGGAAATGGCCGGACGTCCGATAGAGATCGAGCTTGCCGATGTGCGGGGTGAACACCTGCGAGTAGCCCTGCTTGTCGAGCTCCTGGGTGATGAAGTCCTGCAGCGAGCGGCGGATCAACGCGCCCTTGGGTTTCCACAGGACCAGTCCTTGGCCGACGGCTTCATCGATGTGAAACAGCCCGAGTTCCTTGCCCAGCCTGCGGTGGTCGCGCTTCTTGGCTTCTTCCAGCCGCGTCAGGTGCTCTAGCAGTTCGGTGGAGTTCTTGAAGCAGGTGCCGTAAATCCGTTGCAGCGATTGGCGGTCCTTGTCGCCCTTGTAGTAAGAACTGGCCACGCTCATCACTTTGAACGCCTTGCAATTTCCGGTCCGCCCGACGTGAGGGCCGGCGCAGAGATCCCAGAAATCGCCGTTTTTGAAGATCGAGATTTCCTCGCCTTCCGGGATGTCGTTGAGCAGATCCACTTTGAAAATGCTCTCGATTTCCCGCTCCGCCACCGCGCCTAACCGGCCGGCCTTCGCGAGTTCCAACGCCTCGGCTCTGGAAACAGTGATCCGCTCGAAGCTGTCGTTGTCCTTCACCACTTTCTTCATCTCCTCCTCGATCCGCGGGAAATCGTCCGGCGAAATGCGATGCTTGAGATCCATGTCGTAGTAGAAGCCATTCTCCACCGGCGGCCCGCCAGCGAGCTGGACATCCGGCCACAACCGGCAAATGGCGGTGGCAAGGACGTGGGCACAGGAGTGGCGGAGCCGTTCCAGATCGGTCATCTGGTGGCGTTCTTCGAGGGTCTTGCGTTCGGACATTTGGGTAGAGGTTGATGGTTGAGATTTGATGGTTGATAGAAAGAGGCATGAGAAAGAACCGACAGCGGAGAGCGGAAGCAATGCGATTGGAAGGCGGCTGAATCCACTCTTCTCTTCGCTATCAACTATCAACTCTCAACCATCAACTTCTTCCTCACCGATCCATCAGCGCGAATTTGAGTTCCGCTTCGGAAACCACCTCGCCGTTGACCAGGCAGCGGCAGCGGGTTTGGCCGATGGAGCCGCGCATCTTGACGATTTCGGTCTCGATGAAAAGGGTGTCGCCCGGGAACACCGGACGCCGCCATTTGACGCTGTCGGCGCTCATGAAATAGCCGATTTTGCCGCTGTTTTCCGGCTTGCGGAGCATCAGCACGGAGGACACTTGGGCCATCGCTTCGAGCTGCAGGACGCCCGGCATGATCGGGTGGCCGGGGAAGTGACCGGCGAAGTAGGGCTCGTTGATGCTGACATTCTTGATGGCGATGCAGCGGCTGTCGCCAAGGCAATCGACGATCCGGTCCACCATCAGCATCGGGTAGCGGTGAGGCAGGATTTTCATCACCTCGTTGATGTCGAGCACGCTCTCGCCATCCGGGATGGAGACGGCGGCGGGGACCATCAGGCGCATGCGGGAGTATTCGGATTTCAACTTGGCGGCCATCATGGTGTTCGGGCCGTGGCCGGGCTTCACCGCGATGACGTGGCCGAGGATCTTGATGCCGGAGAGCATCAGATCGCCGATGAGGTCGAGTGCCTTGTGGCGGGCGAATTCGTTGGAGAAACGCATCGCTTCCTTGGACATGATTTCGTTGCCACGGATGACCACGGCGCTTTCCAGCGAGCCGCCTTTGATGAGTCCCTTGTCGAGCAGCGGCTTGACGTCCTCGTAATAAACGAAGGTCCGCGCGGCGCAGATTTCCTTTTCGTAAAGCTCCGGGGTGACCTCGCTGGAGAAATACTGGGTGAAGCGACCTTCCGGGCCGACGTTGGTCACGGAGACCCTGAAGGTCTTGCTCGGGACGATGGTGATGATCGTGCCGTCGCCGGTTTCCAGGTGGATCGGCTCGCGGATTTCCCACACCTTGCGCGGCGAAGATTGCGGCAGCGTGCCGACCTTTTTGATCATTTCCACGAACGGCCGCGAGGAGCCGTCGCCGATCGGCGGCTCGTTGGCGTCCATCTCGATCAGGCAATTGTCCACGCCCATCCCGGTCAGTGCGGAAATGACGTGCTCCACGGTATGCACCTTGACCGAGCCTTCCGCCAAAGTCGTCGCGCGCTCGACGGTCTGGACCTTGTCCACGTCGGCATTGATGAACGGCTGGTCGGGCAAGTCGATGCGCCGGAACTTGAATCCGTGACCTTCCGGGGCAGGCTTGAGGGTGAGCGTGACCTTCTGGCCGGTGTGGAGCGAAGTGCCTTCGAGAGTGGCTGGGCCAGCGAGGGTGTGTTGAACGGCTGCGGACATGGAGGCGCAGGTTTCATTCTTACCCGGAAAGTATCAAGCCGGAATGGTGACGGCTCTTTCGCCGGGGTGCTTTTGCGTCTTCCCGGCCCCGGATTACGCCGGAATCACCGCTCCGCCAGCCGATAGCGCTCCCGCAGGATCGTGACGACGCTGCCGAGTTCGGCGTCGTCCAGCGGGCGTTCCCAGATGAGTAATCTCGCGATTTCGCCATCGAAGGATTCGTGGCCCGGGTGCTGGATGGCATCGCGCTCCTGGCCGATCGCCAATTTTGAGGGATCGGCCGTGGTGGAAACCGGGACGCTGGCGGTGGCGGCGGGTTTGGCGGTATCGATGAAAAAATCGAGGCGGACCTCGCCGGTTCCGGCCTGCATGCGACCGATGACCAGATGGAAGCGCCCGGGCTCGATCGCGGGGGCGATCATCTGCGGGTTGTTGGCGTCGAATCTGCCGAGGGTGATTCCGTTTCTCGCGCCGTACCACGGACGATTGTCATCCGTGAAACAGCCCCACAAGCCCTCGTAGTTGCCGCCATTGCGGAGATTTCCGAAAAACGAATTCACGTCCACCAGGCCGACCCGCTGCGGGTGGACAGCCACGACCGCCGCCCAAGTGTGGCCTTTGCCGGTGACTAGGGCGTCGAAGGCGTCCTCGTCGGGGCAGACCAGTTCCTGTTGGAGAAACACCAATGCCGGGAATCCGCCGATTTCAGGAACGGCTTGCCGCAAAGTCGGGCGGCCGGAACCCGGCTCTTTCCGGCCCTCGTCGCGTTTGAAAAATTCGAAGCGGCACCCGGGCACCTCGCTGACCCATTTCGCGACGTGGTTGTCGTTTTCCAACCCGGTTCCTTTCGCCGCATCCAAGTCCAACAGTAGTCCGTGCGCTGGCAATTCGCCGCCGGCAGCGGCTCCTTGGACGCACAGCAGACAGGCGAGGAAGCGGGGGATCATGAGTTCGCGCCCTCCGGGAGTCAGTCGGCCTGGTTTTTCGACGGCGGGAGTGGATTCATCGCGGCACGTTCTTTCCGGTGATTGCGGTTCACCTTGCGGTGTTGGCGGGAGATCTTGTCATCCATGGATTGGAGTTCCCGGCGGAGGGTCTTGATCTGTTGGGCGAGGGCGTGGACTTCGTTTTCCTCGCGCTTGATGTCCGGCTCGACGAACATGCTGGCGATGAAACCGGTGAAGGTGCCGAAGAGGGCGACCCCGGCGATGATCAGGACGGCGGCGACCATGCGTCCGCCGTCGGTGACCGGGTAACGGTCGCCGTAGCCCACCGTGGTGATGGTGACGATGGACCACCACAGCGCATCCGAGGCGGTTTTGATGTTGCCGGTCGGGACATCTCTTTCCAACCGGAGAATCGCCATCGAACCGCCCATCATGACCATGCAGGACAAGGCGGCGACGGAGACCAAGGTGTTTTGCGTGCGGTTCTTGAGGAGATACAGGAGGAGAATCTTGACCGAACGGAAGGCGCGGAGAATGCGGAAGATGCGGACGATGCGGATCACGTTGCCACCGCGGAAAATACTGAGCATCGGGATGCTGGAAATGAAGTCGATCCACCCCCAGCGCAGGAATCTTAACTTGGACGGGGCGCGGTAGAGGCGGTAGAAAAAATCCCCCATAAAGATGGTGCAGACGATGAAGTCGAGCTGGTTGATCAGTCCGTCCATCTCGGGGGAAAGATCGTACATGACGTCCACGAAAAGGGCGACGAGCACATACACCGAGAGGACGATCATGAAGATCTGGAAGATCGTCGCGGTTTCCTTGATCTCGCTTTGAAGCGGGGTGGTCATCCGGTTGTTGGAAGGGGATTGATGGGCGGGCGCTCGGGTTCGGGGATGATTTTCGACAGCAGGTGGATGCCGTCACCATCAACCGTCCACGACTGGTAGAGATCGGGAAGGGGAGTGGCGAGCGCGATTTTTCCATCGCGCTGGAGACGGCGGAGGACCACGCGGAGGATCGCAAAGGCCATGCTGCCGAGTTCGTCGTCGTCGCGGTTGCGGTGGACGCGTTTGACGAGGTCGGTCTGGGCGATGCTGTCGAGTTTCCCGTCGCGCGCGAGGTCGATGAGGTGGGCGATTTCCACCCCGTAGCCGACGGGGAACGCGAGCGATTCCAAGGTGGCGCGGCGGGCGGCGTACTCGCCGGAGAGCGGTTGCAGGATGCCGCCGAGTTCGGGGTAAAACAACGAGATCAGCGGCCGAATGAGGATCTCGGACACCCGGCCACCGCCGGTGGAGTGCGACTCGTCCCCGTAAGCAAGCGGGCGCTCGTAGAAGGCCTTGACGTAGGCGAGCCCCGGATCGGTTAGCAACGGGCCGGTCAGGCCGGTGATGAAGCCGGGGTGAAAATTGGAGATGTCGCCGTCGATATAACAGATGATCTCGCCGCTGGCGACGTGGAGCGCTTTCCAGAGGTTTTCGCCTTTGCCATGGTGGCGGTCCGCGCCGGGCAGGATCTCCGCTGCAAGGTGGACCGTGGCCCCTGCCGCCGCAGCGATTTCACGGGTGGCGTCTGCGGAACCGGAGTCGATGACTAGGATCTCATCGACGAAACCGTGGGCGATAACCAGCGTCTCGCGGATGATCGAAACGATCGGGCCGATGGTGTCCGCCTCGTCGAGCGTGGGAATGCAGACCGAGATCCGCTGGGATTTTTTCAACGCGACCAAGGCGTCCACGTCGGCGAACTGCTCGTGGTGAAAGTGTTGCGCGGTCATGGGGGCCATTGGATTCCCGCCGGTCCGGTCCCGGCGTGGCCAAGATCTAGCCGTCCCGCCGGGCGACCGCAAGGACGATGGGAATCTTCAAGACATGCGCGTCAAGTGAAGCCCCCATGGACTTCCGGACAGTCTGGCGATTGCCAGATATACGCTTCAATGGCCAGCGGCGGCCGCGCGGATTTCTGACAACCGGTCGATAACAGAAAACCAAGCGCGAGCCATTTCATCCGCCCGCCATCATCTTGAGAATGGTCTCCTCGTCGAGAATGGTGACACCCAGCTTCTCCGCCTTGTCGCGCTTCGAGCCGCCGCCTTCGCCGACGAGGACGAAGCTGGTTTTCGCGGAGATCGAGCCGCTGACCTTGCCGCCCTTGCTTTCGATCAGCTCCTTCATGGCGTCGCGGTCGATGCCGAGGGTGCCGGTGATGACGAAGGTCTTCCCGGCGAGCGGCAGTGCTGATAGATCGGCTTCGGCGGCGATGGGGAGGTAGTTGTCGGAAACGGGATCGATGCCGAGCTCGGTGAGGCGAGCGATGACGTGTTGGCCGGCGTCCGATTTGAAAAAAGTGGTGATCGTTTCCGCAACGGCGGGACCGACGTCGCCGGTGATCGAGTATTTCGCGAGCAGTTCGCTTTTCTTTTTCGCAGTCGCACGGGTGTCGCGGAGGAGTTCCGAGAGGAGTTCGGACCCGTTTATTTCACCGATGGTGCGATGCAGGCGGGAAAGTTCCTTGGCCGCCGATTCGCCGAGTTGGCGAATGCCCATGGCGAAGAGCCAGCGGTGGAGAGGCTTGGTTTTCGCGTCCTCAAGGGCTGCTAGAACTTTTGCCGCGTTCTTCTCGCCGAAGCGGCGCGGGGATTCATCCGTGCCTAAATTGAGGTTGGCAAGAGTCTCTTCGGTGAGGCGGAAAAGGTCGAGCGGCGTGCTGCAATGGCTGTGGCGGACGAGCGCCTCGGCAACGATTTCACCGAGTCCGTCGAGGTCGAGCGCCTTGCGGGCGGCGAAGTGTTTGATGCTGGTGACGGCTTGCGCCGGGCACTCGAAATTGGTGCAACGCCACGCGACGAAGCCTTCTTCCTGCGAGATCGGCCCGCCGCATGACGGGCATTTCCCGCCGACGCTGTCAAACAGCGAGAAGGGAAGCGCACCCTCGGCATGGCGGATCACCTTGACGATGGCCGGGATGATTTCACCGGCCTTCTCGATGAGCACTGTCGCTCCGAGGCGGATGTCTTTCTTGGTGATTTCGTCCTGATTGTGGAGCGTGGCGCGGGAAACGGTGGAGCCAGAAACGAGGACCGGTGTGAGTTCGGCGACGGGAGTTAGGACACCGGTGCGACCGACTTGGATGATGATGCTATTGAGCGTAGTTTCCTGCTGCTCTGGTAGAAATTTATAGGCAGCAGCCCAGCGTGGGGCG
>JANMJJ010000152.1:0-27431 GCA_031371325.1 Akkermansiaceae bacterium | reverse complement strand
GAGGTTTTTCGCGGGATCGGGCGAGGTGGGATCGGGGCGCGGGACTTCGAGGATGTCGCAGAGTTCTGAGAGGAACATCTGATAGTTCGCGCGCTCGGCGGCACCGGAGTTTTCCCAGCGGGTGATGAAGGATTCGATGGCGTCCGGCGGCATGGGCGGAATCTAGCGGCTGAAGGCGGCGGGGGAAGGTGAATTTCCGGCCTCCGGATTGTGATGCCTCCCTTCACCCGTTGCTGGGGGACGCAGCTACCACACTCAATGAAACGGACACTTCGCTGCTTCCACCGGCGCTTCCTCGGGTTCGTCGGGAATCGTTTGCTCGTGCTTCACTTTCGGGCGTTTCCAGACGCGCAGGGAAATCCCGTCGAGTGAGCGGATGGTCAGCCGCGACGTGGGTTCAGGATCGGGACCAGGGCCGGACTCGAAGCGATAGCGCCGTGTTAGAGAAGCCAGGATCAGCATCGCCTCCTGCATCGCGAACGCCGCACCGATGCAGATCCGCGGACCTTGGCCGAAAGGGATGTAAGCGCATTGCGGTTGATCGAGGCCGCCTTCGAAACGATCGGGATCGAATTCGTTAGGCCGGTCCCAAAGCTCGCGGTGGCGGTGCACGAGCCACGGTGAAATGACGACCGGCGAGCCGTCCGGCAGGTTGTGCTTTTGCATTTTCTGGCCGCCCGTCGCCTTGCGGAAGGTGAGGAATCCGACCGGCGGATAGATCCGCATCGTCTCGCGAAAGACATTGCGGATCTGCCGGTGCCGCGGGATGTCCTTGAACTCCGGCTGGCGGTCACCGAGCAGCGCGATGGTTTCCTCATGCAGCCGCTCCTGGATTTCCGGGCATTTCGATAGCAAGAACAACGACCACGACAACGCGCTCGCCGATGTCTCATGCCCGGCGAGGAACAACATCGCCACCTGGTCCACCAGCTCCACCAGCGTGTAGGCCGAGCCGTCCACCGTGTCGCGCGTCTCCAGCAGTGACTGGAGGATGTCCTTGTAATCGCCGGTCTCGCCGCGCTGATAGGCTTCGTAACGCCCGCGGATCGACACCGCTAACAACTCGCGGATCTCCTTGCCGGTGCGCTTCCAAATCAGGTAATGCCGCGGCGCGAGCCACAGCGGCAGCCGGAAAAAGCTGAGTTGGATCATCACCACCGCCTTTTCTTGGAACAGGTTGAACGCGTTGAAAATCTTCCGCGCGCCCTCGCCCTCCAGCGATTCCGATAGAATCGTGCGCAGGATGATGTCCGCCGTGACGTGGGTCATCTCGATCTCGATGTCGGCGATGCCGCCGTCCGGCACTGCGTCGAGGCGGGCGATCATCGCGTCCGCGCCGCCGGTCATCAGGGAGAAAACTTCCTTCAATTTCGCCTGGCCGAAGGCGGGGTCGAGCATCCGCCGTTGGCGTTCCCAGACTGCGCCGTTGGTGGTGAAAATGCTCTCGCCCAACAACGGCTTGAGCGCCGTTTCCGAGAGTTCGTGTTTCGGGTAGTGCTCGAATTTATCGACCAGCACCTCCTTGATCAGGTCCGGGAATTTTACCAGGAAAAGTTGCACACCCGGCAGCCGCACGCGGGAGATTTTGCCCGAGTAGCTGCCTTCATAGAGGGTGGCCAGCCACGACCGGCGGCCGCGTTTGAAGAGATTCCAGAGGGATCGCTTCGACGAGCGGTCCAGCGGTTTCGGATAGGGCGGGGTGTAGGCCATGAAATTGGTTACTCGGGAAAGCGTTCCGCCAAACTCATCGGACCGGCGGTGATCGCGAAAAAGTCGTAATCCGTCAGCAGCTCACCGGCCATGATATATTGGAAATGGATGCGGAAAATATCCTTCTTGATCACCGCGTAAACGTCTGGCGGGAACATTTTCACGATCCGCACCGGAAATTGCTGCGGCCGCACCGGGATTCCCGCTGGCCGCGAAATCCTCGAAACCTTGAGCGGGTCCACCTGCGTCACGCTTGCCCCGTCGCGCCTAGCGGAGAAATCCAGCCAGCGCACGCCGGGGGCCGTCGCCACCGTTTTCAGGTCCTCGCGGAGTTTTCCCGCGCCCGGCAACAAGCTCACCAGCGGCAGGCAATTTCCCAAGGAAACCAGCCCGAATGCCGGGCCGCGCACGCCCAGCTCCGGCACCCGTTTGAGCAATTCCACCACCAGCGGCACCGTCAAAATCGTCCCCACGCTGTGGCCGACCACCAGAATCTCGTCCGCCTCGCTGCCGCGAATCCGCTCCGCGATGTGGTCCGCGAACTCCCGGATCCGCTCGTCCAGCTCCGGCATTTTCCCATACGCCCACGGCTGCATCGCCCCGTAAACCCGCAACAACCAGAAGCTCCGGAAGCGCTCATCCAGCCAGCGGCCGAGGAAAATCGTCCCGACGAGAATCCCCGCTGCTAGCGGTAGCCCCGCGTAAAATGGCAGGAAAAATCCCGCCGCCACCGCCAGCGCCGCGCCAGCTAACAGTAGTCCGAGAAACGCGATGATCGGATACGCCACCGTCAGCGCCGACGGCCACGCGATCTTCAACAGCTTTCCCACCAAATTGGCCCGCAGGAATACCCAGTAAGTCGGCACCGCCGATTTCAAGAGCTCCACCTCGTTCTGCGGCCACCGATTGCGAATGATGTCGTCCCAGCGCAGGAACTCATACTCCGTTTCGCAATCCCCGGCGGTGACCGTCCACGCGTTCGCCAGTTTGCCGACGCGGCGGCGTTTGCCGACTGTTAGCTCCAGCCCGTTGAGCGGCGCATGGAGGTTCGCCTGCTCGCCGTAGAGCGTGTGATAGTGCGACGGCCCGCGCGGATCGAACCCGCTGAAATAGAAAACGTGCCGCTTTCTCACCCCGGCGGCAGGCATCTGGGGCGGGTTCTCGGCTGGGGAAGCTTCGCTCATTTTCAGGCGGCGCAGGCTGTGCCGCCCGCGTTGCGAGGGCAAGCCCGTTCTCCGGGCACGACTTGTTAGTGCCCGCTCTCCACCTGGCGGATGAATTCCATCAGCAGCGGGAAATCCCGCGTCGGCTGGCAGCGGCTGGGATTGCCCGGCAGGCTCCGTCGCATTTGCCACCACTCCCTCACATGCGGGTCGAATTCCACCTGCTCGAACCGGCTCATGTCCTGGCCCGCCACGTCTTTGAGCGATGGGATGGAAAATGGCACGCCCGCCGCCGTCTTGCCATCGGGATACCCCGGCACGATCCACGGCTCGATGGTTCCGTTTTTCTCGCCGATGTCTAACTGCCGCTTAATCACGAACCCGTTCCGCCACCATTTGCCCTCCACCATGCCGAGCGCCTTGAGCGTTTGCTCCGGTGGCACCGCACCCAGGAGGTCGAGTTCCCGCTTGAGATGGTAAGTCACCGCTGTGTTGTAGTCATGGGTTCCGTCGTGCAACGCCAGCCCGGCGATTTTAGCGCCTAGCAAATGCGAGGTCATGTCGTCGTAGGTGAGCGCCGATGGCTTTTCCGGATAGGGCATGCTGGAATAGCCATACCACGTCGCGATCTCGTGCCACGCCGTCTGGGTGATCGCCAAGCGCTGCGCCAGCCGGATCGACAACTCGTCGATGGTCCGCTGGCGCCGCGCCGCGCCTAACGTTTGCCACGATGCGGGATAGTTGAATCCCATGCGGAAGACGGCCCCTTCCTTGCTGGGCAGCACGATGCACTGCCAGCCATTTTCCAACGCATGGCGGATCCGCACGTGGTGATAGGCCGTCCAGTCGGCGGCCTTGCGGACGTGGGCGATGTCGATGAATCCGCCATGCGCCGTGTAAATGATCCCGCGCGATCCTTCAGCGGGACCGCCGAGCGTGTTGCCATAAGCGTGCGTCCCGAGTTGGTTCGGATCGCCCGTGGCGTAAAACGTCAATGGCCCGGGGCAGGGGATCGAGCCGATCCGGCCTTTCGGCATGTCATTGTAGGGAGAAAAATCCGGATCTCTCCCGGACTTGGCCGCCACCGGATCATCCGGGCAGCGCAGCTTGGAGGTGCTGGGGAGCTGCCCGCAACCGGCGAGCAGGAACAGTGGCAAAACCGCCAGTGCAGTTAGGGTTGCCCCCGGCCCGGTGGCGCGTGGAAGGCGGAGGAGAAAACTGCGGGGGGGAGTCCGGGGATTCATTGGCAGCGTTCTTATAAAAATCCTCGCGCGGATGCCAGAACTATTGTGTTTCCGCTTTCCTCCAGTGCGCTGCGGCACTTTTTTGTTAGGCGGCGTCGGCTGACGGGCGTCGAAGCGCGAGAGATGCGTTCGGAAAAAGTCAGCAGCGGCCGCAGCCCGTTGGTTTTCGATTTGAGGCGTGGTTTCGCATGGACGAGAGATCCATGCCCTTACGCAGAACTCCGGGGCTTGCGTGCCGCAAGGGGTTCGCCCAAGCTCCGGCATGAGCGACGTGATGATTGAAACGACAGACCTCCACCGCAGCTACCGGATCGGGCGAAAATCCATCGAAGTGCTGCACGGGATCGACCTCAACATCCACCGCGGCGAGAAGGTATTCCTCTGCGGGCCGAGTGGCGCGGGGAAGACGACCCTGCTTTACACCCTCGCCGGACTCGAGCATCCAGAAAAGGGCAGCGTCCACATTGATGGCACGGACCTCTACGCGCTCGGTCGCCGCGAGCAGGCGCGGTTCCGCAACCAGCGGATCGGCTACGTCTTCCAAAACTATCATCTTCTGCCGGAACTCACCGCCTTGGAGAACGTCGCCGTGCCCGGGGCCATCGCGGGTAGGGACACCACCGCGCTTGCGATCAAAGCCCTCGAACGCGTGGGCCTCGGCGACCGCACGGACCACCTTCCCGCCGAGCTTTCCGGCGGCGAGCAGCAACGCGTCGCGATTGCCCGCGCGATCGTCAACGAGCCGAAAGTCCTTTTCGCTGACGAACCGACCGGCAACCTCGATTCCAACAACAGCGCGGAAATCATGGGCATCCTGCTCGATCTCGCCAGCGAGCACGGCGTCACGCTCGTCGTCGTCACCCACGATCAAAACCTGGCCAAAGTCGGCGACCGCACGCTCGTCATCAAGGACGGCTCGATCACGGAGCACTGAGGTCACTTCTTGTCCTTCGCTCGTTGGAAGCGGGCGCTTCTAGCGGATTCATCCGCTGGAGGCAGCGGTTGGACTTCTTTCTCGGGCTGTATCGTCGGCAGCGGAATCTCCTTCTCCGCCCATTTGGATTTGGGCACTTTCACGCGGGCCTCCCTCGGCACCCGGTTTGGCAGCGCGAGCTGCGGCAGCTTCCAGCCGGTTCTTGTTAGTAACGCTTCCGCAAGGGTGAGAAGCACCAGCGCGAGCCCGAGCGGCAGGCGCAGCGAGGTCTCCGCCACGAACGGCGGCCGCAACCAGGCTTTGGAAATATCCAACAGCTCGCGCCCACGGGTCTGGTTGGAAACCGCGCGCAGTTCAGTTAGCCGCTCCGGTTCGAACGCCCATTCCACCGACGACCCCACGCTCAACGGTCCGAACGGCAGCGCGTTTTCCCCGACTTGCACCGCGCCCCGCACCACGCTGCCTTCGTCCAGATCACGGGTCAGCGAGAAATGCCCCGGAGCGATTCGCCGCCATGGCAGGTCTAGCGTCGCGCCGCCGGCGTCGTCCTTAAGCCGCACTTTCGGTGGCATGGCCGACAACTTTTGCGACCACGCGGCGGGGTCGTATAACAGGTCGAGCGTCAGCCGCGTGCCGTCTAGGCGGTGGCGCAAGGCGATGCCCGGCGGCGTGTCTTCGCCCATCAGGAAGCGCCCGAGGGTTTGCAGGAAATCCCCATAGCCCGGCCAATTGCGCGTCGTTTCCGAATACCCGCCGCCTAACGGGGACGACACCGCCGCGCTGCGTCCCAGCCCGCGCCGGGCATGGGCCACCAGCGGCGCGAGGTATTCATCGGTGGACACCAGCGAGACCGTCGCATCCTCGCGGGCGTAGGACAAATTGTAACCATCGACCTGCTTGAACCAATCCAATGGCTTCGGTGAAATTTCCGCCCAGCGGCCGGTGGCCTGCACTCCGATGGGCTCCTTGATGAACGCGGAGCGGGCGATAGTCACCGTTTCCTGCGCGAAGATTTTCGGGATGTCCATCGGCTGGTCGGAGAAGAACATCCGGCCGTTGCCGAGCTTGGCAATATCTTCTAGCAATGCGGAATCCGAGTCCTTGTCGGTGCCTAGGCCGATGACGGAAATCGTCGCGCCATTGTCGGTCATTTCCTTGATCAGGTTCTTGTAGTCGCCGGCCTCCTCGGAATCATTGGCGTCGGAAAACAGAATGACATGCCGCGTGCCGGCGGGGGATTTCTTGAGCTCCTCCCAGGCGGCTTTGAGGGCCACATAGACGAAGATGCCGCCACCCGAGGAGCGGATCTTGCGGGCCTTGGCACCTAGTTCCGCCTTCTTGTTTTCGATCCGGGTGAGCGGGATGGTTTTGGTTGCCTCGCTGTCGATCGCGAAAACGGTGACCTGATCCATCGGCCCTAACAAGTCGATGGCGTTGGCCGCGCCGGAATCCGCCAGATCCATCTTGGTCTTGCCGCCGCCGATGCCAACGCTCATCGACCCGGAGCGATCCATCGCGATCGCCAGCGCGACGGCGAGCTTGCGATGCTCGGACTTCAATTCCATCGACACCGGCAACAACGCGTCGATGGGCGATTGGAAATAACCGCCCGAGCCGAACGAATGCTCGCCGCCCGCCATCAGCAGCCCGCCGCCTTGCTCGCGGACGAAGAAATCCAGCGATTTCATGAAGTCGTTGGGAACCTCGTGGGCGGGAATGTTGTTCAGGATCACGGCACGCGCGCCGGCGAGAAGCCCCGGCTTCAGCTTCGACGGATCGCTAACGGTTTCCACCGTGAAATCGAGCGCCGTGAGGGCCTTAGCCACCGGATCGTCCTGATAGCGGGTGGCCAGCACGATGCGCGGGCCGCCGGTGATTTCGATCCAACGGGTGGCGCGGTTGTTGCCCGGGTGGGCATCTTTTTCCGGACGGATCTCGGCTTGGTATTCGAAGCCCCCGGAGCGCGAAATACGGTCGGTGAATTCCACGGTGGCCAGGCCGTTGACGAGGGTGACAGTTGACTCGGTTAGAGTCTGGCCGTTGCGCCGCAGGATCAGCGGAAATGTCGCGTCGGTCGCGGCTCTAACTGTGATCGAGATTAGAAATGGCTCGCCGACTTGAACCCGCTCGGGAAAGCCAATCCGCGCGATGCGGGCGTCGTTCTCGGTTTCCTCGCGGATCAGCCGGAAGTCCAGCGGGATGCCCCGCGCCTGCATCTGCGCCGCCGCTTCTTGTAACGGCTCGGTCGCATAGCCGTCGGTGAACAACAGCACGCGCGACGGCCGCTTCTCATCGGCCTGTGCGGCGATGGATTGCAAGGCGAGCCCGGTCTTCGTCAATTTCCGGGAACCGGTGAACGACGAGCCATCCGCGCCAAGCTCGGCGACTTCGGTGGCGTAGTTGATGAAATGCAGGGTATCGTGGCGGCCGGGCTTCGACGCTTCTAGCAGTCGTTGCCATTCCGGCAGCCCCTTGTCGATCAAGTCTTCCGTCGAGTCCGAGCGGTCTAGCAGCACATAGAGATCGAGCGAGTTCTGCTGGTGCTGGATGATGGGCTCGGTGAGCGCGATGATCGCGAGAACCAACAGAATCGCCCGCAGCGGCGAATGCAGTTTTAGCGCACGCCAGAACCAGCCGACCAAGGCGAGCGCGGGGATGAGGAGGAAGTATTCGGGGGAGACGAAGGTCATGTGAGGGAGGTTGGAGCAGAATTCATGGCCCGCCGGGTTGGTGCGGCGGATGACTTTAAAGGGTGCGATTTATTGGCTCCTGGCGAGATGTTTTTAGCTTTCCGCCTCACGGCTCCGGCCGATGGGCTATTGGCCAAGTCGCTCCTTGCATGGACTGCGGCGGGACGCCACAGCCACTGGGTGGGAGGACGGGCTGGTCCGATGGGACCGCTTGGTTTGTTGAAAATGGAGAATGGCGGGATTTTACGGTTTATCACCGAAGCGTCATGCACTTAGGGTGGGCGCATGAACGAATCGCAGACCCCGCCGAAGAACATTGTTCTCATCGGTTTCATGGGCAGTGGGAAATCGACGGTCGGGCGCGAGCTGCACCACCGGCTCGGCTATCCGCTGGTGGACATGGATCACATCATCGAGCAACGGGCGGGCAAACCGATCACCGCGATCTTCGCGGAAGACGGCGAGGAAAAATTCCGCGATATGGAAACCTGGCTGCTAGAGGAACTCAGCGATCCAACCGCGCCGCGCCGGATCATTTCCACCGGTGGTGGCGTGATCGGTCGCGAGGGCAACCGCGCCTTGCTGCGCAATCTGGGCTACGTTGTTTGGCTGCACGCGCCGACGTCGGTGATCCTCGAGCGGACCGCGAAAAACCGCGACCGGCCGCTGCTTCATACCGATGATCCCGCAGCGCGGATCGAGGCGCTGTTAGCAGTGCGCAAGCCGCTCTACGCGGAGACCGCCCATTTGAAAGTGGAGACCGCTGGGCTCGACTGCGGCGAGCTGGCGACCGGCATTCTGGAAAGCGCCCGCTACTTTTTCACCGGTCATCTCCTGTGAGTGAAATGGTCGAACAAATCAAAGCGTGGGCGGCGGAGTTGGGTTTCGACGATTGTCGGCTCGCGGTCGCCAAAGAAGCGAGCCACGCGGACCTTTTCAAGGACTGGATCGCAGAGGGGAAGCACGGTGAAATGGCGTGGCTCGAGCGCACCCCGGAGCGGCGCTGCGATCCGCGCGAAGTCCTAGAAGGCTGCAAGGCGATCATCTGCCTGGCGCGCAATTACTACCCCGGTCGTAGTCCATTTCCCGCAGGGCACGACGGCGGCTACCGCATCGCGCGCTATGCTTGGAACGAAGACTACCACGATCTGATCGAGAAGCGCTTGCGGGAGTTTGACGCAAAATTACAAACCCTCGGCGGCACCCAGCGCTTCTACGTGGACACCGGTCCGGTGCTGGAGCGCGACTTCGCCAGCGACGCCGGACTCGGCTGGAATGGCAAATCCACCCTCCAAATTCACCGCCAGCTCGGCACCTGGTTTTTCCTCGCGGAGTTGCTGACTACGCTCGATCTAACGCCCGACAAGCCCTTCGGCGATCACTGCGGGAAATGCACCGCCTGCATCACCGCCTGTCCCACGCAGGCGATCACCGCGCCGCAGCGGGTGGACGCGCGGCGCTGCATTTCCTATCTAACGATCGAACACAAGGGGGCCATCCCCGAAGAGTTCCGGATCGCGATGGGCGACCGCATCTACGGCTGCGACGATTGCCTAGACGCCTGCCCGTGGAATCGCTTCGCCGTGGAGTCGCGGGAAATGACCTTTCACGCACGGGCCACGCTCTTTGAAAAACGCCTGCGCGATTTCCTCGATCTCGACGACGACGGCTTCCGTGCGCTGTTCGCCAAGTCGCCTATCAAACGCATCAAGCGGCCGCGATTTCTGCGCAACGTCTGCGTGGCGTTAGGCAACACCGGCACTCCCGAAGACCTACCATCACTGGAACGTGCTGCCGCCGATCCCGAGCCGTTGATCGCCGAGCACGCTGCTTGGGCGATCAAGAGCATCCGCGAGCGATCCCCGGACCGATGATGTTCACATTGCCCATGGCAGCGACGCTTCCATAAGCAAAGTGGCTGCGGCGTCTCGCCGCAGGCCGTGGCTGGAGCGTCTCGCCCGGAGTCAATATGCGTGTGATATGCCGCAGTCGCTCTACCGCTTCAGCGTCACTCAACCATTAGATTCCTGCGGTTCCTTAATCTGCACGTATCAGTTCATCCGCCCTGAATCCGCAGGGGACAGGGCGATTGGCAGGAAGACATGTGACATGCGCCAACCGTCTCCAGCTCCGCCACTTCGTCGTTCCCGAAGGGGCCCGCCGCCTGGATCTCAGACACTGAATCCGACCACGGCCGCATCGAACGCCGCGAGCTGGGCCTCGCCGGGTTCGACCTCGACACCAGCCTCTTCCCCGGGACCCGGCAAGTGGTGAGCCTCACCCGCCACTGGGCAGGGCAAATGGGGCTCCGCAAAGTAGGGGTGGGGCGTTGTCCCCACCTGCATGGACGAGACGGCCATGCCCCCTATCTTTTTCCAGTTCACGGGCTTTACCTGCAAGGGGATCGCATTAGCTTCGGCGGGAGCACGGAACCATGGCGGAAACTGAAAAACTCGACACCTTGCAAGCGGTGGAGCTGGCCGAGGGCGTCGAGATCCGCCTGCGGATGGCCGGGCCGATGCTGCGGGCTGGCGCTTACCTGATCGACTTCCTGATCCGGGCGGCGGTGTTGCTCGTCGGCGGGATCGCGGTGAGCTTCGCGGGCATCGCCATCGGCGGCAAGGTCGCGGGCGGGGTGATGCTGCTGGCGTGGTTCCTCATGGATTGGCTCTATCCGGTGTTGTTCGAGGCGGGACGACGCGGGGCCACGCCGGGCAAGCGGGCACTGGGACTGCGGGTGGTGCAGGCTACCGGCTCGCCGATCACGCTGGGCCAGGCGGTGGTGAGGAATTTCCTGCGCTTCATCGATGGAATGCCATTTTTCACGTATTGCTTCGGGCTGACGAGTTGTCTGGCGACCCGGCGTTTTCAACGGTTAGGCGATCTGGCGGCGGGCACGGTGGTGATCTACGACCGGGTCCCGCCGCTGCCGATGATGGCCATGCCGCCGCCGATGGCCGCAGTTCCGCTGCCGGTCGGCCTAACGGCCAACGAAATGCGGGCGCTCGCCTTGTTCCGCGAGCGCGCCGGGTTGTGGTCGGACGGCCGCCGGGCGGAGATCGCGGACCAGGCATCGGTGCTGAGCGGCGCGACCGGCGCGAAGGGTGTTAGTCGGCTGATGGCGATGGCGCATTGGGTCCAGGAGAAAAGGGGTGAGCGATGACGTCCGGCGATTTCGAGCACAAGAACATGGCGCGCTGGGCGGAGTATGAGCTGCTGGTTACGCTGATGGAACAAGGCCAGGCCGGCCCGGACGCGGAGAAGCTGCCGCGCTTGTTCCGCGAGTTGAGCCTGGATTTGTCGCTGGCGGAGTCGCGGATGTATGGCGGGCGCATCACCGAGCGACTGAACGAACTGGTGATCCGCGGCTACGAACTGATCTATCGGACGCGGCGCGGGAGTTGGGAAAACGTGGTGACCTTCGTGGCGGTCACGTTTCCCCGGACGGTGCGCAAGGAGTGGCGGTTGTTCTGGCTGTGCAACGCGGTGTTCTGGCTGCCGTTCTTCGCCCTGCTGCTATCCGCCAATCATGACATCCGCTGGATTCAGTCGGTGCTGGGCGCGGACGGGATGGCCTCGATGGAGCAGATGTATGGAGGTAAGGAACAACAGCTCAGCCACCTGCGCTCGGAGTATGGCTCGAACTTCATGATGTTCTGTTTCTATATCTATAACAATGTGGCGATCGACTTCCGGATCTTCGCGGGCGGCATGGCGGCGGGCGTGGGCACTTTGTTTTTCCTGCTGTTCAACGGCCTCCAGTTAGGCGCAGCGGCGGGCTACGTGGATCACGCGTGCAATCCGGAATCGTTCTGGTCGTTCGTCGCCGGGCATTCGTCGTTTGAATTGTTGGGAATGGTGGTCTCCGGCATGGCGGGCATGCGGCTCGGTTTGGCGATCCTGCGGCCCGGGCGCTTGCCGCGAGTTAGGGCGTTGGTCGAAGCATCGAAGCAAGCGCTGCCGCTGATCTATGGCGCGGCGATCATGACCTCGCTGGCGGCGGTGGTGGAAGGGTTCTGGTCGGCACAGGCGATTCCTAGCAACTGGAAATACACCGTGGGGATCATCGGCTGGATTTTACACATCGCCTATTTCACGCTGGCAGGAAGGAGGTCCGGCCATGCGGCTTGACACGGTGACTGCGGAGATCCGCCCGCGCAGCGATTGGGAGGCGGTGGACCTGGGCTTCGCGATGGTGCGGCGGAGTTTCTGGCGCTGCATCACGGTGTGGTGGCTGGCGTTGGGAATCCCCACGGCCATCGCGGCGGTGCTGTTATGGGCTCATCCGATGTTTTTGTTAGTCCTGTTCTGGTGGTGGAAACCGGCGGGCTCGCGGCTGGTGTTGTTCGAGCTAAGCCGCCGCTTGTTTGGCGAAGAGCCATCGTGGCGCGCGGTCTGGCGGGAAATTCCGCGGGCGTGGACACGGCGGTTTTTCCACCGCTTCCTGTGGGCCAGGTTTTCGCCGTGGCTGCCGGTGACGCTGGCGGTGGAGGACTTGGAAGGCTTGCGCGGCAAGGCTTACAAGCAACGCTGCGGCCAAGTGGTGCGCCGCGGGGAAGGGGTGGTGATGTGGATCTATTTTCTAGCGGATGCGGCCGCAGCATGGATCGGTTTGGGGATTCTCGGGCTGGTGATGATGTTGATACCGGATGGCCAGGACACCGCCTGGCAACAGGCGGTGGAGTCCTGGGATCCCAATTTCCCGATGGAACTGCCCTTGCTGATCACCCGCACGGTGACGGGCTGCGTGATGGCTGCGATGTCTCTAACCGACGCGTTCGTCATCGGCGCGGGCTTCGGCGTGTACATCAACAACCGCACCTGGATCGAAGGCTGGGACGTGGAACTCGCGTTCAAACGGCTGGCGCAGCGCTTGGGCAAAGTGGCGGTGATGGTGCTGGCGTTCTTCATGATCGGCCTGTCCGCCCGGGGCGCGGAATCGCGGACGCCCGCCGAAATCATCAGGGAGGTGAAGGCTGACAAGGCGTTCCAGGTACACACGGTGACGGAAAGGATTCCGAAGCCCAAGCCGGTGTCCGCGTCATCGTTGCCGACCGATGTGATAGAAATCCTGATGACTGTTTTCACCATCTGTGCCGCAGTGTTGCTGGTGGGTTTCCTCGGCTGGATGTTGTGGAAAAACCGCCACGTATTCCGGTTGCGGGGGACGGGCGTGAAGGCGGACCAACTCGCTCCGTCCGCGCGGGTGGTGATGGGCATGGCCGTTTCGCCGGACACGTTGCCCGCCGATGTCCCGGCCGCCGCTTGGCTGCTGTGGCAGCAGGGCCGCCACCAGGAAGCGCTGGGGTTGCTCTATCGGGGATCGATTTCACGGGTGATGGAGTTGGGCCGGGTGGAAATCCACGAGTCGGACACCGAGGGCGACTGCGTGCGGCGGGTCGAGCAGGCCGGTGCTGCGGTGCATCCGGATTATTTCCGGGGGATCACCAGGATGTGGATCCGCCTGGCTTACGCAGGTGTTAGGCCGGCGGATTCCGAGGTGCAGGTGCTTTGCCAACAATGGCCGTTCGGCGGAAGGAGGGCGTCGTGAAATGGCTCGGGCTGCTGGCGGCGGCGTTCGCTCTAACGGCGTGCGACTACACCGAGGTGAAACGCGAGATCGGCTACAAGGGCAAGGCCCGGGTCAATCCCTGGCTGGCCGCCGAGCGCTTCGCCGCGCACGATGGCGGCGAGGTGCGTTCGCTCGCAGTGTGGACCGCACCGGACGTGGGCGATGCGGTGTGGTTCATACCGGCATCAATCCTAACCAATGAGAGTTTCACCCGCCGTCTGGAGAGTTGGGTGGACGAAGGCGGGCATCTGGTTTTGCTGGTGGAACATGCAGGTTCCGGGACGAGCGACTGGGCCAGCCACGCGGCGGAAGAGGCACCGTCCCCGGCATTGCTCGGAATGTTAGACGGGGCAGGAATCACGCTGGAAGACCGGGAAAAGCCGATCACCGCCTCGACGATCGAGTTCGAGGGAAATGCCTACGAGGTGGACGCCCAGTCCGATGCCAGCGTCTCGGTCGATGACGGGGAGCCGGGCGTTTTCGCATCCGTCGAGTGCGGCGACGGGCGGATGACCGTGCTTACGGACGCTCGCCTGTTCCGCAACCGCTGGATCGGCGACAAGGAGCACGCGGCCTTGTTGGACGCGTTGATCCAGGAGACGGAGTATGAGGGCAACATCGTTTTCTTGCGCGGCTCGGGGCTCTCGCTGTGGGGCTTGCTGGGCGATCACCTGTGGCCGGTGCTGCTAGGGCTGGCAGTCCTAACATTGCTGTGGCTGTGGAAAAATTTCACCCGCTTCGGGCCGATCGAGGCGGCGGACGGGACTTCCACCCTGCGCGGCTACGAGCACCACCTGGAGGCGCTGGGCGATTTCCAATGGCGGCTTGACCGGGCGGCGGCACTGCTGGTGCCGCTCCGTACGCAGATCGTCGAGCGCGGGCAGCGGGTGGTCACGCGGGCCGGGCGGCGCGACGATGACTTTTTCCAGTTCCTGGCCGACCGCGCCGGGCTGCCCCGCGAGCGGGTGTTCCGGGCGCTGGCGGAAGCCGCGCCGGCCGACTCCGCGATTCTAACACGCACCACCGCCGATCTCCAACGCCTGCTCCAAGTCCTTCACTAACGAATCCATGAATCCAGATCCCTACGCCCCGGTCCCCCAAGAAATGCCGCCAATCCGCAGTCTGGCGGAGTTGATCCAGCGGATGCGCGAGCAAGTCCGCCGCGTCATCCTCGGCCAGGACACGGTAATCGAGCAGGTGCTCGCCGCGCTGTTAGCAGGCGGGCACGTGCTGTTGGAAGGCAAGCCCGGCCTCGGCAAAACCCACCTAGTCACCACGCTCGCGAAGACCTTCGGCGGGGCGTCGGCGCGGATCCAGTTCACGCCGGACCTGATGCCGTCGGACGTGACGGGCTTCCGCTTGTTCGACATGAAGAGCCAGACCTTCCAGCTCCGCCAGGGGCCGGTGTTCACCAACTTGTTGTTAGCCGATGAAATCAACCGTGCCCCGGCCAAGACGCAGTCCGCCCTGCTGGAGGTCATGCAGGAGCTGCAAGTCACCATCGACGGCGAAACGCTCAAGCTAACACCGCCGTTCATGACCCTGGCCACCCAGAACCCGGTCGAGCACGAAGGCACCTATCCGCTGCCGGAAGCGCAGTTGGACCGCTTCATCATGAAGGTGCTTATCGACTATCCGGTGCGCGAGGCGGAGTGTGAAATCGTCACCCGCGCCGCCGCCGAGACGCCCGGCGGGGTGGACAACAGCGTCTCCGTGATCTGCGGCCCGCTAGAAATCGTCGCCGCCCAACAAGCGACGGCCGCCTTGCAAGTCGTCCCGGAAGTCGTCGGCTATGCGGTGGCCCTGGCGCAGGCGACGCGCGAGTCGAGGTCGATCTCGCTCGGTGCGGGAACCCGCGGTGCGATCAGTTTGGTCAAGATTGCCAAGGCCTTCGCCGCGCTCGACGGCCGGGGCTTCGTCACCCCGGACGACATCAAACGCGCCGCGCTGCCGGTGCTGCGCCACCGTGTGCAACTCACCCCGGAAATCGCGATCAGCGGACAGGATGTGGATGAAGTCCTGCTGGCCATCGTCGAAAGTGTCCCGGCACCGAGGCAATAGATCATGAGCCCGACATCACGATTGCTAACAATTGCCTCGGCCTGGCTGCTGCTAGCGACCATCGCCTCGGCGGTGCCGTCGTTGATGCTGCCGTGGTTGTGGCTCGGCGGGGGAGTCGGGTTGGTGGTTATGGTGGATGCGATCATCGCCCGGATCCGGAAGCCGTTGGAGTTGCAACGTCGGGTGCCCGGTCGCTTCGCTGTGGGGGAAGCGGGTGAGGTTAGATTGGTCATTCGCAATGAAAGCAGCCGTCGAGCCGTGGTGGACATCTTCGACGGCATCCCGCAAGGCGCGGTGGCACCGGGCTTGCCTTGGTCAGGCGGGGTGCCGCCGGGCCGGGAAATCCGCGTATTTCATCCGGTCACCTTACCGGAGCGCGGCGAGGCAGTGTTCGGCCCGGTGCATGTCAGGCGTTTTTCGCCGCTGGGATTGTGGATGCGGAAAACCCTGCATTTGGCCGATGAAACGGTGAAAGTCTATCCGAACTACGAGCCGGTGATCCGCTTCGCGTTGCTCGCCATGCAGCACCGCGAAAGCCCGATGGGGATCATCCGCCGGCCGCGCGCGGGATCGAGCCGGGACTTCCATCAGCTCCGCGACTACCGCGACGGTGACCCGTTAGGCCAGATCGACTGGAAGGCCACGTCGCGGCGGCAGATGCTGATCAGCCGCGACTATCAGGAGCAGCGCAACCAGTCGGTGGTGTTCCTGCTGGACACCGGCCGACGGATGCGTGCGCTCGACGGTGGGGTGCCCCAGTTCGACCACGTCTTGAATGCCATTTTGTTAGTCTCGCACATGGCGCTGCGGCAGGGCGATCAAGTGGCGGTGAAATCCTTCGGTGGCTCTGACCGCTGGCTGCCGCCGGTCAAAGGCTCGCACGCGATGCCGGTGTTGCTGAACCACCTTTACGACTATCAGACGACGGCCGCGCCCAGCGATTTCTCCGGTGCGGTCGAGCAACTGATGGCCCGCCAACGCCGCCGCTCGCTGGTCATTCTGTTGACGAACCTGCGCGGCGAGGACGACAAGGAACTGGTGCCGGCCTTGCAGGTGTTGAAATCCCGCCACCTGGTGCTGCTTGCCAGCATGCGCGAGCGGGTGGTGGAGGAGGCGATTTTCGATCCGGTGGAAAGTTTTTCCTCCGCGCTACAGTTTCTAGCAGCGGACCGTTATGTCCAGGAGCGCCGGGAAATCCTCGCAACTCTGGGCGCGCTGGGCATTTTGACTCTCGATTCGACCGCCCAAGAGTTCGCCGTGGCACTGGCGAATTGCTATTTCGACATCAAAGCGGCCGGGCGGATTTGAGCTCTTACCCTACGCGATCGCGTAATAGAGATGTGGCCGTTTTGTGGCATTGTCGTTTCCGTAAGGGATAGCACAATAAAGCCCCCCAAAGGGCCCACGGGCGTCGGAACAAGGGATCCGACGCCCGTGGTCATTTTCAGGCCGAAGGTTCCGGCCGACAGTGATTTCCGAGGCCGCGCAGCTTTCAGTCCAACGCGATCACGTAATTGAGATATGGCCGATTTGTGGCATTGTCACTTCCGTAAGGGATAGCACAGAAAAAGCCCCCCAAAGGGCCCGCGGGCGTCGGAATAGGGATATCCGACGCCCGCGGTCATTTTAAGGTCTAACGATTTGGCCGATGGTGATTTCCAAGGCCACGGGATCATCAGTTTCACGCGATTGCGTTATAGATAGATCGCCGGTTTGTGGCAATCTCGCTGGCGTAAGGGTTGCCACGATAGCTCCCCAAATGGCCCGCGGGCGTCGGAAAGGGATTCTGGCGCCCGTGGTCGTTTCAAGGCTTGGTGATTTTCAAGCGGATGAAGCGTTTGGGCGCATTGGCAGCGGGGATCGAGTCGCGGGCGACGAAGGTACTCGCGGTATTGGTGGTGATCACGGCGGGCTGCCAGTTTGCCAAATCCGCAGTGACCTCCGCGTTCCAAAGGATGTCTTCGGTCAACGCGGTGTTCCTGGGGGTGGAGAGGGTCAGGTAGCCGCCGCTTTGGCTGGTGGTGATCGTGGAAAGACCCGGAATCTTGGGATTGAGAGTCAGCGCATACTCGATCAGATTCGGGAGAGCATCGCCGTCGGGATCGGCATTTTCCGCGCTGATCGAGGAGTTGCCGAGTTCGGGGCCGGTGAAATTTGCGAAACGCCACGCGTCAAACGGCTTGTCCTGAATGGTCACCACGGCCGGTTGTGCCACATTCCGGACCAGCGCGAAATCTGCGGCCACGGCCACGCTGACGCTGCGGTTGCCCTGGGCGAGGGAATCGGCCACGGGGATGACTTGCAGCGTGGTGGATGGCTGACCCGCCGGAATGGTGACGCTGGCCGGGAGTGCTTGGTAGTGGCTACCCGCGACCGCTGTGCCGCCAACTGTGAGCGGAACTAACAACGGCAAGGTCGTGTCGCCGGTGCGGGTAACGGTGATGATGCCGGCTTGCAGGTTGATTTCACGGGCGAGCGATTGCGTCGCGGCGAGGGTCACTGCGGGCAGGCTGTGCCAGGCGACGGCGTAGGGCGTGGCGGTGGCGGAGATGTTTTCAACGACCAACGCGTAAGCGCCTGGGGCCAGCGCGGACTGATAGACGAGCTCGACATTGTCCACGCTGCTCAGGCTATCCGCGACCAAGGTGCCGAGGGTGAAGCCGGCGGCGTGGTAAAGGTGGAGGTTCAAATTCGCGAGGGTGAAGCTCCAGTTACCCAAGAAGTTCTTGGTGACCACCCGGTGCCAGGTGAGCGCGGCACAGAACGGGGTGGATGGAGCGCCGGCGGGGATGGTGAAGAAGTAGTTCTTCTTGGAATTTCCCGTCAGCGATTCAGCGCTCCAGCCGCGGGATTTTAGCAAAGTCGTGTTAGAAGCGGTGGCCCGCCCGGCACGGAGTGCGTTGTAGGCGTGGTTGATGTTGAGAATGCCCGCGCCGTAGATGGCGTCGAGCGGCCAGGTGAGGGTGTTGGTCCATGTCGGGATCTTGGTGGCGGTGGCGAGCAGCAGGGCTTTGATGACGCGGGGTTTGTCAGCGCCGGTGAGGGAATAGGGGGCGGCGATCAGCTTTCCGTAAAGCAACCCGGCTGCGCCCGACACCATCGGCGTGGTCCAACTGGTTTGGTATTCTGGCGAGGCGCTGGGGCCAACGATGTCCGGTTTGATGCGCCCGGTGCCGTCCAGGGTGGTGAAACCCGCGCTGTGCCCGCCATTGTCGAGGCCGACCGAGATCGTGTGATAGCTCTGGCAAAGCAGTTGCGGCAGGACGGTGGTGCCGTTGTTGTCCGTGGCCACCACGCAGACGAAGCCATCGCGGTCGATGGCGAAATCCAGCCGCTTGTTGATTTCCGTGGCCTGGTTGTTCGTGATGCCGGTGCTATCCGCGACCCAACTGTGATTTTGGACCGCACGGGATTCGACGACAGGGGCGCTGCTAGACCCGAAATTGAGGAACTTCGTGTTGAGCCAATCGCTGGCGAAGTAAACATCGACCGGGCAATTTCCGCTGACAAGGCTGGTCGTGTTGCCGTAGAAATTGGTGGCGACGTGGGTTGCGTGATCGCTGACGCCCGAGCCCGTGGCGGCTGATTTGTTGGTGAATGTTTTGCCGCTAAACAAGGGAAGGCTGGTGTCTGGCATGAAGGTGTAAACCGGGTCGGCTGTCGTGGACGCCTCGACTTGCGTGAAACCTTGGCTTGGTGCTGATGGCAGTTCGCCAGCGGCTAACAGTTGCAAGCGGGTGAAGCCGGCGTCATCCCGCCAGTCGGCGGAAAGCGGCGCGATGCCAGCCGTCAAGACGCAGACCAGTGCTGTTTGAAATCGGAATTTCGCGAGTGATGGGAATTCTCTCAAGGCGGAGGTTGGATCGCCTGGACACTACTTGCACTCAGCGTTGAAGCAATCCAAGGATCGGCGGCAGGGTTTCTTTCCATGCGTGGGCGACGGCGCAGCGGATGATGGCATCTTCATCGTCGCGGCGAGGGAAACTTTTCGACTCGCGGAGTTTTTTGGCGGCGCGGGTGATCGCCGCCAACTCGGGAGCCATCGAAAGCACCCCCAGCACAGCGGCCAAGGCGGTGGCGGCCAGCACCAGCGCGATGGCTCCCATGATCGGGATCTTAGCCACGATCCCCGCCATCACGGCGATCATTCCGCTCAACGGCGGCACCGCCGTGCCGAAGCGGCGGGAATTTTCTCGTGCGGCTGCGGCTTGCGGATCGCGTTCACGCCACTCGGCCAAGGCCTTGAGCCGGAGCTGCCGGCCGAACTCCGCCGCCGACTCCTCGGCCCGGTGAATCACCGCCTTTTCATCCGGCAGGGGCATCCATGTCTCAAGATCGCAGCGACACGGGCGCGCGCCATCTTCGGCCAGCACCCGCATCCCGAAAAACCACCGGGCGATCAGCGCGGCGGCGATGGGAAGGATCGAAAATAGAAACAGGAGACGCCACATACCGGGACAAGCTGAACCCTTGGGTGCCGATGAAAAAGCAAAACCCGTGAATTCATGGTGGCTGCGGCGAGACGCCGCCAGCCACAAATTATTTCCGCGGACTCCCCGCCGCCACCCACGCCTTCGGATCGTCCGGCCACGGATGCCGCGGGTAGCGGCCGGCCACTTCCTTCTTCATCTGCGCGTAGCCCGCAGCCCAGAATCCTTTGAGATCCTTCGTCATCTGCCACGGCTTTTGTCCGGGTGTTAGAATATGTACCAGCAGCGGCACCCGCCCGTTGGCAACCGTCGGCGTCGCCCACATCCCGAACAAGTGCGACACCCGCACCGAGATGAACGGGTCCATCCCGTCCGCGTAAGTCACCTTCGCGGATTGGCCGTTGGGTAAATTCACCCGCTCCGGGCAATATGAATCCAGCGCCGCCCGCTGCGCCGCGCTCAGCCATTCGCGCAACACCCGCCAGACGTTGGCCTCCTTGATTTCCTTGTAACTGATAGAGCCGTGGCAAATCTGCGCGATCGCATCCGCCCGGTCCTCGTCCGACCAGCCCGGCATTCCCAGCTCCGGCATCCACCGCCCGAGCGATGCCAGCCGCGCCGTCCACTGGCTGACCGAGTCGTCCCAGTTTTTCAAAATCAGCTCGCCGGAAAGCACCCGCGCCGCCAGCAGTTCCGCCGCCGCGTCCAAGTTCACCCCGTGGTCGCTCTCCTTCGCTTCCAACACCAGATCCCGGAATCGCGTCTCCTTCCGCGCCACCACCCGCCGCCGCGTCTCGTCCCATGCCGCCCCGTCAGTCACCGTTAGATCTTCGGGAAAAAGCTCCGCCAGCCACGCCGGATCGACTGCCGTCGCCCGCCGCAGATGCACGATGATTTCCCGCGCTTCCACCTCGGTGATCTCCGCCGCCACGAACGCCGCCGCATTTCTAACACACGAATCCTCGTCCAGCTTGCCCTTGCGATTTCCCACCAGCTTGCACGCCAGCGTCCCCTGGCTCACCCGGATCGCCAGTTGATCGCTGAACGCCGCCAACATCGCCTTGCCCACCGCTTCGTGATTTTCGCGGAAATCCACCGTGCGCCACTCCCAGCCGAAGCGCTTCGCCATCGAGCCTAACCGGTCAAATCCCTGCGCCACCTCGCGCGCGCCGCGCGCCATCACGCCCACCTGATCGCAGCGCCGCAGATCGAAGCCCATCGCTTCCGCCGATTCAAACGCCCGCCACTCGCCGGCGAAATCCGAGTCGTCGTCCGCAAAAATGAAATCCTTCCGGCCCGTCCCGCCGCGTTGGTTCGTGAAAATTCCATCGCCCTGCACCGTCGCCGCGATGAACGCCGTCTCCGCCACGCAACCGTGCTCATTCCCGGCTAACATCAACCGCGAGAACCGCGGCTCCAATGGCAGCGACGCCATCTTCCGGCCCTCGTCGGTTAGTTTTCCGCCCGCGTCCAGCGCCCCCAGGTCATGCAACAACCGCTCCGCCCGCGCCAATGACAGTTCCACCGGCGCATCGAACCACCGGAAATTTCGAACCTCGCTAACACCCGCCGCCTTCAACAACAACGCCGCCTCCGCCAAATCCACCCGATGCACTTCCGGCGATTCGAACCCCGCCCGCCGCGCATGATCGCCCTCGCTCCACAACCGGAACGCTTTTCCTGAAGCTGTCCGGCCCGCCCGACCTGCCCGTTGTTCGGCCGCCGCCCGCGAAATCTTCGTGATCAGCAGCGTGTTGATCCCGCGCCGCGGCTCGAACGATGCCGTCCGCGCCAGCCCGCTGTCGATCACCGTTCTAACACCGTCGATCGTTAGCGATGTCTCCGCCACGTTCGTTGCCACGATGATCTTGGGCCGCGGCCCCGAGGAAATCGCCGCCTCCTGCGCCACCGGTGGCAGCGCCGAATACAGCGGGAAAACATCCCAACCCTTTGCCAGCCCGCTGTTCTCCAGCAGCTCCACCGTCCGCCGGATCTCATGCGTCCCGGGCAGGAACATCAGGATGTTTCCCGGCTCCGGCATCGCCATCGCCTCCCGGCACACCGCCGCCATCTTCTCCCAAATGGGTGTCTCCCGTGGCGGCCCGCCGCGCCGGTCGTTCACCGGCGGCCGCTCTGCCCGATAGAAAACCTCCACCGGAAACAACCTCCCACCCGTCTCCAGAGAAACCACGGGTGCCAAATAATCCGCCAGCCCCGCCGTCTCCAACGTCGCCGACATCACCACCACCCGCAGGTCCGGCCGCGTGCCTTCCTGCAAATCCAGACACCGCGCCAGCGCGATATCCACCGCCAGCCGCCGCTCGTGGAACTCGTCGAACACCACCGCGCCCACGCCTGTTAGCGTCGGATCATCCTGGATCCAGCGTTGGAAAACCCCGTCCGTCAGATAGAGGATCCGGGTGTCAGCCCGGTATTTCGAATCGAACCGCACCGCATAACCCACCTCGTTGCCGAGCGTCGCCTTGCGCTGCCGCGCCACCCAACCCGCTAACAGCCGCGCCGCCATTCGCCGCGGCTCGATCACTAGGATTTTCCCCGCTATTCCCGCATCCACCAGCATCCCCGGCACCGCCGTCGATTTCCCCGAACCCGTCGGAGCCTTTAAAAGCACCCGGGCCCGCTCCCCCCGCACCGCATCCCGCAGCGCCCCTTCAATTTCAAATACCGGCAACGTCACGCGCAAGGATTTGCCCCAAATCCCAAGGAGTGGCGATCTCCGAATCGCCTCTTTTTAAGGGGCGGGGACGTCTCGTCCCCGCGCATGGACGAGACGTCCATGCCCCTTATGAAGAACTCCGTAACACATGGAGCAGAGCTTCCATCCGCTGCCATCCCGCTGCCGCCGCCTCGGGGGCGGAGAGCGAGCCTTTGAATTTGTCCGGGGCGATGAGGAAGCGGCGGGGCACGGGACGCAGGCTATGGCGGATTTTCACCGGCGGAAATGCCGGAGTTGCCCCGCAGATCCACATTCCGTCACTCCAAGTCCACATGCCTGAGAAGCGTTGCCTTATTTCCGGTAGGCCGAAGAGACTTCGAATGGATTGTAGTATCGGCTTTCTGGACTCTCCGCGTAAACAAATCCGTAGCGGTCCTTTTTCTCATCGACCGGCTCTAGCAGGAGACCTCTGAGCTTGGCGACATCGTTGTATTCGATCAGGACCCGAGCCGTGCCATTGATTCCCCACATGTCGAATCCGGTGCCGAAGATTCCACCGTTGGGATACAGTTCGTAGATTCCCGCCATGGCGTGGAAGCAGTTGATGGCGGTCCGGTCCTTGCGGGTCAGGCGGTCGTCGGCGCGATACTTGATGGTGCCCGTTTCGAGCAGGTGCAGGCGTTTCACCGCCAGATCAAATCCCCCTTTGCTGATCTCGTAGGGTCCCCACATGCACACTGCGTTTTTGACATTCGCCCCCAGCTTGATGGTTTCCTCGAGCGTGAAGCTCCTCCCTGGGGACACTGGACAGTGGTTCATCTCCGGAACCAGGCGGGCGCCGAAACCTTTGAAAACGCAAAGGTTCGGATTGGTCCCGAAATCGTGCGGCAGCCAACTGATGTTGAACGCTTCAAATTCCCGGTCTTTGTAAGTCCGCTTCTTGAGTCCCGCCGTCAGCTTGGGTTGCTTGTTATCGGCGAGGACCCGGATCACCGTCATGAACGAGTGTGAATAGCCCGGGTCGTTGCCTTTGTTTTCATAGGCAAAGGGGATGATGAAATAGCGGTCCCGCGTGCTCTTGCCTTCGCCCAGCCGGCTCAGGATCTTGGCCCTGATGCGGTTGGTGATTTGCTGGTAGAGTGGCACCTCGAGTTTCGTGAAATCGGGAGCCGGTTTGGGCCCCCAAGCCTGGGCCGCAGACGACACGGTGAAAAACAGAACACCCGCTAGGAACAACCGGGCAACGGGGGAGACCCGCCGGACGGTTCGCGGCCGCGCGGAGTTCGGGATCTCTTCAACGGAATGGCTTAGTGCGGGATATTCGTTCATGACAATCGTGGGGTGGATTGGGAATGCGACAGCACCGGATTCGCTATCGGATCGGGCGACATCCTCACTTCCGCCATCCCCTCGCGCAATTCATTTTATGATCGTCACCAACTTCATCAGGTTCTTACTGAATAAAGAATCCCGTAACCTTGCCATCTTTCATGCTAAGAGTGGCAAGCAGTGATTTCATACAGGATTGTTTTCCTGGCGAACATTGCAATTCGTTTGCTCGACAGGTTGGCGAATTGAGGAGGGTTGGCGAGGGAATTCCAAGCAATCGATGCGCTCCGTCCGAATGGACGAGGGCGTCCATTCTCCTTATTTCTTCTTCGCCTGGCTGAGCGCTTGGGAGAACCAATCGTTGTTCTGCGCGGCACCGGGATTGAAGTTCGCGGAATTTCCCTGCGGCCGCAGGCGGTTTTGTTGGGGACTGCGGTCGCCAGAATCGGAGCGGCGGTTGTCGAGATCGACTTTGCTCTTCATGGAGAGCGCGATGCGGTTCCGCTTGAGATCGACTTCGACCACGGTGACTTGGACTTTTTGGCCGACTTTGACGACTTCCGAAGCATCGCGAATGAAATGATCTGCTAGTTGCGAGACGTGGACAAGGCCGTCCTGATGGACGCCGACATCGACGAATGCGCCGAAGGCGGTGACGTTGGTGACGATGCCGGGAAGCTTCATGCCGATTTGCAGATCGGACGGTTTCTCGACGCCTTCGATGAAGGAAAACATTTCGAATTGTTTCCGCGGGTCGCGGCCGGGTTTGGCGAGTTCGGCGACGATGTCCTTGAGCGTCGGCAGACCGACTTGGTCATCGACGTATTTAGTGAGGTCGATTTTCTTGCGGGCGGCTTCGTTGCCCAAGAGTTCCTCGACCTTGCAGCCGGCGTCGGCTGCCATTTTCTCGACGAGTGGGTAGCGCTCTGGATGGACGGCGGACGAGTCGAGTGGGTGCTTGCCACCACGGACGCGGAGGAAACCGGCGGCTTGCTCGAACGCTTTCTCGCCGAGGCGCGGGACTTTCTTCAACTGCTCGCGCGAGGTGAACGCACCGTTCTCATTGCGCCAGGCGACGATGTTTTCCGCGAGCGAGGCGTTGAGACCGGAGACGTAGGAGAGCAGTTGCTTGGAGGCGGTGTTGATCTCGACGCCGACGGCGTTGACGCAGCTAACAACGGTGTCGTCGAGGCTGGCCTTGAGCGCGCGCTGATCGACATCGTGCTGGTATTGGCCGACGCCGATGGCCTTCGCGTCGATCTTCACCAACTCGGCGAGCGGGTCCATCAGACGGCGGCCGATGCTGACGGCTCCGCGGACGGTAAGGTCTTCGTTCGGGAATTCCTCACGCGCGACGTCGGAGGCGGAGTAAATGGAAGCGCCGCTTTCATTGACCATCACGACGGGAATGGAGGAGGGGAGCTTGAGCTTTTTGATGAACGACTCGGTCTCGCGGCCGGCGGTGCCATTGCCGATGGCGATGGCCTCGATGTCGTGCTTCTTGATCAACGCGGTGACCTCGACGGCGGCTTCGTAAGCCTGATTTTGCGAGCCGGCGGTGGCGTAAAGCACCGTGTGGTGCAACAGCTTTCCCGAACGGTCTAACACGACTGTCTTGCAACCGGTGCGGAAGCCGGGGTCGATGGCTAACAAGCGCTTCTCACCGAGCGGCGAGGCCAGCAGCAGCTCGCGGAACTTGTCGGCGAAGACGGTGATCGCGGTGACGTCCGCGCTTTTTTTCGCCATTAGGCGGGCTTCGGTTTCCATCGATGGCATGAGCAGGCGCTTGCAGCCGTCCTCCACCGCCAGAGCGACTTGTTTGCCGGCGGGGCCGGTGGATTTCACCCATTCCGGCAAGGCTTGCGAGGTCACCCGGTCGAGCGGGACTTCCACCCGCATCAGCAGGAATCCTTCCTTTTCGCCGCGGCGGATCGCGAGCGTCCGGTGCGACGGGATGGAGCGGAACGGCTCGCTCCACTCGAAGTAGTCGCGGAACTTCTGGGCGTCGGCCTCCTCCTCCTAGCCATACATGATCTTGGAGGAAACGGTCGCTTCCACTTCGTAAATTTTCCGCACGCGGCCACGCAGCGGCGCGTCGTCGGCGACCCGTTCGGCGATGATGTCGCGGGCTCCGGCGAGGGCTTCCACGGTGGTGGGCACTTCCATTTCCGGGTTGAGGAATTTCGCGGCTTCCTCCTCGGGATCGGCGTTTTGGTTTTCGAAGATGAAATCGGCCAGGGGTGTTAGGCCGCGTTCAATAGCCTTGGTCGCGCGGGTCTGGCGCTTCGGGCGGTAAGGCGCGAAAATGTCCTCGACGGTGGCGAGGGTGAGCGCGGCTTCGAGTTTCTTCTTCAGCTCGGGGGTGAGGAGCGAGCGCTCTTCGAGGGATTTCAAAACGGCACTGCGGCGTGAGTCGAGTTCGGCGAGCTGGAGCATCCGGTCGCGGATGGTGGTGATCTGGACTTCGTCGAGCGAACCGGTCTGCTCCTTGCGGTAACGGGAAAGGAAGGGAACCGTGCCGCCCTCGGCGAGCAGCTTGGCGGTGGTGGTGACGGAGGAAAGGGAAATGCCGGTTTCGCGGGCGATTGCTTCGAGGTGAGTCATGCGGGCGGACGGTGTAAGCGAGCCCGGCGGGGTGGGCAAGATTTTGGAGGGGGGATTTCTGACCGGCTCCTTGACGCAAAGTCATCGGAGAATCTCAAGAAGGTCCCCATGGATCTTTTCCCAAGGCTGATTCAAATCCAGCGTGACGACGCGGACAGGATGTCGTCCCCGTAGCATGAATCGGGAGTCGAGGTGGAAGCCGTTCGTGGGGTAAAGCAGGATGCCCCCGACAGATTCCCACCCGCTGACGACGGCTTGATTGGTGAGGTAGGCGTGCAGTTGATAGAGATGCCCGCTTCTGAGGCCTTGGGCACTGAATTGCCCTGTCAGCGCGTCCCGGTAGTATTTGCAGTCCAGGATGATCTTCCGGTCCGGCCACTCGATGGTGACGTCGGTTTTCATGATGGGCAGGGAATGCCCGGTGGCGTCCCACTCGACTTGCATCGCGCTGACTCGGGCTCCGGCGAGGTGCCGGGTGGCGAAATGGCGGACGAATTTCTCGAAAATCGCCGCCATGGTCCTCTCGTCGTTGAGAATGTCCCGGAAGCGATGGCGTCCGGGCCGGGAGCGGTCAGGGAGGTAGGAGCGGTGGATGAGTTCGCAGAGCTGGAGGAGGAACCGATAGGTCCGGTTGTTGCCGTGGAGCTGGATGCGACGGAAGCAGGAACTGTGGAGGGTGATCGAGGCGACCTCCTCGAACGACGGCAGCAGCCGGGAAACCTCAAGGCGGGCGTCCTTGGCCAGAGCCGGATCGCGGTGAAGGATCAGCAGTGCGGATTTCAGGATTCGATTCTGAAGGACGTCGTGACTGAGTTCGTCATAAGCGCATTCCATCTTGCCGCTTTCCCAAGTCTGGCGGCGGGCGCTGCGAGGGAAGTCGATGCGACCGCGGATGCGCGGGGTGAGTTCCTCATGAAGAATATTGGAGCGATCCATTCCGCGTCGGAGCTGTTGCCGGACTCCATGGGAGAGTACCCTGGCGAAGAGGGTGTTGAGATCGGGGCAGCCGGTGAGTTG
>JANMJJ010000203.1:0-25242 GCA_031371325.1 Akkermansiaceae bacterium | reverse complement strand
GCCGCTGGGGTCGGACCACGGCGGGCTGGTTTACAACGCCCAGAAGTTTTGGGAAATGAACGACAAGCGCGGCGGCCACCATACCGGCGACGACCTGAACGGCATCGGCGGGATGAACACCGACCTGGGAGATCCGGTTTTTTGCACGGCGGACGGGCTGGTCATTTACGCCGGCGAGCCGTCGCCGGGTTGGGGGAAATTGGTCGTCATCGCGCACCGGGCGGCTGACGGGCGACCGCTGCAATCGATGTACGCGCACTTGCACCGCATCGACGTCGCCGTGGGCGCGCTCGTCCCGCGCGGCGGAAAAGTCGGCCTCGTCGGCACGGCTAACGGTTACTACCCGGCACACCTGCATTTCGAAATGCGCACTGGCGACGGGGTGGACATCGGTGCCGGTTACGCTGCGGCCCCGCTCAACCGGTTGGATCCGCTGGCGACGATTTCCGCCTTGCGAAACGCCGGGGTTGACGAGCTTTCACCCTCGCCGCTTGGCCGTATGCCCGTCGGAAATCGCACCCGCTGAATTTTCCGCCTCCCATCTCCACGTTTTGCACAAACCCACGAACCTCCGCGAATCCATCGCCCTCACCTCCGCCTTTCCACTTGCCACTTGCCACTTCCGTCGTCGCCCGGGTGCTTGTTCGTGATTTGCGGCTTGCGGGTCAAAGGGCTGGCGGCGAATGCCTTCGCGGGTTGAGAGACGGGCGGTTTTTTGGAAAAATCCACGGGCGCGGCGCGTTATGATGCTGTAGAAATTTCCACGCTCCGATTTTATGAAACTCAACCCCACCACCATGCTGGCAGCCCTTGTTTTGATCGGGGGCGGTGCATTCATGGCAGGCCGCGTGTCTTCTCCCGGCGCACCGGCGGTCACTCGCGACGGCCCTGCCGAAACCCGATCCTCGCGATCGGCTGGCCGCGATTCCGGCGGTGAAGACGCCACCACCCGCAAAATTTCCCGGACACTCAAGTCGGAGCGTGGCGCAACGGATTCCTCGAAAGATCGTCTGGCCCGGCTCGAAGTGATTGTCCGTGGCGAAAACCCGCTGGAGCGCAACCGCGCCTTGCTGGCATTTCTCGATCAACTCGGACCCGGCGATTTCGAGGCGGCGGTCGCCCATTTCCGCAGTCTTGGGATCACGGACAGCCGCAACGGGGAATATTCATTGCTGCTGACCGCCTGGGCGCAGGTCGATCCTTTGTCCGCCCTGACTTACGCCGAGGACAACACCAACGGCGGATTCGCCCAAGACACGATCCTCACCTCGTGGGCCTCGACCGATCTGGAAGCCGCGATCCGCTGGGCGCAAACCAACCATGACGGCGGCGACGCGAATCCCTACCTGGCCGGCATCATCCGCGGCCTCGCCCAATCCGACCCAGCGCGGGCCACCGAACTGCTCGCGAGCATGCCCCGCAGCGAGGAACGCGGCAGAGGGCTCGATTTCATCCTGCCCCATCTTTTGGAACAGGGAGCCGACGCCACCCGCGCTTGGATCGCCACCCTAACGGACGACGCCCTGAAAAACGGAGCCATGGAGCGCGTGGCGGACAAACTCGCCGCGACCGACCCGGCCGGCACTGCATCCTGGCTGCTGGCGAATCCTGGCCAAGCGTTGGATCGCCGGATGGACGATGTTTACGGAGTTTGGGCGAGCAAAGACCAGCAAGCCGCCTTGAGTTCCTTCAGCGCCCTTCCCGCCGGGGACGCCCGCAGCAACGCGCTCCGCGGAGTGGTCAGCAGCATCGCCACGGAGAGCCCGAAGGCGGCCATTTCCCTGATGGACCGCTACCCGAACGATGTGAACGACCGGGTGGTGCAGAGTGTCGTCTGGCATTCGTTCGGCAGCGACCCCGCCACCGCCATCACCGCCATCGCGCGGATCGGCGATGACCGGCAGCGGGAACAGATGTACAAGCGCACCTTGGAGACGTGGAAAGAGCGCGACCCGGATGCCGCCAATGCCTGGCTGCTCAAGAATTCGGGATCGTCTGGAGTTGTCAACCCGCGTTGACATCCACCACTTCGCCAGCCAACGTCCCGCCCATGGACACGATGAAACTTCTTCTTGGCGCCACCATCGCGCTCTTACTCGGGGCGCTCGCGGTCTCTTGGCAAGGCATGAAAACCGGCGTGAGAAACTCCCCCTCGGACGAAATCGCCCGTCTGGAGAAGCAGGTGAAAGAGATCCGGGCAGAGCAAGACAAGCTCCAGTATGAGAAGCAAATACAGCAACTCCGCAGCACCGCTGCCGATACGCCCACGTCCTCCACCGCCGAACTCGAAGCGATGAAGCTCCAGGTCGAGAAAAACAAACAGGCGCTCCAGGAAATCGAACTCAAGGAGCGGGAAAAACGCGACAAGAATACCGCCCGCGATGAAGAAGGCTTGGGTGCCCAGCGCGATCTGGAGGGCAAAGACGTCGAACTCCGCCGCGCCCGCATGATTTCACAGTCGCTCCTGATCGGCCGGATCCGCGAATACGTCGAGAGCCCGCAAGGCGGAGATTTCGTCACCTTCGATGTGCTTCTGCCGGAGCAAGTGCAGGTGGGGACCATCGTCGCGATCCGCCGCAAGACCGGCATCCTCGGCCAGCTCAAGGTGTCCGACGTCACGACCGAAGGCGCGATCGCCAACCCGCTGCCCGGCTTCGGTGCGGTCAAACCCCAGGTCGGCGACGAACTCATTCTGCCGCCGCAGTATTGAATCTCAAATCTGAGATCTTAAATTTCAAATTTCTCCAGCATGTCCACCACCGTCGGTCTCATCTCACTCGGCTGCGCCAAGAACCTCATCGACTCGGAAGTCATGATCGGCCACCTCGCTCAGGCCGGCATGTCTCTAACGCCCGATCCCGAGCTCGCCGATGTCCTCATCATCAACACCTGCTCGTTCATCGACATGGCGAAGCAGGAGTCCATCGACGCCATCTTCGGCGCGGTGAAGGACCGCAGCGATGACCCGGACCGCGCACGCCAGAAAATCATCGTCGCCGGTTGTCTATCACAACGCTTTGCCAAGGATCTTCCCGGCATCATGCCCGAGGTGGATGCCTTCATCGGTCTTGATCAAATCACCAAGGTCGCGCCGATCATCCAGAATTTGTTAGGCAAGGACAACGCCTCGGAAGTCACCAAGGACGAAGGCCCATCCGCCACCGACGATCCGCGCGACTTCGTCACCCTCAAGCCGCAATACGTCCCGGACTATTCGACGCCGCGCATCCGCCTGACGCCCGATCATTTCGCCTACGTCAAGATCGCCGAGGGCTGCAACCACACCTGCACCTTCTGCATCATCCCGACCATCCGCGGCAAACACCGCTCGCGGACGCAGGATTCCGTCGTTAGGGAAGTCCAGGCGCTCGTCGCATCCGGGGTGAAGGAAATCAACCTCATCTCGCAGGACACCACCTATTTCGGCATGGACCAGTGGCAAGGCAAACGCCCGACACCGAGCTCGCCCGTCGATTCTAGCAGAGGCGAATCACTCTCCACGCTTCTCCGCGAGATCAACAAGATCGAAGGCGATTTCTGGGTCCGCCTGCTCTACACCCACCCCGCGCATTGGTCGGACGAGCTCATCACCACCATCGCCGAGTGCGACAAGGTCGCGAAATATGTCGATATCCCGCTCCAACACATTTCCGATCGAATGCTCACCGCCATGAAGCGAGTGACCAGCGGCGACTACATCCGCGACCTACTGCGCCGGATGCGAGCCGGCATCCCCGGACTCGGCATCCGCACCACCTTCATCGTCGGCTTCCCCGGCGAGACGGAGGAGGATTTCCAAGAGCTGTTGGAATTCATCGAAGAGTTCCGTTTCGAACGCGCCGGCGTTTTCCAATACTCCAAGGAAGAAGGCACCCGTGCTAACAAAATGGACGGCCACATTCATCACGCCACCCGCAAGAGTCGTTGGTCCCGCTCGATGGCCGCGCTCCAGAAGATCGCCGGAGAAACCAACCAGGCGCAAGTCGGCAAAGCCGTCCGCGTCCTCGTCGAGCAACCCGGCATCGCCCGCACCCAGTGGGACGCCCCGGAAATCGACGGCTCCGTGATGGTGGATGAAAGCATCCCGGTGGGCGAATTCGCCGATATCACCATCGGCGACTGGCGGGGGTATGATCTCGTGGCCGCACGGTGAGTCCCTCTTGTAGGACTCGCTCAACTCGACGAGTGCTGCATCCAGGTGCGGGGCAATGTCATCCCACAGCATCTCCATCATCCGCAATTTCTCGTGCAGGGAAAGTTCCCGGAGTTCGGCCAGTGCGATCATGGGGCATTCCTACCAGCATTGCGGGGGAAACAACCCCGTATCTCTTCCGCTAGTCCAGCGGCCCGGAACCGAGGGGGGGGTGTTTCTTTGAAGGGACACCTCCAATTCTTCGAGCCGCACTCCGAATACGTGACGAGTCGCCTCGCCAGCGGTGAAAACCATTTGTCACCTCGCGCCTGCCGTCCGCCAGGAACCTGTGTGAATCCCCAAATCTGCCCCACTTGTCATTCCCTCATTTGAGTGAGAGGATCGATGAGATCGTGTTCCGGACCTTGGAAAAGGAACGCGAGCTGAGCCAGCAGTGATATTTGGTGTCCTAGCAGTTTTTCTGGCGCTGGTTGTCGGGGCGGTGAGTTGGCGTGAGCGTCTCGGCAAGTTCGTGCTCATCACAACCTGCGTCGTGCTTTTGGTTTTTGCTGCAGCCATGATCCGGGGGGCGGGCCGGAGGCGTTGTTTGACTCACTCTCTGGGTGAGGAAGAATCAACGTCGTCGGCGTATCCATGACGCTGGAGTTACGTCATTTGGATTATTGCATGAAATCGCCGTTCGGGCGCGTAGATTGAGCCCTTTGGATATGAAATGGATCTCCGGCCTTGCTTTTATCACTGCCGCCCTCAATCCGGGCTGCGTTTCAAAAAGTTCTGCGGCCGTTCCCAACACGGCGCAAGAAGTTCCGAGTGAGCCCTTGCCGGAGCACGTCACTTTCAACGCCCACATCCGGCCGATTTTCTCCAACACCTGCTTCGCCTGCCACGGGTTTGATGCGAAAAAGCGCGAGGCTGAGCTGCGTCTCGACACGCCGGAAGGGGCCTTCGCCAAGCTCAAGGATTCGGAAGAGCGGGCAATCGTCCCCGGCAAACCCGACCAAAGCGCGATCTTGAAACGGATCGTTTCTGCAGACCCGGACGAGGTCATGCCACCGCAGGATTTCCACAAGGATCTCACCGCGCGGCAAAAATTGCTGATTCGCGCCTGGATCGCACAGGGCGCGAAATATGAGCAACACTGGGCCTTCACGCCGGTGGTGAAAGCTCCGGCCCCGGCGTTAGCCGCCCGCGCGGAGGAAGTCGCCAATCCCATCGATGCGTTCATCCTCGCCACGCTTGAAGCGGAAAAAACCGAACCCTCGCCGCTCGCAGATCGCGGCACCTTGCTGCGCCGCCTCTCACTCGATCTCACCGGGCTGCCGCCGAGTCCGGCCGAACTCGAAACATTTCTATCCGACAAAGACCCGGACGCCTACGCCACGCAAGTCGAGCGCCTGCTCGCCTCGCCGCACTATGGCGAGCGGATGGCCGTGCCGTGGCTGGATGTCGTCCGTTTCTCCGACACCGTCGGCTATCACGGCGATCAGAACGTGCGGGTGTTCCCTTATCGCGACTACGTCATCAAGGCCTTCAACGACAACAAGCGCTTCGATCAATTCACCACCGAGCAGCTCGCTGGCGACCTTTTGCCCAACGCCACCGACGAGCAGCGCATCGCCACCGGCTTTCTCCGGCTCAACCTCATGACCCGCGAGGGCGGTGCCCAGCCGAAGGAGTATCTGGCGAAATCCATGGGCGACCGGGTGCGGGCCGTGGGCGCGGCATGGCTCGGTCTAACCACCGGCTGCGCCGAGTGCCACGACCACAAGTTCGACCCCTTCACCACCCGCGATTTCTACTCGCTCGGCGCGTTTTTCGCCGATGTCCGGCAGTGGGGCGTCTATGCCGACTACCCCTACACGCCGAACCCGGAGCTGCCCGGAGTGGACAACGACTGGCCGTTCCCGCCGGAGATTTATGCAAAGAATTCCGCCGTGGAGAATCGCCTCGCGGCTCTGCAAGCTTCTGCGGTGGCGATTCTCTCTCCGTTGAAAAAAGACGAAGCCGCGTTCCAGTTGTGGCGTGATCAAGCGGCTGCTTTTCTCGCCGCCAATCCCACCGGCTGGAGCGTGCTGGCACCCGCTGGGATCACCCCAGCCAAAGCCACCGTCCACGAGGTCTCGCCGGACCATTCGATCGTCTTCAGCGGGCCGGTGGAGAAGGACGAGATCCTCACCCTCGATTTCCCGCTGCCGGATCAAGCCATCCGCGCGATCCGCTTCGAGGTCCTGCCGGATGCGAAAAACGCGGGCAAAGTGGGACGCCAAGCCGACGGAAAATTCTCGGTGACGCCGACTTTCTCGATCGCCTCCCAGCCATTGACAATCGCCTGGAGCCAGGCCGACCGCAGCACGCCGAAGGCCTTTAATAACGGCGACAGCAGCCCGCTGCTCGAACCGGAATGGCGCTCGGCTCCGGCCATCTGGGAGGAGCCACAGGACGCCGCAGCCCTGCCGCATCACGCGATCTATCACCTCGCGCAACCCCTGCCTGCCGCAACCGGACGGGTGCTTCAGGTGAAACTCGCCAGCACCGACATCGGCCGCGTGCGGTTCAGCATCACTCCGTTCGGCGATGCCGTTCCGGGACAGGGAAACGCGCTGCGCAGCGAGTTAGTCAGCGCATTCAAGACCGGGGAGAGCGGCGAGCTCGCCGCCGCTTGGGTCCTGGCGACGACCCCGGATGCCGCCTTGCCTGCGGCTTATCTCAAACTCCGCGAGTCGATCACCGCCTGCCGTGCCGGTTACGCCTACTCGGTCATCGCCCAAGCGGTGCCAGCGGATAAAATCCTGAGCACCCACATCCTCCCGCGCGGCGCGTGGATGAATCCCACCGACGAAGTGCAGCCAGCGGTTCCCGGATTTTTGCCCCACACATCCGTCAGGACCGACGGCCGCCGCCTCAACCGCCTCGACCTCGCGAAGTGGCTGATGGCCAAGGAAAATCCACTGCCCGCGCGGCAGTTCTCCAACCGCCTGTGGAAACAGTTTTTCGGCAAGGGCTTGTCCAACGTGCTCGACGACCTCGGCAATCAGGGCGAATGGCCATCGCATCCGCAGCTTCTCGATTGGCTCGCCTCCGAGTTCCGCGACTCTGGTTGGGACGTGAAACACATGGTCCGCCTCATCGTCACCAGCCGCACCTATCGGCAGGTCTCCGCGTCCCGTGCCGACCTCGCGGAAAAGGATCCGGCGAACCGCCTGCTCGCCGAGCAATCCGCCCGCCGGCTGGACGCGGAGTTCGTCAGGGACAACGCGCTGTCAGTCGCTGGCCTGCTCAACGATGCCATCATCGGCGGCCCGAGCGCGAAGCCTTATCAGCCCGCAGGCTACTATGTGAACATCAACTACCCCGAGCGCGACTATCTGGCGAGCACCGACGACGAGCAATACCGCCGCGGCGTTTACATGCACTGGCAGCGCACGTTCATGCACCCGATGCTGGCCGGTTTCGACGCGCCAAGCCGCGAGGAATGCACGGCGGACCGCTTCCAATCCAACAGTCCGCAACAGGCGCTCACGCTCTTGAATGATCCATCCTTCGTCGAGGCCGCGCGGGGATTCGCCTTACGGGTGATTCGTGAAAAGCCCGGCACCGATGATGACAAAATCCGCTATGCGATGAAACTCGCGCTGGCCCGCGAGGCGAAACCCGGTGAACTCGAATCGCTCGCTAAATTTCTAACGACCCAACGCGAGTTTTATAAAACCAAGCCGGCCGACGCCACAGCCTTCCTCAAAACCGGCCTCTCCGATCCCGGCACCGGCCAAGATCCCGCCGAACTCGCCGCGTGGGCGCAGGTTTGCCGCGTCATCCTCAACCTTCACGAAACCATCACCCGCTACTGAGCCATGAAGCATCCATCCATCGCCGCCTTCGAGCGCTTCCAGCAGGATTTCAGCCGTCGGACGTTCCTACAAAGGAGCTTCGCCGGGATCGGCGGGATGGCGCTTTCGCAACTGCTAGGCTCTTCTAGCAAGCTGCCATTTCTCGAAAGCCAAGGCGGGCTGCATTTTCCCGCGCGGGCAAAACGCATCGTCCATCTCTGCATGGCCGGCGGGCCGTCGCATCTGGAATCGTTCGATCCCAAGCCGCAGTTAGATGCGCTCAACGGCCAGCCGTTTCCTGAGTCATTCACCGCCGGCCAACAGCTCGCCCAGCTCCAGGGCAGCAAGTTGATCGCGCGCGGCTCGTTCACGAAGTTCCAGAAATGGGGGCAGAGCGGCATCGAGATTTCCGAGCTGTTTCCCCACATCGGCTCCATCGCGGATGAGATTTGCGTCGTGAGGTCGATGGTCACCGAGCAGATCAACCACGATCCGGCGTATGCCTTCATGAACTCCGGCTCGATCCTCAAAGGCCGCCCGAGCATGGGCTCGTGGCTGCTTTACGGCCTCGGCGCGGACTCGCAAAATCTCCCTGGCTACGTCGTCATGGTCTCGCGCGGCGCGGGCGATGAGCAACCGATTTCCGCCCGCCAGTGGAGTGCTGGCTTCCTGCCTAGCAAGTTCCAAGGCGTGCAATTCCAGAGCAAGGGCAGCGCGGTCCACTACGTCGGCAGCCCGGACGGTGTTTGCCAATCGACCCAGCGGCAGGTCATCGATGAAATCCAGCGGCTCAACGGCGTGCTGCGCGAGGACCGTGTCGATCCGGAAATCGACGCCCGCATTTCCCAGTATGAAATGGCCTTCCGCATGCAGTCGTCCGTGCCCGAACTCTCGGACATGCGTGACGAGCCGCAGCACATTTTGGACATGTATGGCGTGAAGCAACCGGGCGATGGCTCGTTCGCCAGCAACTGCCTGTTAGCCCGCCGAATGCTGGAGCGCGGCGTGCGCTTCGTGCAGCTCTATCACCGCGGCTGGGACCACCACAGTAACATCGAGCAGAACATGCCCGCCGCCGCGAAACTCACCGACCAGCCGTCCGCCGCGCTGGTCAAGGATTTGAAACAACGCGGCCTGCTAGAAGACACGCTGGTCATCTGGGGCGGCGAGTTTGGCCGCACGCCGATGGGCCAGGGCAGCGGCCGCGACCACCACATCAAGGGCTTCAGCCTGTGGATGGCAGGCGCGGGCATCAAGCCGGGTATGATCCACGGCGCGACCGACGAGCTTGGTTATGCGGCGGAGAAGGACATCGTCCACGTCCGGGATTTACATGCCACGCTGCTCCATCAGTTCGGCATCGACCACGCACGGTTCACCAAGAAATTCCAAGGCCTCGACTACAAGCTAACAGGCGTCGAGCCCGCCAAGGCGGTCAAGGCGATCATGGCGTGAGACCGTGGACTGAGACCTTGGACTGCGGCAGCTTGCTGCCGCTTTGGTCCCGTAGCCTGCTGCGGGCGAAACCTTGGCAGCCCCGTGCCAGCAAGCTGGCGACGGAAAGCGGCAGCAAGCTGCGCGCAGTCCAAGGATTTCGAAATCTCCCGAAAATTTTTGTCCGCCCATCCGCCCGGCACGACACTCTCTTTCAGATCATGCAATCCTCCACGCCATCCGATCCCGAACTGCTAGCCGATTGGCTCGGCCGGCAGCGTGAGCTGGCGTTCGTTGCGCTCGTCGCCCGCTACGCCGGCCTTGTTCACTCGACCGCCAAGCGGACCTGCGGCGATGACTCGCTGGCCGCGGAAGCTTCCCAACTCACCTTCATCGCCCTCGCCCAAAAGGCGAAATCGCTCACCTCGTGCGCGTCGCTCGGCGGCTGGTTGCACCTCACCGCCATGATGCAGGCGAAGAACCTGCTCCGCAAAGCCCGGCGCGAAAACCGCAAACGCCAACTCATGCAAGCCGCCATGGAAACCGAGCCATCTCACTCCTCCAACGACGTCTGGCAGGAAATGCAGCCGATGCTCGACGACGCGCTCGCCGCTCTATCCGACAAGGACCGCGAGGCGCTGTTGCTACGCTTCTATCGGTCCCTAACGATTCGGGAAATCGCCGCCACCCTCGGCATCGCCACCGACGCCGCGCAAAAACGCATCGACCGCGCCACCGAACGCCTGCGCGGGAAACTCGCACGCCGCGGCTGCCAGGTCGGCGGCTCGCTCTCGGCCGCCATGCTCGCCGGATTCACGGCGGATTCGCAGGCAGCGCTTCCAGTTTCGATGCTCGCCTCCAAGGCGATCGCTGCGGGGACCGCCAGCACCTTCAGTCTGTCCGCCATCCTCACCTCCATCGCCGCTCTCGTGAAATCGTCCTCATTGATCCTACCCGTTGTCGCGCTGGTTCTGGCAGGAGCCTGGACCGGGACGAAGTATCAGTCCCTCTCCGCCACCGAAGCGAGGAACGGGCACTTGCGTGATGAAATCGCCGCCGCCCGCCCAGTCAGAACTTCAAGCCCGGTCAAACTAACGAAAGACGACGGGCCGATCGATTGGCAGAAGCTCGCCACCGAAAAAGGAAACGGACCTGAGTTGCAGCGATTCCAAAAGCGCTTGGCCTCCATGTCGCGGGCGGATTTGATCGCCACTCTCGACCAGATCGCCGCCCTTGAGCTTTCCAATACCCGTCGGAACCAACTTGATTCCGCTGTCATTACGCCGCTGATGCAAATCGATCCCGAGTGGGTGTTGAACCATTTCACGGACAGGCTTCGGGACGGGCTGCCACTTACCACGGCCTTCGGGCTATGGGCGAAGAAGGATCGGGTCAAAGCCATCGCGTGGTTGGACGCGCGGATCGCCGCCGGAAATCTCAACAGCAAGCGACTCGCCGATGCGGGCGACCAACAGCTCCGGATCCCTTTCGAATCCGAGTTGATCAACGTCTTGCTGGGGGCTGACCCTGCCGCCGCCATTCGCCGCGTGGGTGCGCTTCCCGAGAATCAACGTGAACCGGTGATCTCATCACTGACCAACGACATGTCCAACCGGATGCTCAACGAACCACTGACAGAAGGAAATCACCTCGCTTTTGCCAACCTCGTCCGCAGCCAGTTACCAGCGGATCGGCACGCTCCGATTCTTGCCGATTGCGTGCCCTACTTCTGGAGCGTGGAGGAATTTCCGAAGTTCAATGCTTACATGGATGTCATTGAGGCAACACCCGAGGAAAGGATATCCTGTGCAGAATATTTTTCGAAAAACTGCATCTACATGGTGGGCGGCAGGCGGGAAGTGAGCGTGGACGATCTTGAAGCCCTGCGGGGAGAATTCGCAAAAATCTCCCCCCAAAACGTGGACACGATGACCGCAAGATCGCTTGCAGCGGCGGTGAAGGGGACCACCGCGTTCTCCAGAGTTTCGGGACTGGCGGTGGGATTGCAGGAGAGATCCGGCAGCGATGCCGTGCTGGCCACCTTTTTGGAAATCACGGAGTTTAGCACAACGGACAAATTACTGGGTCGCGAGCTGGCAGGGAAAATCTCCGATACGACCCGCCGTGCGGAAATCCTCAAGCGCTTCAACTGACTCCGATTCATGAAAATCCCCATCGCCATTTCCGCGCTCATTCTCGCCGCCGCCATAGGACTCGGCTGGATGATCGACGGGCGTCTAGCCGCAGCTAGAGTGAAGGAGCAACAACTCACCGCCGAGGCACGGCACCTTGGGATTTCTGCAGGTGACGCCCACTCCACGCGAAGCGCCAACAGGGTTCGGATCGACCGCAATGCGGAGGCCAGGCTCCTTGCGATCGAACAAATCCAACTGGTAAAAGCACTCGAACAAGGCGGGCGCCGGGACGAAGCATGGAAAAAGCGCAGTCAGGAGTGCTATGAACGTATTGCCGCGCTGGATGGGACGGCGCTAAAGATTTTGGTCACCGATCTGCTCGCCAGCGAGGAACTCAGTCAGAAGGGTAGGGCAGAGGCAGTATCATGGTTCCTTAGAGTGAATCTCGCCGAAAAGGATCCGCGCGGTGCACTTGCTTTTGCCACTGAGCACGTTGCCGCTCTGAGCCACGATCGGTCTTGTATTGCGAGCATCATCTACAACTCATTGGGAAACTGGGCGAAGGACGATCCCCTTGCCGCTGTGGAGTGGATGAAAAAAAACGCAGCGGAGTTTCCTGATGCGATGGGGATACAGGCTCGGAGTAACGTCATAAGTGCCGCCGCAAAAATAGATCCCAAACTGGCTTTCACGCTCATCGCGGAGCTGGGCCTGGACGAATCGGATTCTCACAGCGAGATGCATACCATCGTGATTGCGGCGGCGACGGATGAACAACGGAACGCCGCACTGGCCGCGCTCCGCGAGTATCGTGAGGCTCACAAGGATGACAAAGAAGCCAGGCAGGCGGCGGAGGACACGGTCGGCTATTTTGCCTGGGGATTTAGGGAGGATGGCTTCGAGGCGGGGAGTAAATGGCTCGCCAGCGCCAATCTGACTCCGAAAGAACTCGATCATTTCTGTGAGAATATGACCCGGAACTATGACGACCACGAACACGTCCAATGGATCGAATGGATCGGAGCAAACTTTCCCCCGGGAAAGGGCGACCCATATATCATTAAACTGATCGGTTATTGGACCGAGCAAGACTACGAAGCCGCAGGAAAATGGCTGGGTGCCGCACCCGATGGTCCTGCCAAAAACGCCGCGATCCGTGGCTACGCGCTGACCATTTTCAAACGCGATCCTGAAACCGCCATGCAGTGGATCATGACCCTGCCACCCGACGAAAGGCGCGAGAATACCCTTCAATTCATCCTCGTGAGTAAATTGGGGGACGATCCGGAAGCCGCGGCGGCTTTCAAGACCGAGCACGGGCTGAAGTAGCCCGGAGCGAGCGATGCTCTGCTCGCGCCGATGGCGGTATTTGCATGTAGTCTAACCCTTTAGGGTGTCTTCATCACGCTCGAAGACACCCTAAAGGGTTAAACTACATACGAAGAGCTCCGCGCCGCATCAAGCGGCCAAAATCCCTGCCAGATGCACCGTCAGGTCCGGCCGCGTTCCAGCCCAGGGGAATGCCGCATCCACTTCTAGCGGGGTGGCCGATTCGTCCAATGAATCGAGCAGCCCTAACACGGCGACGAGCACTTTCGGGAAAAGCGCTTCATCCCGCCCGAGGCAGAAATCCATCACTTGCGGCGGGCGTCCGGCCAAGCCCATCCGCAGCCGCATGCCGTGGTGATAGGGACTCAGGCCGAGCTCCCAGCGGCCGCCCTCGCTGAGCAGGCGCAGCGCTCGGAAGTGGTTGTTAGGGGCGACGTGGTGGAAGGTCATTTCTTTTCGCGGTCGGGGTGGCCCCACCAACTGTTCTCGTGGGTGCCGTCGTAATGTTCCTCGAAGGCTCGCACCACATCTTCCATCGTGCCGTCGGCCGGAACCCATTCGGCGACGTCGGGGAAGTCGGTGAGGGCGTTGTTGTTTTTCACATCGTCGCGGAAGCGGATCGGGCACCAGAACGATTCGATGTTGCGCAGCATTTCGCTGCCGAGCGCCCACAAGCCGGTCATCCAATCGCAATACCAGCACCACAGCAGGTCGTAGCCGATCAGGCCGTCGTATTTGTGGCGCGAGAGATTCACCCAGTCGCCGTGGCGGTATTTGGGCATCTTGGCGAGCCACGCGACAATCGGATAGGTGAAGATCTCGATCGCCCGAACGCCGACAAAAATCACCGCCGCCGGGACGGTGGCGAACAACGCAAGCTGGTTGCGGACCGGGCCTAGCAGCTTGTTCTGGGCATCGGTGAGAGTGCGGCCCTTTTTCCCACGCACGAGGCGATCGGTTAGGCAGACGGCGTGGAGCGCGAAGAATTGCGCGACGAGAGCCGCCGCCACCCCCGGCCAACCGTCGAGCCACGCGCCGGCCGCCCACGGGATCCAGGTGAACAGGCTGATGAAACCATCGAGCACGGGCGCGCGCGTGATTTTTTCCGAAATGGCGAATGACACGCGGGCGAAGACCGCAGCTGCGAGCAAGCCGCCGAAGACGAACGCCACGTTGATGAAAAAACCTTCCATGCGGTGTCAGTAGGGCTTGGACGCGGAATGTCGAAGCCGAAATGTGCAACGCGGGTGGATGCTTGAACGGAAAATCCCGGATTTCACCGGTCCACCAGCACCTGATAGCGGTAGGTCAGCACCTTTTCCGCGCCGGGTGGCAGCTTGAGGGTCCAATCGAGCTGGCGGCGCGGGTTGACGCTGGAAACGCCTTCAGTGCGCAGCGATTTTTCGGGATCGCCTTCGGCTTCTAGCAGCTCGCCGGAAAACCCGCAGCGTAGGGTCAAGGTCACTTCCGTGCTGCGGAAATTCCGCACCGCGAGCCGGCCCTTGACCTTGGTGCGCTGATAGTCGTTGCCGCCGATCCAGGTGATTTCGCGCTGGCCTTCTTCCTCGAACTCGCCCGATTCGGTGCGGACGGTCAATGCGCGGGTGATCCGCAATGATGTGCGTTGCCCCGGATTGACCCATTCCGATAGACTCTGGCCGCGGAACTTGCCGCCTTCCATCACCATGGCGGCGGCCGTGGTCATCGGGAACTTGAACGGATTGGCAAAACGCACTGCATCCCACGCTGGCTCGTCCGGGGTGGGTTCGCTGCCGTTGCTGCGGCGGTAGCGGCCGTTGCCGTCGCGCGGGTCGGTCACCACCCATTCGACCACCCGCTCATACGCGGCGCTGGCTGCGGCGATGTCTAACGACAACGAGTCACCGGCCTTCAGGCTGTGCTTGCCGATGTTCTCGTAGTGAATGTCGTCGCTGATGTTGCCTTGTTCCGCGACCTCCGGCAGCGGCGCGGATTCGCTGCGGCTGCTGGAGCCGTTGGAATAGATCATCTGTTGGGAAATGGCATTGCTCGTGATGCCGCTGGCGGTGGATCCCGACTGGTTGACCTGTTGGAAAAACGCCGCCAAGCTGGTGCCGGGCCAAAGCGGGGAATCGACCATTCCGAAGCGCACGTTCGGGTAGCCGGAAATCAACTGGATCTCGGTGTCGGACAGGTCGCCCATTTCATTCCTAACCACCGCGTTCTGGCGGATTTTCAGGTTCGCGGGATCGGTCAGATCCACCTGATAGGCCGGCAGCCACGCCAAGCCCTTCGTCAGCCAGGTCACGCGCACCACGCCGCCGTTGGCCGGTGCCTGCTTGACGTCGAACACCAACACCGGTCGCTCCTCGCGATGTTTAGCCGGGAGAAACGGCCCGCTCACCGACAGCGAGGCGATGCTCGTGCGGTCGATGTAGCGGCGGCTGCCACCGTTCTCTAGCAGGACCAGGAAATCGCCGGTGCCGGGCTTGGCGGGGGTGCCCGCGGGCTGGCCGCGATTCCAATAATACGAGCCGCTGTTAGGATTGAGCGAGCTGTATTCGGTGTCCCAACTGCGGGTGGCCGCGTGCGACGGGATTTCCCAGACCGTGCCGAAGAGCACCGCGTTCTGCGCGGTTCCGGTGTTTTTCAAAGTCACGGTCACTTCCTTGCCGGCAAGATCCTGTTGCAGGCCGCCAGCCGGAGCTTCGGCCGCGTCGGTTTCCTCGATCATGCGGGTGGTCGATTGCACGGAAACCTGGCCGTCACTTTCCACCCAGAACGAGCCGTGAACGACGCGCGGCACCTTGTCCCAACGATATTGGCCAGGTCCATTGACGGCAAATGTCGCCCTAACCACGGCGAGTCCGTTCTTGAACAAGGCGACCGATTCGAACGTCGGCGTGACGACCGTTTCCTCCGCGGCCGATGCCATTGCCACCGAAACGCACATGCAAATCATGATCCAAGGTGTTTTCATCAGCCCGACTGTATCGAGCGCGGAGGCGTCTGTCTGTAAACTCCCGGTAAATTTCGCGGCGCGCGGAAATGCTCAGCGCTTCCGCCGCAGCCGCTTGCCGGTTAGACGGGTGGCGATGAGGTTCGGGCAGCGGCCGTTGAGCCGTAGTTGCTCGCAGTTTGCCTCGATCTTGATCGACTGGCGGACCGGCTTGAAGCCGAGCCGCCGCGTCACGCAATCGTTGAGCAAGTCCAGGTGCGAGTCTTCGAACTCCACCACCCGCCCGCAGTCGATGCACACCAGATGGTTGTGCGAGGGCTTGTCTAGGAAGTTGGGATCGTAGGTCGTCTGGTTGTCGCCGAGGTCGATTTCGCGCAGCAAATCCGCCTCCACCAGCAAGCTCAAGGTGCGGTAAACCGTGGCGCGGGAGGTCTCGGCGTCGAGCTTGCGGGCGCGGGCGAACAATTCATCCGCCGTGAAATGCTCGTCCTTGGAAAACGCCGCCTTGACGATCGTGTCGCGCTGGCCGGTCCGGCGCAGGCCTTTGCGCCGGATGAAATCGTTGAACCGTTCCTCGATGCTGCCGTCCATCACGCGTTTCTATCGCCGCGAGTCCGGCACGGGAAGCGGAAATAAACGGCTTGCCAATGGTCCCTCCAAAACCGCTGCCGCAGCGATCATTTGCCGTTAGGTTTCGCCGCTTCGGTGAACCAATTGAGGGCGGTTTTCAATTGTTCCTGGGAAATGCTATGGCCACCGTCGAAGGTCTCGATCCTGACCTCGCCAAACGACTTGTCGGCGCTCGTTCCCACCGCTTTGCCCGCGGCCACGGTCGCGATGTCGTCAGTCTTGCCATTGCTGACGAAGACCTTGACCTGACGGAGATCGCCACCCCGGACATTGGTTTCCTTCTTCGCGTCTTCGGTTAGATTCTCGTTGCAGCCGCCGAGGAAAAGCCCGATGACGTGCAGATTGGCCGTCGCCAGTTGGCCGACGCGGTAGAAAGAAGCCTTCGAGCCGCCGGAGTACCCGGCGCAGGCGAAGGTCGATTTACTGAAGCCCGGCCAAGCGGCGGAGAGCATCGCCACGGCTTGATGTTGGATCGGCAAATCGGCATCGGCAGCCACGTTGTCCTCCCGCCGCGGGTTGCCCAGATTGCAATCGACGGCGATGACCGCCCAGCCTTGGGCGATCGCGGTGTTGGCATACGTGCCGATCGCGGGAATATTGCCAGCGCGGCGATCCCCCTCGCTGTTGATGGGGGAGCTGACCCAGAGGAATTTCCAAGGCACGGCGGGATCGAAATTGGCGGGCAGGGCGATCCCGAGTTTGATGCCGGTGATGTCCTTGTATTTGCGAGTTTTCTTGAGCGTTTCCTCGGTGAGCGGAGCCTCGACGATGTTGACCGCTCCATTGCGGGTGATTTCCTTACCGTTGATTTCGAGCTTGCCGGTGGCGGCGCGGGCGGGGGTTTCATCGGGGGCTTGCGCGGCAATGAAGTCCTGATCCGCCTTGCTGAAACGCGCGAGGGGCAGCTTGAACGGATGCCCGTCCTTGGAGATGGTGACCGTGCCACCCGCGAGGCTGACAAATTCCGCTTCGATGATTTTTCCGCTGACATCGGTGAAGGACCGGGCGGCGAGTGTCCCGGTGAGGGCGAATAACAGGACGACGTGTTGGCAGTTCATAGAAGTGTTAGGATGCGCAGCGTGGACTGCGGCTTCCGCCGCGTCAAGGCGAGGGGAAATGGACGCCGGCACCCGCCCGCAACGCAAGAATCGACAGCCGCCCGCGTTGCGCTAGGTTTCCCGCGGATGACTTTGAAGGAACTTGGCTGGAATGACGATTTGGAAACCGCCTGCGCGACATATCGCGGGAAGGGCTGGGTGCCCGCGCGGCTGATTCGCGAAACCGTGATCAACTACGGCGCGTTCCTCAAAGGCGGCGAGGAAATCGACGTGATTCTCTGCGGCCGCGTCTGGCATGAGGCGGTTTGCGATGCGGATCTACCGGCGGTCGGCGACTGGGTGATGGTCGAGCTGGGCGATGACAACCAGCCGCATGTGATCCGCGCGACGCTGCCCCGGCGCACCTGTTTCTCGCGGAAAATGCCGGGCAACAGCTCGCAGGCACAGGTCATCGGCGCGAATGTCGATTACGTCGCCGTGGTCACCGACGCGGGTCCAGATTACAACATCCGCCGGATGGAGCGCTACTTCATGCTGATAGGCCGCAGTGGCGCGAAGGCGATTGTGTTAGTCAACAAGGCTGACCTTTTCCCGAAGGAACAAAGCCAGCAAGCCGCCGCAGAAATCGCCGCGTTGTGGGATGGCGCGACGGTCCACGTCACCAGCGCGCTGAATGGCGACGGCCTGAAAGTCCTCAAGAAATATCTCAAGAAAGGCATCACCATGTGCGTCGTCGGCTCCAGCGGCGTCGGCAAGTCCACCCTCGTCAACCAGCTCTACGGCGAGGAATGGCAGTGGACCAGCGAGTGCAACGAAACCACCGGCAAGGGCCGCCACACCACCACTTCACGCGAGCTGGTGCCGCTGCCCGGCACCGGCATGCTCATCGACAACCCCGGCATGCGCGAGATCCAGATGTGGACCGACGAAGCGACCCTGCGCGACAGCTTCGCCGACGTGGCTGCGCTAACAGCCGATTGCAAGTTCTCCGATTGCAGCCACCGCAAGGACGCCAAGTGCGCGATCCGTGCCGCAGTGGAGGCCGGCACGCTCGATCCCGCGCGGTATGAAAATTTCCTCAACCTCGAAAACGAAATCGCCGTGCTGAGGAAGCGCTCGGAGAAACGCCAGATGGCCGTCGAGCGCTGGGCCAAGCGCAACAGCGTGAAGGCCCGCAACCTGGCGGATCGGATCCAGTTGGAAAAGGATCACCGCGGCGATGTGTGAGAAATGTTTTTTGATAGATCGCCCCATTCTTGTTCACATGAGATTTCAAATTCAGCGATGGCTCCTCATTTCTATCAGTCTGCTGGCCGTTTCGTCGCGGCTTGAGGCGCAAATCCCGGGCCTCCCGTCCAAGCCCGCCGCCGCGGAGACCACGGCTGAGAAGCCGGACGAAGCCGAGGCCCGCTTCCAGCAATGGCTCAAGGAGGCGCGAGCGGCATTTGCCCGTGTCAACGAACCCGCCGCGGAATCCCAACTGCCGGCGGGCATCGATCCCGCCGTCCTTGCCGACTACCGGCGGGACCTCGAGCAGATCATTCTCGGCATCAACCGGCATCTGAAAATCCTCGCGGCGATGCCGGAAGCCCGCAAGGCGCTCGACGCCGCCCGCGCCGCGGACACCGCGTGGACCGGCTTTCCCGGCAAGCCGCCGTACTCGATTCTAATGTTAGACGAGTTGGTCAACCAGCAGGATGCGATCCAGGAAAAGGCCGCGACCTACCGCTCGTCGCTGGAGCTTTTCGGCCGCACGCTGGTGGAAATCCAGGACGAAGCGAGGGCGGCCGAGGCATCTAGCAGGCGGGTGTCGGCGGATGCCGAGGAAGATCCCAGCGAAGACGGCGCTGCGAAATGGCGGCTCGCCGCCGACCGGGCGAAAACCCGCCTGCTGGCCGTTAGGGCGACGTTTCTCCAAGGCAATGTCAGCCTGCTGCAGGATCAGGCGGAGACCGCGAAACTCCAGCTTGCCCTCCTCGGCCGCCAGATCGCCATGGCCAAAAACCGCTCCGGGATCAGCGATGACGACCTAACCAAAGTGTCGAAAGCGGCAGCCGATCGCCAGACCGCGCTGCGCAAGGAAATTGCCGCCGTCCTCAAGCGGCAGCAGGAAGCAACCGTGGCCAAGGCCCGCATGCAGACCACCATCGATCAACTCGAAAAAGCCACTCCCGAGGGCACGCCTCTCGCGCAGACTCCCGCGCTCGCGCTGGCCAGGGTCAAAATGGAAGCCACCGAAACCCGGGTCGATTCACTCCAGCACATCGTGGAATCCCTGGAGTCGCTCGACCAACTCGAATCCTACGGCCCGGATATCTATCAAAACCGCCGGACCGTGCTGGAACCGAAGAACAAGGCCACCCGCGACACAGCGTTGCAATCCCTCCACTCCGCCCTGGTCCGTCTAACGGCCTGGGAAACCGTCATCGCCAACGACCTGGCGGCGGTCAACGCGGACATCAGGAACCAGGAATCCCGGGCGAACGCCATGTCCGCCGACGATCCGCGGGTGGTTCCGCTCAGCGATGTTAGGGTCGCGCTGTGGGACAAACAGGCGGTCATCCTGCGTGTCTCACAGGCGGTTTCCGCGCAGCGGCGGATGCTGGAGCGCTGGCTCGGCGAGTTGGACAGCACCACCATCGACAAGACTTGGGCTGAAAAACTAACCGCCGCCGCCGCCTCGACCTGGAGCTTCATCAAAGATATCTGGGCCACCGAGGTTTTCAAATACGACGACACCGTGATGAGCGCTGGAGTCCCCATCACCAAAGAGCGAGGAGTGTCCTTGGGGAAATTCATTATCGCTTTCCTGTTTTTTGGCGTCGCCTATTTTTTCTCCACGCGCGTCAACAACCGGCTGAGAAACGCCATCGTCCGCCGCGGCCACATCGCGGAACACCAGGCCAAGACTCTGGGCAACTGGCTGATGATCGTCGTCGGTTTCCTGCTCGCGGTCGGCACCCTGCACTTCCTCAAAATCCCTCTAACGGTCTTCGCGTTCTTCGGCGGCGCGCTGGCCATCGGCCTTGGCTTCGGCACCCAGACGTTGATCAAGAATTTCATCAGCGGCATCATCGTCCTGTTCGAACGCAAGATCCGCGTCGGCGATGTGGTGGACATCGGCGGCGGCGCGGGGACCATCACGGAAATCAACACCCGCTCGTCAGTCCTGCGCGGCGGGGATGGCAAGGAAACGCTGGTGCCCAACTCGTTGTTCCTCGAAAACCGGGTGACCAATCTAACGCTCTCCAACCGCCGCGTCCGCCGGATGCTGCCGGTGCGCGTCGCGATCGGCTCCTCGCCGCAGGAGGTCAGCGAGATCCTCAAGGAATGCGTGGAACGCCACGGACTGATTTTGAAGGAGCCCGCGCCCATCGTCACCTTCGAGGACTTCGCGGAGAACGCTCACGTCTTCGGGATCTATTACTGGTGCGAGTTCAACGACAAGACGAACTCCACTGTCGTCGCCAGCGACCTGCGGTTCATGATCGAAAAGCGCTTCGCGGAAACCGGGATCCGGTTTCCTTCGACCTCGCCGGAATTGCCCGTATCTAACGTCCCAAGCAAATGAGCGACGACATCCACTGGATGCAAATCGCCCTGGCCGAGGCGCGCAAAGGCATCGGCCGCACCGCGCCCAATCCGCCGGTCGGCGCGGTGATCGTGAAAGACGGAGTCGTGTTAGGCAAAGGCTGGCACCGCGCCGCCGGCCAACCGCACGCCGAACGCGAGGCGCTGGCGGATGCCGGTGGTCGCGACGTCCGCAGCTCCACCATCTACATCACGCTCGAACCGTGTTCGACCCACGGCCGCACGCCGCCGTGCACCCAAGGTTTGATCGACGCCGGCATCGCGCGCGTCGTTTACGCCTGCGTGGACCGCAATCCGGACCACGCCGGCCGGGCGGACGCGTTGTTGCAAGCCGCGGGCATCGAAGTTCTATCAGGAGTGTGCGCGGGCGAGGCGGAGAAATTGCTGCGGCCGTTTTTCAAAGTCCGCGAAACGGGATTGCCGTGGGTGATCTGGAAGTCCGCGATGAGCTTGGACGGCCGGATCACCCGCCCGCCGGGAGAAGGCCAATGGCTAACAGGCGAATCCGCCCGCGCCGATGTCCAAAAACTCCGCGCCACTGTGGACGCCATTCTCACCAGCGGCGAGACCGTCCGCCGGGACCAACCCGCGCTGACCATCCGCGTGCCGGAATTGTTAGCCGGACGTCAGCAACCGTGGCGCGTGGTCGTGTCAGATCGCCCGGAAACCTTGTCACTCGATGAATCCATGGAACGCACCCTGATCCGCCCGCGCGGCGATCTGGCGGAAATCCTGCGGAACCTCGCCCGCGACCAAGGCGTTCTAACGGTGATGATCGAGGCCGGCGGAGTTTTTTCCGCAGCCATGTTTGAAGCTGGCCTGGTCGATGAAGTCATCGTCTATTACGCGCCGATCCTCTGCGGCGGCCCTTCGCCCGGTCTCGCAGGTCTTGGTTTGAAAGAATGCCTGCATCTGACAGAAATCGATTACCAGCAGTTCGGCAACGACATCCGCCTGCGCGGCGTGATTGGAATTTGATTCACGATGCTGCTATGGCAAACGTCCGTAGCGCAGACGATTCTATCTACGGTGGGCGAGTGTTGGACGTGAGGTGGCGTTGAAGTTACGGGAGATCAACGAAACTGGGCGGCTGGGAGGGTCGATCTGCCGCGTATTGTGAACATTTTAGTTTTTGATCGTAATCGGCGTTCAGGAAGTCGAAAAGGTTTCCATCGGGGTCTCTCACCGTGACAACCCGTCCACCCCACGGTTCATCTCTCACATCTCCGTTGAACATCACACCCCGGGATACCAGTTCTTGATGGAGTGAATCCACATCCGAGACATAGAGTTGAAGCCCGGTATGAGCCCGAGAAAACGGCTTGGTCCATTCATACAGATGAATCCCGAAACCTCCGCAATCAAAGTGGACAAATCTTGAAAAAGCGTCTGTTCCTTCGGCAACAATGGGAAGCTCGAGTAAGTCTCGGTAGAAAACCGTGGACGCTTCGAAATCAGACGCTGGGAATGCGATAAAGGCGGCTTTTTGGATCTTCATACACATGCAACATCGTAAGTCGTTCCTGAAAATTGCTAGTAGATGGGCTGGATTTTGGCGAGGTCTTTCCTAGATGGATCCTCGCAAGTCGCTGGTGGATTGCCATCACCGATGTTTCATGACTCACCTTGCAGATGCATCCATGAATGGGGCCGGTGAAATGGGGGGATTTTTCGGGATTTGCCGCCACGGTGTGGATTCTCCGGATGAAGATTCAGGCAGGGATCACGGTGGAGATGGGGACAATTGATTTGAGATATGGAGCGGAAACGAGTTTGAGACCCGGAAAACAAATCCTGAGCGACGAGAAACGGTTTTCAAGCGCCGAGCGCCCGATCCAGCGCGTGAAGCGCGTGGTCGATCTCTTCGAGGCGGGTGGACAGCGGCGGCATCAGCACCACCGTGTCCATGATTGGCCGGGTGAGCAGGCCGTGGGCGCGGGCGGCGAGGCAGATGGCTTCGCCGAAGCGCTCGCCGGGCGGGAATTTTTCGCCATCCGGCCGGCGGAGTTCGATACCGGCGATGAACCCGCACTGGCGGATTTCGTGGACCAGCGGCTGGCGGGATTTCAAGGTGGCCAGGCCGGCGGTTAGGTGGGCGATTTTTTCCGGCAGGTGATCCAGCGTTCTTTCCGTTTGGAAAACATCGAGGCTGGCCAAGGCTGCGGCACAGCCTAAAGGGTTCGCCGTGTAACTGTGGCCGTAGTAGAACGCACGGTCGGCCGCGCCGAGGAACGCATCGTAGATCTTGCCGGTGGTGAGCGTGGCGGCCAGCGGCAGGTAGCCGCCGGTGAGGCCTTTGGCGAGGCAGAGGAAATCTGGGATCACGTTTTCTCGCTGGCAGGCGAACATGGTCCCGGTGCGGCCGAAACCGGTCATGACTTCATCGAGGATCAGGTGGACGCCGGTTTCATCACACCACGATCGCAGCGTGCCTAACATCCCGGCGGGCCACGGGCGCATTTCGTTGACGCCTTGGATGAGCGGTTCGATGACGACTGCGGCGATTTCACCGACCGACAAGGCGTGCAATTCCTCAATCGACCCGACGTGTTGCACGGGATAGCCGGTGCCCCGGAACCGCTCGAAAAACCGCCCGACGCCACCGAGCGAGGCAGCGCCGAGCGTGTCGCCGTGGTAGCCGTTAGAGAAGGCGATGAAGCCGTTACGTTGGGGTTCGCCGGTTTGCTGGCGGTATTGCACGGCCATTTTCAAGGCGCACTCGATGGCCGTCGAGCCGTCGTCGGAGAAGAACACGCGCTCTAGGGTTTTGCCCGGGAAAAACCCGCACAACCGCCGCGCCAACTCTGCGGCGAGCGGGTGGGTGAAGCCGAGAAACGAGGTGTGGGCGACTTTTCCGAGCTGGTCCTGGATCGCCGCGTTGATCGTCGGGTGGGCGTGGCCGTGGATGTTGGTCCAGATCGAGGAATTTCCATCGAGGTAGCGGCGGCCTTCGGAATCCCACAGCCACGAGCCTTCGCCTCGCACCAAGACTAACGGCTCATGGCCGCGCACGCACCATTCGGCCTGGCGGGTGAACGGGTGCCAGCAATGGGCTTGATCGGCCTCGATCGACCGGCGGCTATCGTCGCGCATGCCGCTAGAATGGGGATCGGGCGGCATTCTTCAACTCGCAATCGGTTTTGCCCGTTCGATCATGAAAATCGGGTCAAAATCGTCTGACCAAGATTCCCGGAATTCATCCGCAATACGCGATCACGTCATGGCATGTGGCCGGAAATGAGATATATCTCGTTTGTCGCCGCAAGCACGTCCCCCCTGAGGTGCCGCGGACAACGACACACTTCCCCCCGAAGACCAGTCGGCGGATGTTGTAGGTTCCCCCTCCAACGTCCGCCGATTTTTTTTTGCCGCCGACGGCTGATTTTTGCGGGGCAACGGAGCAACATGTCACGCGATCTCGTCATAGGCTTGTGGCCGGAAATGAGATATCTTCCGTTTGTCGCCGCAAGCACTCTCTCCCCCCAAATGGTGCTGCGGACCACGACATACTTCCCCCCGAAGAAACAGTCGGCGGGCGTTGCAGGTTCCACCTCCAATGTCCGCCGATATGTGTTTTAGGCGTTAGGCTGGTCAGCCCGTCACAGTAGAAAACGCCTCGCTGCCGATGCTAGTCACGCTGGCGGGGATCGTCATGCCGGTGAGTCGGTAGCATTGGTAAAACGACTGGTCGCCCAGCCGGGGCAGGCGTCACCATTCCCAGAGCAGCTCCAGGGGGACGGCCAGGATTTTCGGCCCGTCGAGCTGTAGGACTGAAGAGCCGTCGTAGAAAACGATGCCGGATTGGAAATCGGTTCCCGCTTGGGCCGCCAACCGGCGCAGCCCGTTGCCGTCCGAGTGATGGAGCGTGGCGGAGGCTTTCACCTCGACTCCCCAGACCTTGCTGCCTCGGGTGAGCACCACATCCACTTCCACCTGGTCCTTGTCCCGGTTGTGCCAGACGCGCTGGTCGGTATCGGTCCAGCCTGCTTGGGCGATGTGTTGCTGCAGGACGAACGACTCCAGCAGGTGGCCGAATTTATCGCGCTTGGTCAGCCAGTCCTCGGTGGAAATTCCCGAAAGCGAAGCCGCCAGGCCGCTGTCCACGAGATGGACTTTCGGCGTTTTGATCAGACGCTTGGCGGAGTTC
>JANMJJ010000175.1:0-26228 GCA_031371325.1 Akkermansiaceae bacterium | reverse complement strand
ACGCCTAACGGCGTTTCATTACCAATGACTGTTCGGGCTACACTCCTCTTGCCGGGATGATAATACGAAGTCCCGATGGCCTTACGCAATGCAAGTTACTCTCTGCCTTTATCCGACCCGGTGGGCGGTTGCCGCTCGCATTGTAACATTTCCGGCAATTGGGATCTGGTTTCAATCGTCTGAGGAGAGCAGTTTGGCACCAATCGGGCGAGGGAGTTCGCCGTTGGCAGTAAGCTGGGTCGCTTGGTCATGGAGAGTCCGGGCGCTTTCTTCGCCGAGCCATTGATGACGGTCGCGGGTGTAGTCGCCGGTTCCGCAGTGGCGCAATGAAGACCCACGCTGAAACATCCAAAGCGGTGTGGCGCTTCGCTTGCCACCGCAGTCCATGGCGGATTCCGCTTAACTTGACGCGCGGGCCTCAAAGGTGAAGCGACGGGAGAACTACTTTCATATCCGTATTCACGTTAGTAATCGAGCGGGTCGAGCATTTTGGAATCATCGGGCAAGGTCAGGCCGATGCCTTCCATCTCCTTGCGCGCCTCGTCACGGCGCTTGGCCTGCGCGGCCTGATAGGCCTGGCGTTGTTCGGGCCTCAACACGGCAAGAATCGCATCCTGCTTGGAGTTCCCGGATGGCAAGGCCGCAGTGTCGGTGCCCAGTCCCTCGAACTGCATCGCCGGATCAAAATCACGCGCACCTCGGGCCATCACGCCGAAGACCTGGCTGCGCTGCGTATCATCAAGGCCGACGACGCCGTCGAGCCGGGTGACGTTCATGTCGGCCTCCTGCTGGACGCTGGCGACCTTTTCTAGCATCCGATTCGACTTAAAAGCCGTTAGTTTGTCGCCGCTGAGCGTGGCTTCCATGTATTTCTCCAAGCCGTCGTCCACCCGGACATCGGCTGAAGCCCTCGCCAGATCTTCCAGCTTGGTGCCTTCCTGCGAGACCAGGTCGGTGAAGTGCTTGGCATCATCGACGGCTTTTTGATCGAGCCATTGCTTGAGCGACTCCTGCTGGGATGCGGTTAGAGAGTATTTGCGGGCAAGTTCGCCAGCCTTGCTGTCGCTCTGGCGTTGCAATTCCCGGACCCGCATCCTGTCGAACAAGGGTCCGAGATCACGAATCAATGGCTGGGTCGCGCGGAAAACATCGTCCGGCGTCACTGGTTTCCCGTCGCGGATATTTTCCGCGATGCTTCTCATGCCGTCCTTCATCGTGCGGCCAGGGCGGCGACGACCTTGGGGATCGGCATTTTCCAATGCGGCCACGCGGTTGTTGGCCTTTTTCAACTCGACCTCCAGCTTATCCACACGCTCTTCCGCCGAGCCCTCCTTGGGCGGCATGCTCTGGAGGAAGAGGATCGCTCCGGCCACGCCGGCTAGCAAGCCGACGACGAGTGTGATGTAGGGGCGCGCGGTCATGATTCAGTTAGGAATTTGGAAGGTTGTGCCTGGCTCGATCACTTGAGTTCCCGGCGGAGTGCCACGATGCCGTCGCGGATTTCAAACACGGAGCTGCGGATGTGTTCGAGCGCCGCACGTTGATCGGGATCGCGCTCGAGGTCCATGAGTTGTTGGCAAGCGCCGACCGATTCGTTGAGCCAGTTCAGGCAACGCTTGAGGACCGCGAGGATGAAGCCGGTTTCCGGGTCGTAGCCGCTGCCGCGGCCGTGCAGGACACCCGCGAGTTTGCCGCTCACTTGCAGGAGATTGGTGATAAGCTGATAGGAAGGCGTGCCCGGACCCGCATCGCGCTCGATCACGTCCATCGCGCGCATCGCGAGTTCCTGGGCTTTCGCTTGCAGTGGGTGATCCTCTTCGTCGCCGTAGGGATCGTCGTCCTCGTCCTCGAAATCATCGTCCTCGAAATCATCGTCCTCGCCATCGTCATCCTCGAAGTCCAACGGATCACCATCCTCCATCGATCCGTAGCTTTTGCCCACGTCGGGGAAATCTTCCTCGCCCGCCTCGTCGCGCTCGGCGAGCGCGTCTAGCAGACCATCCCAACCCATGACGAAAGCCTCCTTCTGCTCGCTGTCCGAGTCCTCCATGTATTTCTCCAACACTTCCTGATAGGCATCGGTCAGCCGGTCGGATTCCTTGAGTCGCTCTTCCCAGGCGTATTCGTCGAGCTCCAGCGAGACATCCGGCTCCGGTCCCTCGGGATCGCGCCGCCGGATCACCTGCGCCATGAAATCGCGCATCGAGTTCAAGTTCGCCAGCTTTTGCGCGTCCTCGGCGTCCTCATCCATCATCCACTCGTGCGGAGAAATCGTCAACTTGTAGGCCGATGTCTCGATGACCACCCGCCCGTTGATCTCGCTGAACCATTCCAGATAGAGCGTGTTCCGCCACTCGTACGGGATGTCGAGCTGGTTGTGATAGAGTTCGTTGAACTCCTCCTCGCTCACCGTCGGCACCTTGTTCTTCCGCGAGGCCGTCATGTCGCCGACGATGCCGGCCTGGTCCACGTCGAGCGCTTCCGCGTCGGGCGTGGTTTTCGGCGCGGGATTCTCGAACTGCAAGCGCGTCCCCGCGAGATCGCGCCAGCAATCGCCGTCGAGCGAGAGGATCAACGGCTCGTCCCGCCCGGCCAACCAGATGCGGCCCGTCGTGTGACCCTCGACGGTGTTGTCAATTTCGCCGTGGTCGACCGCGTCTTCGATCCTCCATGCCATGGCGGATAGTTTCCGCACTCCGGGGGCCGCGCGTCAAGCAAGCGTCTTGCATGAATTTTCGCTGTGATCGGTTCGCCGTCATCCTTTGTCACTGCGAGTGGTCGCCCACTGGTTCGCGCCGTGGAAATGAATCGGGTCAGGCCTCGGGTCAGGCCTCGCGGATTTACGCAACCTATCAAATTGTTGGGTTCGAACACCTGAATTCTGAACACGGAGCGAGACGTTTCAGGCACGGTCTGGAGCAGGGATGCTCCAGCTACGGAGAAGGAAGGGGCGGATGAGAAGAGGAGAGGTGGTGCTGCGAGACGCAGCAACCACGCGAAATCCTTTCCCCGGCAAGCGGTGATTTGCTCAAGAGGTTTTCAGCCGCAAGAGACGCAAAGACCACAAAGAAGATGGAGACTGGAGTGAGTCTCCGATCTCAAATCTCCGGTCCCGAATAACAGACATTGACGGAGTGATTCAATTTGGAAAGTGCCAGACGATCAGGTGAGAGTGGCCGGAAACAGAGAGGTGATTTTGGGCGTCTCGGGAAAGTTGACGCACCCGAATAAATCTTGATAGTGAGGTCGGGAATATCAAGGATTCCATTCATGGAATTGCTCGCTGGAATCGCCACCTCAAATTGCAGCGATGCTGCTGAATGTCTGTTATTTGGGACCGAAGATTTGGGAATTTTCGGAAAATGAAAAACACCGCCGCCATCGACATCCGCTCGCTGCGGGTGGACTACGGAAATTTTGTCGCGGTCGATGACCTCACGCTCGCGGTTCCACCCGGCGAAGTGTTCGGTCTCGTCGGCCCTAACGGCGCGGGGAAAACCAGCACCTTCCGGGTCCTGACGACTCTGATGGAGCCGACCTATGGCGAGGTCATCCTCTGCGGCGTGGACGTGTTGGAAGACATCGAAACGGCGAGGCGCATCATCGGCTACATGCCGGATCTCGCGCCGGTTCCGTCGGATCTCAAAGTGTGGGAATTCCTCGAATTCCACGCCGCCGCCTACGGCCTTGGCAGCCGCGCCCAACGCCGCGAGCGGGTCGCGGAGTGCTTGGAGGAAGTCGCCCTAACCGGCCAACGCGCGAGCTGGTGCAAGGAGCTTTCCCGCGGCCAGACCCAGCGCGTGGTTTTGGCGAAGACCCTGCTGCACCGCCCGCGCATCCTCATTCTCGATGAACCGGCGAGCGGACTCGATCCGCTTGCCCGCCGCGACCTGCGGCAAGCCTTGCGCAAATTGGCCGACACCGGCGCGACGGTGTTCGTCAGTTCCCACATCCTCAGCGAACTCGCCGAAATGTGTTCGTCGCTCTGCGTGATGAACCGCGGCAAGTTGTTGGCATCGGGCACCGTGCAGGAAGTCCGCGACCAACTCGGCAGCAACGAGCGGACTCTAACGGTGAGCTTGCTCAATAAGCCACAGGTCGCCGCCGAGTGGTTGAAATCCCAGCCCTCCGTCCACGATCTCCGTCTGGCTGACCATCATGTGGTTTTCGGTTTCACCGGCACGGACGACGGCCAGGCAGATCTGATGGAAGGCCTGATCCGGCGCGGCGTGCGGATGCGGGCGTTCGAGGAAAAACGCTCGTCGTTCGAGGATATCCTCGTGGAAGTCGCCGAATCCAACCGCAACTCATGAACTCAACTCAAGGATCAACCCGGCATTCCGGTTGGAAAATCTGGGCGAATCCCATCTTCAGGCGCTATTGCCAATCGCGCCTGCGCCCTCATGGGTTGGGAGTCGCGCTGCTCATCACTTTGCTGATCGCCGGGTTCCTGTTTTCCATGTTCCGCACCGTGGCCATGTACAAGGGCGGGATGAAGGTTTTGGACGCCGAACGCGCGACGCTTATTCCGTTGTTGGTTTTACAATCGCTGATCTTGTTTGTGTTAGGCACCGCGCAGGTTTCGGGAGGAATGACCGCCGAGACGGACGAAGGAGTGATCGACTATCAGCGACTGATCCCGATGAGCCCGTTTTCAAAAGTGCTGGGCTACCTGCTGGGCTTGCCGGTCCGTGAGTATGCGATGTTTTTCGCGACGCTGCCATTCACCGCCTGGGCGCTGTGGCGCGGCGAAGTGGCGGCATCTGTCTGGATCCCGCTTTACGTGGTTTTCTTCACGTCCGCGATGACCTACCATCTAACCGGGCTGGTGACCGGGACCGTCGTCCGCAACCGGCGCTGGGCGTTTCTCGTATCCATCGGCCTGGTGTTCGGCCTCTACACGGTGGTGCCGCAAATGGCGCGCTTCGGCCTGGTGTTTTTCAAATACCTGACGATCACGCCGGTGCTGATGGAAAGCCTGCCGAGCCTGCTGCCGCGGACCGCTGGAGCTATTGTCGCCACCGGCCAGAAACTCGCGCCCGAGGTGAAATTCTTCAATCTCGGTTTTCCGGAAGCGGTCTTCACGGTGTTTAGCCAAGTCGGACTGATCGTCACCTTCGTCGTGATGCTCTGCCGGAGATGGCGCAGAAGCGAGTCGCTGCTGCTAGGAAAAATCTGGGCGACCGGCTTCTTCGTGTGGGTCCAGATCCTTCTGCTAGGCAACGCGCTGCCCCTGATCGATCCCGGCAATCTTTTCCCCTCGCGGGAAATTTCCCGGCGCATCTTCGACTCTAGCGGCTGGTCGCCAAAATCCTGGGAAGCGGTGGCGATGTCGGGAGTTTACGGACTCGCGACTTTGGTTCTGTTATTCATCGTCACCCGCATCATCACCCCGTCCGCAGAAATCCAGATCCGCGGCTGGCGGCGTGTCCGCAAGGAAGGCCGCTCGTCGCTGCCGGTTCTATCAGACGCGGCGACGGCGTTTGGCTGGGTCGCCGTGATGGCGCTCGCCGGGGCCGGCGGCTGGTATGTTTTCACGCAAGCACTGGTCGAGTCGCGCTGGTTTCCGGGCCACGAGGTGCCGCTTCAAGTGCTCGGCTATTTCACCGTCATCATGCTAGCAGGCGGCTTGGGATTCCACGCCCTGCTCGAAGCGAAGGGCGGGCGGATCGTCGGACTGGCGATCATTTTCGTCGGGATCGTGCCGCTGATGATCGGTGCCGTGCTCAGCGCGTCGAACAACCGGCTGATTCCCGCCGCGTCTTGGTTGTTCGGGATTTCCCCGGCGAGCGGGCCGGTCTATGCGGCCGCCACCTTGCTGTCCATCACCGAACTGCCCGCCAACCTCGCGCGGTCGGTGCCGCGGGCGTTCTATTTCTGGCAGACAGTGTCGTTGATAGTGACGTTGTGGCTGATCGGCCGTTTGCATGGTGCCCGGAAGGCCATCGCTAAGAGCGCTATCAGAAACAGTCCGGAGGACAGTTGAATCCTACGAGACGCGCTTGTTGATTCTCCGCTGGACGATTTCCATGAAATCCCGGGTTTCTTCAACGCGCAGCAAGCGTGCGAAGGCGAAATAAACCACCCCGGCGATGGGAATGATCACCGCGAGCCAGCCGATGCGGGCGAGGGAACTCATGGCTGCCAAGTGGTGGAAAACATAGTGGTTTGCCAAGACGCAGATCCCGGCCATGGCAAGCCCGGCGATGGTGAGTTTGGCAAAAGTCACCAGCAAGGCGCGGGTTTCCAAACCGGATGAGATGCGCGACATGGCCACGTAGAGGATGACGAAATTCACCGTCGCCACGATGCTGGTCGTCATCGCCAAGGCCTCGATGCCCATGCCGCGGACAACCACAAAATACCAGTTAGATGTCACACTCAGGGCGATGGCGAAAAAGCTGACGAGCATCGGTACCCAGCGGCGGTCGGCCGCATAGAATGCTGGTTGCAGCACTTTCAGCCACGAATAGGCGAGCAGGCCGATGCCATAACCCCGCAGCGCGGTCGCGGTCACCAGCCGGTTGTCGGCCGAGAACCGGCCGTGCTCGAACAAGGCGCTGATGATTGGTTCGGCCAGGAAACACAGGCCGAGCGCGGAAGGCAGCACGAGAAAGGTCACCAGCCGGAGACCCCGCGCGAGCACCCCGCGGAACTCGTCGCCGAGCTTGCCGGTGGCGGCGAGCGACATCGCAGGCAAGGTGACGGTGGCGACGGCGACGCCGAAGACGCCGATGGGAAGCTGCATCAATCGGAAGGCTCCGTTCAGCGCACTAACAGCCGAAGGGCCTATGGATGTGGCGAACTGGGAGTTGATGATGACGTTGATCTGCACCACCGAGGCGGAGATGACCGCCGGACCCATCAGGGAGAAAATCTTCCTGACATCCGGGTCGTTCCAATTCCAGTTAGGCCGGAACCGGAATCCAAGCCCGTGGAGCGCGGGGACTTGGAACAGCAGTTGGCCGAGACCGCCGATGAGGACGCCGATGGACATGCCGATCATCGTTTGCGGGCCGCAGTGGGGATCGAGCCACAAGCCGATCCCGCTGCCGGCGATGATCGAGCCGAGATTGAAGAAGCAGGAGGAAAGTGCCGGAATGCCGAAGATCCTGCGGGAATTGAGAATCCCCATCACCAGCGCGGCTAGGCTGACCAGCAGCATGAATGGCCACATGATCCGCGTCATCTTCACGGTCAGAGCAATCTCTGCGGGACCGAAGGTTTTCTTGCCAAAGGAGGTGAGCAGATGGACGAGCTGCGGTGAAAACACAATCCCTAACAAGGTGATGCCGGCCATCAGGATGGCGACGATGGTGATCATCCGCGCCGCCAGCGGCCATGCGCTTTCCTCGCCGGACTCCTTGATGCGCTTGGAGAAGGTGGTGACGAAGGCTTGGGAAAGAGCTCCCTCGGCGAACAGGTCGCGCAGCAGATTGGGAATGCGGAAGGCGATGTTGAAACAGTCCGTTAGAACTCCGTAGCCGAACATGGCCGCGAAGATCTGATCCCGGACAAGTCCCAACACCCGGCTCGCCATCACGGCGGCGCTGACTTTCCAAGTGGCTTTGGCGGACATTAGTTGATCACCTCGCTGCTCACCACCACCTCCATCACCGCGAGTTCGCCGGGCGGGAGGGTGATTTTGTTAGCCGCGACGTTGCCGGATTCCACACAGACCATTTGCAGGTAGTCCTCGTCGCCGAAGTCGGCCATGCGCTTGGATTTGTCGATCCATGGATTCCAAACGACGGTGGAGTGCGATCCGGATTTCGCGATCCGGATCCTGCGGCCCAGGCCCGGGTCCTCGATCTCGACGGCAGCGGTGGTGTCCAGATAGACGCGGTCCACCTCGCCGGCGATCTGGAGCGGTGCGGAGAGCTGAGTGGTGACGGCGGCGGCGGCGGCTTTGTCCAGATAGGTGGTGCCTGCCAGGCCGGTGATGGCGATGTCAACGATCGCGCTGACCTGGAAATAGGTGTGCAGGCAGGTTTCGAAGGTGGAGTCGATGTCGCCGGTGTTCCGGACGATCAGTTCCATGGCGAGCGTTTCTCCCACCGAGACGATGAATTCAACTTCGACCGACCCGATGGCGGGCATGTGGAAGAACAATCCAACGGAACCGTCCGGTCTGACCGATCGCGCCGTGAGTTGCCATGCGGCCGTGCGGGCGAAGCCATGGGCCGGCAAACTCTCGCGGGGGCCGAACCACGGGAAGATGATCGGGACTCCACCGCGGATCGGCGTGTCGGGTAGAAACTCGCTGGACTTGCTCAGAAACAACAGCGGGGCTTCGCCCTTTTTCTGGAAATGGGTGACTTGGGCCCCGTGCAGATAGATCTCCGCAGAACTCCATGGGGTTTCTATCAAAATTTTCGGCAGGCCGCCGTTGCCCTCGGCAAAGGTGACTTGCCCGGGGATTTCCAGATTCGTCGAATCGTTCATGCGGGTGTTATTTTTTTTTCCGCAGGAACGGTGGGAGATCGAGGTCTTCACCATCGAAGACGTTGGGAGTTTCGCCCTCGAAGCGGCCGCGGGGGGCGGAGTCGAGCGAGAGTTCGCTTTGCGAGCCGGACGGCTTGATGCCGAGCTTGAGCTTCGGCGGCTCGGGCTCGGAGGGTGCGGCAGCGGACCCGGACTCCACCCCGAGGTCGCGGTCCGGGCCATCGTCAGGGAGATCCTCGGCAAATCCGGCGGCCTTGGGCTTGCTCCACGGTGCCGTTAGAGACGGCCGCCGCCGGGGACTCGGGGTGAAAGTGGGGGACGCGGTGGCGGTATCCCAAGCTTCATCCGCTTCGATCGGCTCGGGGTCGGGTTCCTCCGCTGCCGCGTAGGAATCGCTGGCGTCATGAAACTCGGGTGCGGCTTCAGGCTCAGCAACGGCCTCGTCGATGAAGGTGAAGGCGTCGAGGGCGGAAGCGGCGTCCACTTCCTCGGTGGCCGGTTCGTCGGGTTCGGCGAACGGGCGCTCGTTTTCAAACAGCGGGGGAACGGCGGTGTGGGATGCGGCCGTGCGGAATTTCGCAAGCGGAGAAACCCGCGCCGATTCGGGCGGCGAGGGAGGGGCTGGCTCCCCGGCTCGCACCGGTTCGGGTTGTGGCTCTGGCTCAGGCTCAGGCACTGCTTCATGATCGGCAACCGTCCCGCCGGCGAGGGCCGCGACTTTGGCCGGTGGCGGGGTGAATCCCTGGCTGGGATCGAGAAGCGGGTTTTCCTGCGAGCGCTGGCTGAGGGAATCCCGCGGCGCGGTGGCGAGGCAGTCCTCTGGCAGCGCGCTAATCAGGGTGATGGAAAGCGACTCGCCCATCGCCGGATCGATGGCCGCACCGAACAGGATGTGGGCCTTTTCCGGGACATACTTCTGCAAGCGCTGCATCAGGAGCTCGATCTCAAACAATGTTAGATCCTCGCCGCCGGAAAGATGGACGAGCAGCGTCTGCGCATCCTTGAGCAGCGTGCCCTGATCCAGCAGCGGACTGTTGAGCGCGTTCTTCAGGGCCTTGGTGGCGCGGTCCTTGCCCGTGGCGATGCCCGATCCGAACAGGCAGCGCGAACGGTTGGTCCGCAGTGCGCTCATCAGGTCGTCGAGGCCGACGTTGATCAAACCGGGCCGGATCACCAGCCGGATGACCGCTTTGATCGACTCGCAAATCATGTGGTCGGCGGCGGCGAATGCCTCGTGGATGCCTTGTTTGGCGAGGACGAGTTCGCCCATGCGGTTGTTGTCGAAGGTGACGAGCGCGTTGGACAGGACGGCGAGTTCGTTGAGCGCGGTTTCCGCTTGGTCACGCCGACGCTTGCCTTCGAAGGCGAAGGGCATGGTGGCGAAGACCACGACGAAGGCTCCTTCCTCGCGGGCGATCCGGGTGACGATGGGTGCCGCGCCGGAGCCGGTGCCGCCGCCGAGGCCGGTGCAGAGGAAAACGATCCGGCGGCCCTTGATCGCCGCGCGGACCTGGTCTTCCGACTCGAGGATCGCTTGCTGGCCTAGTTCGGGATCGCCGCCGGCACCGAGTCCTTTGGTTAGATTCACGCCCAGTTGGATCTTTTCGCGGGCGAGGCAGGCCCCGAGCGTCCGGACATCGGTGTTGATGGCTAACAGCTCGGTGCCGTCCATGCCGTCGAGCGCGATCCGCTCGAGCATGTTGGCCCCGGCGCCGCCGAGACCGATGATTTTGACGGCGGAAGTGGCAACCGTTTGCTGGGGATCGCGGGAGTAGGGAATCATGACAAAATGGGATTTAAGATGTGAGATTTGAAATGGTTACTTCGCGAACGGCCAGAACATCCGGCCGATCTTGCCGAACATGCCGGGCGGGCTTGCCCGTTCGGTTTCGAGAATCTGGGCGTAGCGGATCAGGCCGATGGCGGTGGCGTAGTGAGGGTCCTTGAAACTCGCCTGCACGCCGCTGATCTCCGGCGGCTCGGGCCGGTAGATGTCGCGCCCGAAGACGTCGAAGGCGAGCTCGCTGAAGCCGCGCATCAGGCTGGTGCCGCCGGTTAGGAAGACGCCCGCGCCGATGGCTTCGACCGCTCCGGCGGGGAGCCGGGCGCGCACCAGCTTGAGCGTTTCCTCCAAGCGCTGGCGGATGATTTCATTCAAAAGGCTGCGGCCGACCTCGACTTCCGCGAAGCCGCGGTCGTCGGTTAGTTTGGCGGTGCCGATTGATTTCGCGGGATCGGCCGAGGCGTCGCCTTCCATGATTTTCAGGCGGTCTGCTTTGGAAAACGGCAGGCCGGTGACGAGATGGATGTCGTTGGTGACATGGTCGCCGCCGACGGGAATGCAGCCGGACGCGGCGATCGCGCCATTCAGATAGAGCGCGTAGTCGGTGGTGCCGCCGCCGATGTCGATGACCAGTGCGCCGCGCTCGCGTTGCTCGCGGTCGAGCGCCATCTGGGCGGTGGCGATCGGCGAGAACACGATGTCGTCCACCTCCAGCGGCATTTCCCGAACCAGCTTGATGCTGTTCTGGATGCGGGTGCCGATGCCGTGGACGATGTGGAAATCCGCCTCCACGGTTTTGCCAAAAAGTCCGACGGGGGTGGTCGAATGCTCGAGGCCGTCTAACCAGTAATTCCGGATGATCGGGTGCAGATAGACGTGGTCCTGTGGGATGTGGACCTCGCGCGCGATGGTGCGCGCTTCCTCGACGTGTTCCGGCGTGACGGTCGGCTCGCCATCGGGCAAGCGGTGGGTGCCGCGGTGGTTGACGCCATGGATGTGGGAGCCGGTGACCGCCAGGAACACGCTGCCGATTTCCACGTCGCTGGCGTCCTCCGCCTTGGCCAGCGCGTCCTTGAGACAAGCGCGGGCCTGCGCGAAATCATAGATCTCGCCCTTCCTAACACCGGCGGTTTTGGTGACGCCGATGCCGAGGATTTTGACGGCGCTGTCCGCCTTCACCTCACCGACGACCATGCAGGTTTTGCTGGTGCCGATCTCGAGTCCGACGTGAATTTTCGTGCGACGTGCCATGGGGTGGGATTGCGGAAAGGATCAGTTGCGGTTCAGAAGCGTGTTGAGATCGCGGGCGCGGCGATCTTCACGGATTTCCCCGGCGCTCGGCTCGGAAACCGGCAGCGCTTTGGGAGCGGCGGCTTCATTGCGCAGGGTGATGGGGATGTTGTGCTTGGGAATGAGATTGATGGTGCCGATCGCATAGCCCTTCTGGCTCGAGTGATCCATCGCCGCGCGCAGGCTGCGGATTTGGCGGTCGTGATCGCCGGTTCCGAACGTCGCTGCGGTGCCCTCGCGGGTGACCAGCAGCAACGACCATTCGTTCGTTTGTTTGACCGACTCGATCCAGTGGATGGCATCTGGATCCGCCTCGCAGGCGGCGTTTAACAAACGAAAGCAATGCGCCAGTTCCAGATGGCCGACGTGCTGTCCGGCGATGATCGGGTGACCTTCGGATAGAGGGAGTTGGATCACCGGTAGGTTCAGCGCGGTCTCCAATTGCAGTTCCGGGCAAGGGTAAGCGATGCCGCCCAGATCGACGAGCATGGCCCCGGCGCGGCGCGTTTCGGAAAGGCCGGCTGACGGGCAGGAAAGCCACGCCCGCGGCGTCCGGGGAACCACCCGCACCACCAGCGTGCCGGGCAAGTGCCGCTCCGTGCGGGCATCGGCGATTTCCGGCAGGGCCTGCAATTTCGCGGTCACTTGGTCCACGTCGATGTCGAACAAGCTGGCAGTTAGATCGATGCCGGTGGCTTCAGCGAGTCTCTGTTCGTCGATGGCCGAGTTCGGATTCAGGTCGATGACTTGCAACCGGAAATCGGGGTTCTTGTAAAACGCCCGCTGGATTCCCTGCCAGACGCCCCAGCCGAGGCCGGTGAGTACGGCGAGGATGCAGGCGAGTTTCGCCAAGCCACCGGCGAACCTGAGGAAGCCGAACCAGGCGATGCGCGGCGACATGACGCGGACCTCGAGCACCTGGGAGCGCGGGCGGCGGCGGGGTTTGCTGGTGCGGGGCTTTGACATGTTAGGAGCGGAGTTCGAGGGACAGCTTGGCGATGGTTTTGCACAACTCGGGAAAGGAAATCCCGATGGCGGCGGCGGCCTTGGGCAGCAGGCTGGTTTCCGTCATCCCGGGAATGGTGTTGGCTTCGAGCACGAAGGGACGATTCGCGGAATCCAGCAGGACATCCACGCGCGAATAAATTTCGATGCCCAGCGAGCGGTGAGCGGCCAGCGCGGCGGCCTGGACGGCCATGGTGGTTTCCAAATCGAGATCGGCCGGGCAGACATATTGACTGCCCTGCGTGCCGCTGAGCCAGGGGTATTTGCTGGCCATGTCATAAACCCCGGCGGGCGGGACGATGTGGATGATTGGCAATGGAACGTCGTTCAAGATGCCGACTGTTAGTTCTCTGCCGGAAATGAATTCCTCGATGAGAATCTCGCTGCCATACTTCGCGGCATCGGCGATCGCGGCTTCAGCATCCGCTTGATCATGGACGATGTGGACGCCGACGCTGGAACCCTCGCGCGGCGGTTTCACCACGAAGGGAACGGGAAAGGAAGGCAGCCGCTGGTCCTTGGCAAGGTCGATGATTTCCGCACGCGGGGTCGGCACGCCATGGGCGATGAAGGCGGCCTTCGCCAGGTTTTTGTCGAACGCGAGCCGGCTGCTTTGGACGCCGGCACCGGTGTAGGGGACACCCATGCCTTCAAGGATTTCCTGCAGCCAGCCATCCTCGCCGAAGGTGCCGTGAATCACGTTGAAGGCGAGATCCGTCCCGGCCGGGAGTTGGAACTTGGGGCTGGTCACATCGACGGCCACGGCATCGAGGCCGAGATCGAGCAGGGCCTTGAGGACGGCTGTTCCGGAGGCGAGCGAGACCGCGCGTTCCGAACCCGGGCCACCCATGAGAACCGCGATTTTTTTGTGACTCAACATCTTCGTTTAGGATTTTAAATTTAGGATTTCAAAACGAGGCCTCGTCCTCGCCGAGGATCTTGATCTCGGTCTCCAGCTCGACCTGTCGCTCGTCGCGGGCCTTTTCCTGGATGAACTCGATGAGAGTTAGAATTTCCAACGCGGACGCGCCGCCCTGGTTGATCACGAAATTTCCATGCGCCTCCGAGACCGCCGCATGACCGCAGGTGGTGCCTTTGAGGCCGAGCGAATCGATCACGCGGCCGGCCGGGACGAGTTCGGGATTCTTGAACGTGCATCCGGCGGATGCGGCGATGGGTTGCGAGGCCTTGCGCTTCTCGCGTGAGGCATCCCAACGTTCCTTGATGTTCGCGGCGGTGTCGGTCTTGCCCTTGAAAACGGCTTGCAGCGCGAAGTTCCGCCGCAGCTCCGCGACGTTGCGGTAGTGGGCGACGATTTCCTCGCGCTCGCGGGTCCGGATGACGCCGTCTTCATCGAGGAAAGTGACCCTGACAACCTGGTCGAAGGTCTCGATGCCCATCGCGCCGGCGTTCATGCGCAGCGCGCCGCCGACGTTGCCGGGGATGCCTTCCATCCACTCGAAGCCGCCGATCCCGCTGCCGCCCGCGATGCTGGCGAGCTTCTTCAAACGGACGCCCGCCCCGGCGGTCACATGGCCGCGGCCATCGACGGTGATTTCCGAGAAAACGCCGCCGGTCGGATGGATGACTGCGCCGCGGATGCCTCCGTCGCGGACTAACAAGTTGGAGCCGCGGCCGACGACGCGCACCGGGATGCCGCGCTCGCGGCAGTAATCGACGAGGAACGCGAAGCCGTAGAAGCTGTGCGGCTCGACCCAGTACTGCGCCGGACCGCCGACTAACAAAGTCGTGTGGCGGCTCATTGGTTCGTAGAGTTTGCCGTCGATCTCACCGGGCGGCATGAGGCCGCGCATTTCCTCCAAAATCTTGAGGTCGGCGGCGAGGCGGGTGCCGGCTTCGTGGACATTTCCCGCGCCGAGGGTGATGAGCAAATCGCCGGGCTGGAGCGCGTGGCCGATGGCGTGATGGGCGGTTGCTAGATCGGGAACGAAGGCCGCCGGAATGTCGCCGTGGAGCTTCATCGCATCGACCAAGGTCTGGCCGGAGATGCCCTTGATCGGCTTTTCCGAGGCAGCGTAAACGTCGGTGATGAACACCATGTCGGCGGCCTGCAGGACTTTTCCGAAATCGTCGGCGAGCGCCTTGGTCCGGGTGTAGCGGTGCGGTTGGAAAAGGACGATGAGGCGCTTCGACTTGAGCGAGCGCGCGGTCTGCAGCGTGGCGGCGAGCTCGGATGGATGGTGGCCGTAGTCGTCGATGATGCGGTAGTCGGCGGATAGATATTTCGTCTCGAAGCGGCGCTTGGCACCGGCGAAGGTGGCGAGGGCACGCGAGACCAGCAGGAATTCCGCGCCGCAACTGTCAGCCAGCGCGATGGCGGCGAGCGCGTTGAGGATGTTGTGGTTTCCCGGGATACCGAGCTCGACATCGCCTAACACCTCGCCCTTTTTCTTCACGGTGAATGCCGACGAACCCTTGAGATCGCGGACGGCCGTGGCGGTGTAGTCGGCGTCTTCCCAACCGTAGGAAACGGCGTTTTCACGGCTCGCGCAAACCTCGCTGGCAACGGGATCTTCGGCGCAGTAAACGAGCTTTCCCGCAGTCTGGTCGGCGAGCTGGGTGAAGACTTCCTTGATGTGATCGATGTCCCGATAGAAATCGAGGTGCTCGGCCTCGATGTTGAGGATGACGGTGTGCTCCGGCCGATAGAGGGCGAGCGTGCCATCACTTTCATCGCCTTCCGCGACCATGAATTCGCCGTCTTCCGACCATTTCGCGTTCGCGCCGAGGATCGGGATTTCCGCGCCGACGTAGTGGCTGGGCTTTTGTCCGGCCTCGCGCAGGACGTGGGCGGTCATCGCGGAAGTGGTCGTTTTCCCGTGGGTTCCGGAAATGACGATGCCTTTCTTCGTGTGGAGAATCGCGGCCAGGCACTCGGCCCGGCGAAACAAGGCCGTCTTTGCTTTCTTGGCGGCGGAGTAAGCCGGATTGTCGGATTTGATCGCCGAGGAATACACCACGATGTCCGCGCCCTTCACGGCGGCGGCGGTGGGCGGCGAGGAAAAAACCAGGCCCACGCCCTGCATGCGCTCGGTCTCCGCGGTGGTCACCTTGTCCGAGCCGCTGACCTTGTGGCCCATACCTAACAATAACAACGCTAGCCCGCTCATGCCGGAGCCGGCCACGCCGATGAGATGGATGTGGAGCGGCGTGCTCCGGTCGGTGAGGCGTATGCTGAGTTCGATCATGATGGCGAGAGAGTGGCTTCGATGGCGGCGCACACCCGGTCCGCGGCGTCGGGGACGGCGAGTGCGCGGGCGGCTTTTGCCATGCGCTTGTAAGTTGGCAAGTCTTGCAGGATCGAAGTGGCCAAAGAAGCGAGTTTTTCCGCGTCCAGATCGCGCTCCTGGACCAGCTTGGCTGCGCCCGCTTGGTCGAAAACCTCGGCGTTCCGCGTCTGGTGATCGTCTGCGGCGTAAGGATAGGGAACGAGGATCGATGGATGGCCGGAAATGGCGATTTCCGTCATGCTCGATGCCCCGGCCCGCGCGATGACCAGATCGGCGATCGCGTAAGCGGATGGCATTTGATCGCAAAAGCCCAGCACCGTGTAGCCAGGCCGACCCGCGGTGATTTCCGAAACCCGCTGGAAATCCGCAGCTCCGGCGATGTGCAACACCTGCATTTCCGGCGGCAAACTCGCGGCGGCCTGGGCGCTGAGTTCATTCAACCGCCGTGCGCCCTGGCTGCCGCCGGTCACGACGATGGTCGGGCGTCCGGCATCGAGTCCGAACCGATCCGCCGCCTCCTCGCGGGATGGAAGATGGGTGATTTCCGGCCGGACCGGCGTGCCGGTGGTGACGGTTTCGCGCTTGGGAAAAAACGCCTTCGCCGCATCCAGCCCGAGGAACACGCGGGTGCAAAAGCGGCTGGTCAGCACGTTCGCGCGGCCGGGCCGGGCGTTCGAATCGTGGATGAAGGTTTCAAGCCCCAGCTTGTGCCCGGCATACACCGGCGGCAGCGAGGTGAAGCCGCCCATCCCTAACACCGCGTCGGCCTTGAAATCGCGGATGATCGTTTTGCACTGCCCGACCGAGCCCCACAATTTCCACAAAAACGGCAGCATCCGCGGCGACAACGTCGGCGGCTTGGCCACGGCGGGCACGGTCTTGAACTGAAGGTGCGTGTATTTCGCCGAAGCCTCGGAATCGACCTTCTTCTCCGAAATGAGCAGCATCACCTCATGGCCGCGGGCACGGAGCGCTTCACCCACGGCGATGCCGGGAAACAAGTGGCCGCCGGTGCCGCCACAAGCGATGAGGATTTTCAGGGATTTGGGCACGGATGGGGAGTGGAAAGCCTAGACCGGGCGTTAGAAATCCATTTCCGACACCCTTCGCGGAAAACTACGCAAATCTTAATTACCCGGCAATCCTCAAAACGCCCCGGGCCCGGGAAATTTGAAAATCACTCCAGCTCTTTCATCGTGTCACTTGGCTCAACACGATGGGAACGTAGCCTAGCTCGTCTCCGGATTGGCCAGGGGAAAGCGAAAACCAGTCGCCGGGTTATGGTGCCCTTTGTTCTGCAACACGCACATGTCTGGATGAAAAAACCGCCGCCCCTTGCGGAGCGACGGTCGTTTCAGATTCGGGATCGAGCGGGATCAGAACGAATAGTTCACGCCGAGCGAGCCGCCGTTGCTGGTGATGCCATCGTCGGTGGCGATCTCGCCGCGGTAGCCGAGATCGAGGCTGAGGCTATCGGTCAGGGTGTAGCCGGTGCCGACGGTGATGAGGAAGGCGGAGCTTTGCGCCGCGCCCTCAACCTTGAAGCCCGCGCCTGCGAAGGTGGCGGACTGGCTGACGGTGCCGTCCTCGAACTCATGGGCGTAAGCCACCGAAGCGTAGGGGCGGAACTGGCCGAAGGTGGCGGTCGCACGGTAGCCGACGAGGGCGCGCAGCGAGTCCACATCGAAGCCGTTAGCCGAGATCGGCAGCGGGCCGGATTGGTTGTAACCATCGACATTCAACCGCTGATACTCGAGTCCGGCGAAGGGGCCGTGTTTCACGTTTTCATGCACCATCGTGTAACCGGCGGTCCACATGGCTTGGAAGCTGTCGGCATTGGTGTCGTTGGAAACCGAGGTGCCTAACACGCCGGACGCGCCGAGCTTGGAATTGAGGTCATGGGTGCCGAAGCCGACGAGCGCATCCGAATAGAAGCCTTCGCCCGAGCCCCAAGTGCCGTAAACCGCACCGCGGAAGCTGTCGATGTCCGAGCTGTTGCTGCTGCTGCCATCGTAGTTGCCCTTCGAGCCGTCGAGCATGATGCCGACGACCAACCGGGGAGCGACGAGCCAGTCGATACCGGCGGTGAAGGCACCGGCATCGCCATCGAAGTCCGCGCTGTTATTGGCGTTGTAGTCCTGGCCATCGTAGGAAACCGAGCCCCAGGCGTTGCCGCGCTTGCCGTAGCTGGTGGTGGTTGGGCCGGCAGTGATGACGCCTTTGGCATCCTTGGAGGAGGAGCCGGTGGAGGTGCTGGCCTGGCTGCTTCCACGGATGGCGGCGAGGTGTTCTTGGGCGAGGCGGTGGAGGCGGTAGTCGCTGTTGACCACGGCGGAGGCGAGGCCCATCGCATTGCCCGGATCGAGCGAGGCGAGGGTGTTCTGCACGGCGGCGAGGTCCGAGTAGTCGAGCGCGGCGATGAAGTCCTGAAGAAGCGGGTTACCGCTGCCCACGAAGCCATTGATCGCCGAAGCGAGCGCGGCTTGGTTTTTGCTGAGACCGGGCAGGCCGCCGAAGTCGTGTTCGATGGTGATTTCCAGGTTGCTGCCGTTCTTCACGCTGCTCACCGGCGCGGCCAGGGGGATGATTTGCTCTGGGGCGACCTGCACCGGATCGGTGACATGGGTGGTGGTGAAATACTTAGCGATGACAGTGTTCAGGTTGTTAGGACCGCTCTGGTTGGCATGGAATTCCCCGGTGTCCGGCGCGTTGTCGTTGAACTGGACGCCGAGCGTTCCGAGCTGGGCGGTGCCGACCAACGGGCTGTCGCTATCGACGATGGTGTAAGTGCCGTCGGTGAGCGTCTGGTTGATGTCGGTGGGGGAGAGGCGGAGGTTGACACCGGTGAGATCAAAGGTGTTGCCGGCACCGTTTTGGACGATGAGGTCGCTGTTGACGCCGTTGATGATTTCAGTCTGCGGGATGATGTCCACGCGGATGTGGTTGTCCGTGGCGGTCGCCTGTTTGGCGGCGGCGAAACTGGAGAAACTCACGTCGCCGGTGATGGTGAGCGTGCCGACGGAATCAACGCCGCCGGATGCCGCTGTTTGGGAAAGCGCCTTTGCCTGCGAATTGATGGAAGCCGAGAGTGGGGTGACTGAGTCGCCCAACTGGCTGTTAGTTCCACCGGCGCTGAGGCCGCCGGAGCTGACGAGGATGTCGGCGTTCCAGTTTCCGGTGCCGTCGAGAGTGCTGCCGTTGGAGAGTGTGACCTGGGTCTTGCCCTCGCTGAGCGAGGCGAGGTTGCCATTGATGATCAAGCCTCCGCCGCTGACTGCGATTTGGTCGGTGAAGACGTTGAAGGATTCGCCCGGGCCGCCGATGAAGGCGAAGCCCGTGCCGGTCTTGGTGGTGGATTCAAAGCCATACACATTGCCGTGAAGGATGTTCCTCACCTCAGACACGGACTCCGAACCGGAGCCGAAGTTGAGCTGGTCGATGCCTGTGCCGCCGATGACGTCGCCGGTGACTTCGGAGCCGTAGTTCAGATTGATAATGTCGTTTCCGCCACGCAGGTCGATGGCTGCGGTCGTTCCGGTAATCATTCCCTTGTTGGAAACGATTTCGATTTGTTCCGAGCCGTCGATGCCGTTGCCACTGAGACCGGTGATGGAGCCGGTGTTGGTGATCATGGAGGTGGATGGCTCAATGTTTTCCGAGACAAAACTGGCGGTGCTGGAAAGAGCCACGATTTCGTCAGTGAATTCCGAGTCGAGGATGTCGATGCCGTGGACGTAGCCGAGGATCGAGCCGCTGTTGTTGATTTCCGCGCGCGGACCTGCGACCACGCCGGAGCCGAGGTATTGGGTTTCGGGTTGCTCCACGTCGAGCAGGGTGAGCGTGGGTTGAGCTCCGATCACGGAGCCGCCGGTGATGGAGCCGTGGTTGGTGAGCTTGAGATCGCTGCCAGCGCGGATGCCGTCGTAGCTGCCGGAAATGTCTCCGTTGCTGTCGTTGGTGATTTCCGCTAGATTGCCGGTGGCGACACCGTCGCCATTGCCGATGTAGAATGGACCTTTGACCATGATGCCCTGGCCACCGTTGCCACCGTTGCCACGGATCGCGCCGGAGTTGGTGAGCTTGAGATTGTCGTAGGAATAGATGCCATTGCCGGAGGTGCCGGTGATTTCGGCATCGAGGCTGTTTGCCACCACGAGTCCGTTGCCCGCGTAGATACCATTGTTGCTGCCGATGATGGAGCCGTCGTTGTTGACGGTGCCGTTGCTACCGGAGATGCCCCTGCTGATGGAGCTGACGGCGAAGTCACCTCGGGAATCGAAGTTGATGCCGTCGTATCCGCCTTGGATCAGGCCGCCTGCCTTGTTGTTGACGACGGTGCCGCCGAGGTTCGAGAGGATGCCGTAAGCGCCCACATGGAGGGTGCCGGAATTGGTGATCGTGTAGCTTGGTGCGGAAACGGTGACTCCGTTCGCGGACGGGCCGTTGCCGGTTAGGAACGCGCCCTTGTTGATGGTCACCGAGAACGGCTGGGTGGTTCCGCCACTGGCGAGGATGGACCAGTCGGAGCCGTTGGTTTCGTCGAAGGTTCCAGCCACCACGATATTGCCTGCGGCATCCGGGGTGATGTTGTTCGTGGGCTGGGCTTGAGCGTGCTGCATCATCGCAGGAACGACAATCAGGGCGGGCAACGTGGACTTGATGAGGTTTCGGAATCCGGGTTTCATGGTGTTGATCGGGGGTAGAGTTTGGAGTCGAACTGTGCGGATTTGCACATAACGATTAGAATGGAATGGCTAAATACCGCGCAAGTCAAAATTTTCTCGGAAGAGTTCTCCGGTAGTTGGCACGGATCGGAAGCGGACACTTTGTCGGCCGGACGGGTTGGCTGAAGTCCAACCCTCCTTACCAGCGGCGGCGGGCCTAGCAGCTTGGGCAGGTCCAGATCGGGTCGGCCGGGGAGGGATTTGGGCTGAAAAGGGCGATGGTTTTTAGCCGCAAAAAGGCACCAAGAACGGCGAAAGTGTCGCTCTCACGCAGCAATCGGGATTCTGCAAATATTGCTGGAATGTGAAACATTTGCACGGTCTTGCAGGCCAATTGTCCCGGGTGCCATGTTCCCTGATTATTCCTATCTATCGAAATTCAAACAGGTTGTGAATTCAATGGAAGGATTGGCATGTGCCCTGCGGAGCCGGGATGTTCTTCGGGGGGAGAGCATCTATTGATCAAAAAGTGTTTCACGGGCTCTCCCTGTCTCTTCGAGGCTTCCCGGCGGGCAAAGAAATGAGATGCTTATGACTGAAAATGATCGGAAAAACAATCAAGGCGGGAATAATCTGGTGTCATTCCCCGCAGAGTTCCGAGTGCGTTGCCCCCGCTGCGGTGCCGCGCCCCAAGCGTCTCCATTCGGGGACGATTTGGTCCGCTATAGTTGTAGGAGCGGGGATCATTTCCAATCCCAGATCTGCGTGCAGTGGGAAAAGGAGGGAATCTCCGAAGGTGTGGTGGCCGATGCACGGGAAATCCTCAACCGATTCCAGTTCAGTGCTATGGCGATGCTTAGCGCGGTGAAGTGAACGCTTGAAGACCGGCGTGGATGGCCGCGATTTCGCGCTGCTTGGAACGCCCCGCTTGCGCCACGTCTCCCTCACCCCAGATTCTCGATCCGGAAGACGACGGGGGTGCTGTTGATGCAGTCGAGAGCCTCGATCTCGGCGAGCGCGGTCTGGAGTTTTCCGAACGGGCAGGTGTGGAGGAGGAAAATCATGTCCACAAATTCCGCGTCCGGGTTGCTCGGGTTCACCGGCGAGTGGGTGCCGGAAATGCCGATGCGGTGATCTGCCAGGACGCGTGCGATTTCGGCAACGACGCCGGGGCGGTCGGTGACGTCGAAACGCACGTAGTAGGCCGTCGAGGTTTCACCCACCGGGAGAACCCGCCCGCTTTCGCGATAGGGCAGGAATCCGCGGTGCCCGGAAACTTGTCCCAGCGAGCGCGCCGCTTCCACCAGGTCCGCCACGACCGAGGACGCGGTGGGGCCTTGGCCGGCACCACGACCGTAAAAAAGGGATTCCCCGGCGGCGTCGCCATGCACGGCGACGGCATTGAAAACGCCGTGGACGGAGGCGAGGATGTTCGTTTGGGCGATGAATGAGGGCTGGATGCGCAGTTCCACCGCGCCATCGGCATGTTCGCGGATCACGGCGAGCAGCTTGACGGCGTAGCCGAGATTTTTGGCGAAGCTGATGTCGGCGGGGCGCACTTGCTCAATGCCGGAAACGTGGATGGAGGCCGGATCGATCGGGAATCCGTAGGCGAGCGTGGCGAGGAGGATCGCCTTGTGGGCGGCGTCCCAGCCATTCACGTCGAGCGCCGGATCGGCCTCCGCGTAGCCGAGTGCCTGGGCTTCGCCGAGCGCGGCTTCGAAGGTGAGCCCGGCATCGGTCATGCGGCCGAGAATGTAGTTCGAGGTGCCATTGATGATGCCCGAAAACGAATGGATTCGGTTGCCAATGAACGAGTCTTGAACGGTCCGGATGATCGGGATGCCGCCGGCGACGGCCGCCTCGAAGTGGATCGGCGTGTCCATTTCCCGGGAAATCGCGAACAACTCGACGCCGCGCTCGGCAAGCAAGGCTTTGTTGCCGGTGACCACTGGCTTCTTCGCACGCAAGGCGGTGGCCACGATGTCGAACGCGTCGGTCGTCCCGCCGATGAGCTCGACGACGATGTCCACCGCCGGATCCGCGACGAGCGAGCGCCAGTCGGTGGTGTAAATTTCAGGAGCGACCTCGCCGCTGGTCGCGCGGACCTTCGCCAGATCGCGGACGAGGATTTTGGCGATGTGCAAGGTCACGCCTCCCCCGGTGCGTCCGGTGATGAGTTCGCCGTTACGCTGGAGGATGTTCCAGACTCCAGAACCGACGGTTCCGAATCCGGCCAAGCCGATGCCAAGGGATGCGCAGGAGTTCACGCCGCAGACTGTGGCGGCGTTTTTCCGGCTGTCCAAGCCGGAAGCGTTGAAAAATCTGGGGGGGTTGCTTCGCTTACGAGGACTGGCGTTCCGCTTCCAGCCAATCGCCGTGGGAATCCCCGGGCAGGCCTTGTTCCACGCGGCGGCGGTAATTCAAATAGGCAGCGCGTGCGACGGCATCAAGCGAAGGCTTCGCTGCGGCCTTCTTGACGGCGGGGGTGGCGGCTGGAACCGCTGTCTTGGTCGCAGCCTTTTTCGCCGTCTTGGTGGCTTTTTTGGCAACGGGCTTCGGCGTCGTATCAGAATCCTTCGGGGCGGGTTCTGTTGTCTTTTTTGCAGTTTTCTTGGCGGCCATGTGGTTGGGGAGGTTGGTTTGGAATGAGCAGGCGAGGTGCCAAACGAGAAAATAATCAGCCTTTCTGGTGATTGCCAGCACATTAGATCGGCGTATAATCCCGGCGTGGCGGAGACCTATTCATGGAGTGCATCGCGTGGCGGAGGGGTTTGCCGCTTGCCTGGTCCCGACCATCTTGGGTGGTGGGCCGCCGTGGCGATGTTGCTGTCGATCCTCCTGCATGTGGTCGTTTTCTTCGCCCTCGATCAAATGAAGATCGCCTTCAAGTTCGAACAAGCCCGCGAACTCAGCACCCGCCCGATCGACGTCCGGCAAGTGGAAATCCGACCGCTCGACACCGAGCAATCACTGCCTCCCGAAGACCTAGTCAAGCCACCCACCGAGACCGCATCCTTGCTGGAGGACGTGGAATTGCTGGACATCTTACCCAAGGATCAGGAGATCGACATCAAGCCCGAAATCATCGAGGCCGAATACGCGATCCGGCTGAAAAGCCCCGCCAAGGAGGGAACGCCGGACGCCGTCGCGCTCGAGGTTTCGTCCGGTTTCGAAATCGAAGCCGACCTCCCCGAACTCGGTCGCCAACCGGAATCCATCAGGCCCGCCGAAGTCGGCCAGATGACCGTGGACCCCGGTGCCGTCCAGACCGACGACTCGGAACTCGGGAAATTCACCGAAGAACTCATCCGCCAAGGGGCTAACGGAAAAGTCGAGAAAGGCACCCTCGACGGCGTGGCCTCGCTCGATGCCATGCTCGACCTCCCCGCGAATATCCTGCTCGGCAAGAAAACCATGTTGCCCAGCGACCTGCTGTTCGGCTTCAACAGCTCGGATCTTCGCGAGAGTGCCAAAGTCGGACTCATGAAGCTCGTCCTTCTCATGGACAAAAATCCCGGCCTCTATTGCTGGATCGAGGGCCACACCGACCTCGTCGGCGGCGACGGTTTCAACCTCAACCTCTCCATCAAGCGTGCCGAGGCTGTGAAAACCTACCTCGTCAATTCAGCTCGGATGGACGCCTCCAGGATCATCACCCGCGGTTTCGGGCGCTACCAACCCATCGTCATCACCGGCACCGCCGAGGAGCAAGCCGCCAACCGCCGGGTGGAAGTCCGCATGCGCAAAACCCCGCCGACCAAGGAGCAGCTCAGGATCGAGCCGCAAAAAGCCCCCGTCATTGAAGAAACTCCATCCCCGAAGGCCGTGCTGGTGAAGCCGCTGCGTGCGTTGCCCATCGAGGAAACTCCCCCGCCCCCGCTCAGGGCCGAACCCGTCAAGGAGGCACCCCCGCTCCGCAAAAATCCCGAATTCCCCGAGATCCCGAAAGCCACGCCGGTCGAGCCCGAGGTCCCCCGAGCCGTTCCTCGCGCCGAAGCCGTCGAACCCTGATGATGCTGGCGGGGCACCGTCTCATGATGCCATGTTGCTCTCAGAAGTGGATCGCGTGGCCCTCGGCGGCGAGGGTGGCTTCGTGGATGACTTCGGACATCGTCGGATGGGCGTGGATGGTGGCGTGGATTTCCGCGCTGGTGAGTTCCTGGTCGAGGGCGAGGCCCATTTCCGCGATCAGCTCGGTGGCGTTCTCACCGATGATGTGTGCGCCTAGCAGCTCGCCGTGTTTCTTGCCGTAGAGGAGCTTCGCGAAGCCGTCGGGTTCGCCGGCGGCGATGGCCTTGCCGATAGCGACAAACGGGATTTTCCCGACGGTGTATTCGATGCCTTCCGCCTTGAGCGCGCGCTCGGTTTTTCCAACCGACGCGACTTGTGGGTGGCAGTAGGTGCAGCCGGGGAAATTGGTGACCTTGCGCGGCTTGTGGCCGGGGACGTAGAGACCTTCGATCGCTTGCACGGCCTCGAACGAGGCGACGTGGGCGAGCCACGGCGGACCGGTGATGTCGCCCGCCGCGTAAACGCCGGGGATCGAAGTTTCATAACGGTCGCCGACGGTGATGTAGCCGCGGTCGTCGAGCTTCGGTTGCTGGCCGCCGGGCAGGACCGGCTGGATGCCGATGGCGACGATGCAGACTTCCGCGCTGAGCACGCCTTTTTCCTTCGGGCCATCGACTGTTAGTTCGACGTGGGTGCCCTTGTCCACCATGGCGGTGATCTTGGTATTGGTGAGGCAGCGGATGCCTTGTTTGATGAGGGATTTTTCCAAGGCATCGCCCACTTCGTCGTCCTCGACCGGGAGCAGGCGCGGCAGCATTTCCACGATCGTCACCTTGGTGCCGAAGGCATTGTAAATGTAGGCGAATTCCACGCCGATCGCGCCCGCGCCGATGATCAGCATTTCCTTGGGCTGCTGCGGGATGACCATCGCGTCCTTGGAGCCGATGACCGATTTTCCGTTGAAGGGCAGGGGCGGCAGGCCGCGGCTTTTGCAACCGGTGGCGATGAAAATGTCCTTGGTTTCAAGGATCTTGGACGAGCCATCGGCCGCTTTGACGCTGACTTTGCCGGTGCCTTCGATGGAGCCGAAGCCGCGGACGTAGTCGATGCCGTTCTTCTTGAGGAGATACTCGATGCCGCCGGCGAGGCGGTCCGAAACCTTGCGCGAGCGACCGATCACGGCGGACCAATCGTAGGTGAGTCCTTCGAATTTCAAGCCGAACTCGGCGGCCTTGTGAGTGAGCATCTGATAGACCTCGGCGTTCTTGAGGAGGGCCTTGGTCGGGATGCAGCCCCAGTTGAGGCAGGTGCCGCCGGCGCGATCCATTTCGACGCAGGCGACTTTTTTTCCAAGTTGGGCGGCGCGGATGGCGGCGACGTAGCCGGCAGGGCCGCCACCGATGACAATGAGATCGTAGGCCATAGTAATTGATGTTTGCGGGTTCGCGGCGGGAAACTGCCGTGATGGTTGTGGATTGTCAAAGATGGAAAGGCGCGGATTCGCCCTCATTTTGAGCCTCGGCGTGGGTTCACCACTCGGACGTATCCTTGCTCAGGATCTGACGCTGGTGCTCGGGATGCGGGCAGCGGGCGGCGAGTTCGCCGATCTTTGGATTCAGGGGCGAGAGTTGGTAATCTCCGCCTGCGGGACATTTCCTGTTTTCCGACCGGAAAAATTTTCCCGCGCCGATGATATCGTCCCAAATGATCGGCCCACCGGTGTTGACACTTTTCATGCCGGACCAGCTTCGGACTGCCTGCTGGATGTTCCTGACG
>JANMJJ010000146.1:0-21563 GCA_031371325.1 Akkermansiaceae bacterium | reverse complement strand
AAGACCCGCGTGTTCTCGACCACCATCGGCCATAACAACGCTACGGTCTCCGACGCGCGATACCTCGATCTCGTGACCCGCGGCCTGCTCTGGTCTTGCAACAAGCTCGACAAGGACGGCAAACCCGCCGCCGGCTATGGCCCTGCCGTGGCGGTCGCCAAATGACTCCGCCTGATTGCCGTGACGAGCTTGTCGCTGGGGACTTCGCCGTGTTTCCCTCCCCCCTGCTAGAAAGTTCCTTCAATCCGCAAGTAATTCTCGCCATGATCTCCAAAACCCTCTAGGTGGCTTCTCATCATTTCAAGCGTCCTATGAAAATCGCCCGACTCCACGTATTGCCCTTCACCGCAGCACTGTTTTTCACGATCACCCAGCCGAGCTGCACGCGAGAAGCCAAAAAAGGCCGATCGCTGGAAGCGGCCTTGAAACACTTCGACAATGGAGCGTTCGCGGCGGCCGAGATCGAATACAAAAACGCCCTCGCGGTAGATCCAGGCAATCCCGAGGCCATCAAGCGCATCGGAATCATCCGCACCCTTCAGGGGGCGAGCTACGAAGCGGCAGGAATTCTTACCCAAGCCAAGAAGAAGCTACCGAAGGACGATGAAGTGGGCATCAATCTGGCAAAAGCCCTGCTCAACCTGGGATTCTTGCCGGACAGTCGCAAGGAGTTGCTCGAGGTCTTGGACCGATCTCCCGGGAACGGCGAGGCCCTGCTGTTCTTAGCCGAGAGTTCAATCACGCCGGAGTGGTTGGAGGAATGTGATCAGCGCATCAAAGCCGCCGGGGGGAAATCCGTGGCCTCCCAACTCGCCTCCGCGCTATTGGTACTCCGTCGCGGCTCGCTCGAACAGGGAAGTGTCATGGTGGATGAAGTTATCAAATCCACGCCTAGTTCGGCTCGTGCCCACGCACTCAAGGCCTCGATCCTGACTTCGAAGAAACTGCCCGATGAGGCCCTCGCCGAAATGAAAGTCGCCGCCGGCTCTGCCGGACCCCGTTCCAACGAATCCATCGCCTACGCCTGCGCCTTCATGACACGTGGCCGCCGCGATGAGTCGGTCGCCTACCTTGATAAACTCACCACCGCCACCCCTGATTTCTTGCCCGCCTGGGCCCTGCTCGGCCAGATCGCCTACACCGAAAAGAAGGACGAAGCGGCAACCAATTACTTTTCGAAGGTCCTCTCGAAGAACCCGGTCGATGTGACCACGGCCTTGATGCAGGCAGAGATCCTGATTCGGAACAAGGAACCCGATAAAGCCGTGACCCTTCTCGAAAAAGTCGCCACCGCCCTGCCTGCCCGCCCCCAGCTCGACCTTGCCGTGGCCAAGTGTTTGATCGCCGCAGACAAGCTGCCCAAGGCCGCCGCCGCACTGGACCGGGCTCTCGCCGTTTCCCCCGATCTCACCGAGGCGGGCAGGATGCGGGCCATGATCCAACTGCGGGATGGGAAAACCTCGGAGGCCGTCGCCGCCCTTGAGGCGATTCGCAAAAGGGAACCCGAGGACGCGCCGACGCGCGATCTCCTCATTAGCGCCTACCGCTCGACCGGTCGCAATGACGACGCCGTCGCCCTCCTTCGTGAAAAATCCAGCGCAGACAAAGATGACTCCCAGAGCCGCATTCAACTCGGCCAACTCTTGAGTTCCCAAGGCAAACTCGACGAGGCGCGCTCGATTTTCGACAACTCCGTGGAAACCTTCTCTGGAAGCTTGGAGGCCGTATCCAATCTCGCCGACATCGATCTCAAGGCAGGCAAAGGCGATGCCGCTCTCAAACGCCTGGAAAATTACATCGTTGCCCACCCGGACTCGTCGGAAGCTTATACGTTCAAGGCCGGCATCGCGTTGGATCTCAAGAAGCCCGATCTCGCGGAACAATCGCTCATGAAGGCCCTCGAACTGAAGTCCGACAACGCCCAAGCCTATGCACTTCTGCTCCAATTGAAAAGCGGCCCCGGCCAGGAAGTGGAGGCCTTGGCGGTCTTGGATCGCTACTTGAAGGCATTCCCCGGGAATCCCCAGGCTCGTCTTCAACGCGGCTACCTACTCCAGCAACTCGGGCGCAATGAGGAAGCCCGCTCGGCATTTTCGGAACTCATCGCGGCGGCTCCTGAATTCGCCTCCGCCTACAACAATCTGGCCACCCTCGAAGCCGATCAGTTCCACGAACTCGAAAGTGCGGCCACCCACGCCCGCAAGGCCCGATCGCTCGATCCGGCACATCCTGCGATTGCCGACACCCTCGGCTGGATCGAGTGGCAGCTCGGGAACTATCCCGCCGCCTTGGCACTGTTCACGGAAGCCGCCGGGAAAATGGCCAACAGCCCGGAGGTCCTGTATCACCTTGGCATGGCCCAATACTCCATGGGCCAATCCGCCGAAGCCACCGCAGCGTTCACCAAGGCACTCGAATCCGGCTCCGAGTTCCCGGAGAAGATCGATACCCAGAAACATCTTACCCTCCTTCGCGAAGCCGGAAAGGCAAACCTCGCCGACTTGGATACCTTGAAAAAACGCGTCGCCGACAACCCGAAGGACATCATGTCGTATTTGCAACTCGCGGACATCCTCGCCCGCAGCGACCGACCGCAAGAGGCCCTCGATGCCTACCAGAAAGCTCTCGATCTCAATCCGGCAGTCCCAGCCGCCCTCGTCGGGCAGGCCCGCCTCTACGCAGGGCCTCTGAATTCTCCCGAAAAAGCCCTCCAAGCCGCCACCAAAGCTCGGGAACTCGCACCCCGCGAGCCCTCGGCGCTCGCCGCCCTTGGATCCGCGAAACTTCTGACGGGTGCCCACGAGGAGGCTTACGGCTTGCTCAAGGATGCCTCGGCCCGTCTTGATAACAATCCCGCCGTCCTCTTCGACTACGCTCGTGCCGCCTACAGTCTCGGCCGGATCGCGGAGGCCCGCACGGCCATGACCCGTGTTGCCGCTTCCGACTCCTCCACATCCGGAGCCGCCAAGCGTTTTCTGATCCTGACCGATCCTGGAGCCGCCTCGTCGGCAGGTATTGCCACCGTCGTCGAGGAGTCATTGACCAAGGATCCCGGATACGTCCCCGCCCTGATGCTCCGCGGCTCCCTTGACGCTGCCGCTGGAAAGAATCCGGAGGCCACCTACCTAAAAGTCCTCACGCTCCAACCCCGATTCGACCCTGCCCGCGTGCGTCTCGCCGCGCTCTACATGGAGGATCCGGCAAAACTGGATCAGGCCCTGAAGCTTGCCCGCGAAGCCCGTTCCAACATGCCCGACGATCAGGAACTCACCCGGATTGTGGCAGTCATCAATTACCGCAAGGGGGATTTCAAATACGCCGCCCAGCTTCTTGCCGAACTTTCGACCAACCGTCCGCTCGTTCCCGACGAACTGCTTATCCTTGGATTGTCTCTCGCAAATTCCAATCAACCCGACAAGGCCCGTCAGACCCTTGACCAAGCATTGAAGTCAGGTCTGCCGGCCCCTGATGCGGCCCAAGCCAAAGCCGCTCTCTCGAAACTCGCCAATCCCGACGAGCCCAAGGAGCGTAACTGAAAGTCGCCATGGATTGCGGCGCGAAGCGGCGTTTGAAATCCGTTGGTAAAGCCCAACGAGGCATTCAGCCGCCGCGACCCGGCGAAGAATTGCCGGGAAATCGCGGGGCGTATTTTTGGCAAATGGTCTTGGCGCACTGGACCTGAGCCGGGCGCACACCGAGTTCATGACGCTCATCTTTGGACAGTTTGATTCGGTGTAATTTGGCAGGCACCTGTCCGATTGTATAATATCCTCAAAAAAGTACAATTTCACAGAACACTAGGGCTGCAGGAATGCCAGCAGTTGGAGCAGGAAGACCGGCAGGGTGGCCGCTAGGAACAGGCAGATGCCGGGGACGTGGAAGGCCTTCGACTCCCTGCCGTAGTAGCGGAACCAAACCCGGAGGTTGAAGGCCAGCATCAGGAAAAGCCAGATGGCAGAGTGGCAATACCTTGCTGTTCCCAGCGTCTGCCCGGCGATGGTGCCGACCTTCCAGGCGGACCCGAGCTGGATGGTGAGCAGGGCTACGATCCAGATTCCGAAATGATGCATGAGATGGCCCCCGTGAAGCACCGCCGTGGAATGGCGGGAGGGCAGGGGCGGGCTGCTGTTAGCGAGGTTGGCGTACGCCGTCATCACGGTCACGAAGACCGGTTGGCCGAAGGACGGAGAATCCATCCGATAGGTGGAATGCGGTGGGTCGTGCCGGACCCGTGCGGCGGTGCGAGCCTCCTCGAAAGGACGGGTTCTGTGTTTCAAACCACGGCAGTCAGCGGGGATGATCGCGGGTTGGCAATCGTCCGTTTCCCGCTCACGGTCATGTTGCCGGTTCTGCGGCGCGGGGACGATCCGCAGCAAGGAGCTTTCGGAACTCCACGCGGGTTGCCGTTGGCGTTCTTGCGAGGTGATCCGCCGGAATTGGATGATGTCAGCGCGGTGCCCGGCTTCCTCGGTCGGAGGTCGGAACACTTCGATGGAAATTGGCGGAAGAGATGTCCAAGCAAGATCGTCGCGGCAAATGGATGAGGGCATGGCATTCATGGGACTTTGCCGGGACGATCTTGCTGGAGCGTGGTGTTAGGGACAGCGGATGTCGGTTATTGGAAATGGAAGCGGTGACGGAAGAACCCGGAACTTTCCGCCAGAAAGGGATAGGACTCGGTGCCACGGGAGGTCCGGCTGGAGCCGCAAGTGGTCCCGGTTCTCCCGCAAGTCCGGCCGCTCCAGCAAGCGGTGAGGTCCGCCGGGCGGACTCCATCCGGGGACAGTCCTGCGGTTCTGGAGCGTTCGAAGTGGAACGGACGATGCGCGGAAAGAGGACCGCGTGACTGGGCGAGGTTGCGTGATGTCTTCATGGCGGCGGAGGGAATTGCAAACTCCGTGCCAGATGCCACGCGACACGGGAATCCCTTATGGGCAAAGCGTTTCCGGTTTTGCCAAAAGCGCGGGTGGGGGGAGAGTGGCCTGCAAAGATTTCAGAATTCCCGCAGCCATTGCAGGCGAGTGTTGTGCCCGCCAGATCGGCGCTGCTGCGGTTGCTGCCTGGCAATCCGCCCGATCATCAGCCGACCAATCGCCGTTCGCCCTGCTCGAGCACTCCGCGCACGGTGGTGATGAAGTTCTCGCGATCAAACGGTTTCCGGATTACGGCGGAGGCACCCAAAGATTTCGCAAGGGGTAAAAAGTCTCCCTTGGCTCCGGGCAGGACGCCCGACATGGCAATGATCTTGATCCCGGGAGCGAAGGCAAGAAGGCTCATGATGGTTTCGATTCCTTTCTTGCCGGACATGATCATGTCGGTGATCACGAGGTCGAAGTGCATCAGCCGGGCGAGATCCAATGCCTCATCGCCATCGGCGGCGGTGACCACTTGGAAGCCACCGTTGCCCAGGGCGATTTCGAGGACGTCCCGCATGGATTTCTCGTCGTCAACCACGAGAATCCGCTTTGCGCTGCCAGATCGAGGGAGTGAATTCACAATGCCGCAGTCTTACCGTTTGCCCGTTGTGGTGGCAATGAACTCCTGACACGCATTCGCGGGGGATGTGCGGTTGGATCGGTTGCCAAAAATCGGCAGGTTCCGGGGAGCGGCCGGAGTCCCGCCAATTTCAGCGGCGCATGACTTGCTTGGGCTTACGCTCCACGGTGAACAATCCCCAATGCTTTTCCGCGCCGAGCGGATCATTCGGTTTGCCTTTCCAATCCTCGTCAAAGGCTTCGAAGAAGAAGGTGGTGATGTGCATTTCCCGAGTCCAAGCGAAGAGGTCGTGATAGTGGCGCTTTTGCTTTTCCTCGCTGGCGCGCGGCCCGAATTCGTCGGCAGCGGTGGCCCATCCGGCCTCGGTGATGACGAGCTGGCTTTGCGGCAGGGCATCTCGGACCGCCTGCACGTTGGCGATGCTGTAGGGCATCGCCTCATCAATGTCCTTTTCCTCCCAGACCGGGTAGATGTGGACGGAGACGAAATCCAATTCCTTGGCCAGCGCCGCGCCGTGATGCACCCACCAATTGTAGTTGTCCGCCACCGTCACCGGTTGGGGGATCGACTGCTTCACCTTGCGGACGTAGCGGATGACCGACTCGAGCGGCACCATGTGGTCGTTCCATTCCACGAGCGCTTCGTTGCCCACGGCCACGGCCACGACGATCTTCGGGTAGCGGTTGGCGAGCTTGATGGCGCGTTCGATTTCCTGACCGTTGTGGCGGGTGTGCGCCTCCAGAACTTCCTTGGGGTATGGCTCCTTTTGCCAGGGACAGCCGGGGTTGCTGACCTCGGCGTCCAGCCAGGCACCTAGCAGGACCTTGAGATCCAGCTTGTGGGTCTCGATCAGCCGCAGCACGGCCTCCGAATTGACTTGGGAATCATAGAGCCGGATCAGGGTGAATTCGCCTTGTTCGCGAATGATCTTGAGATCTTCGAGGATTTCCGGGTCGCTGGGGTTGACCGCGCCGGTGCCACGGTCGGGATGCTGTCCGCGGCGAAATCCGGAATAGCAGACAGCGCGCTGGACCCCGGCTAACAGGGCCGTGGGTTTCTGCTGGATTGAAGATGTGGCCGGATCGGGTGCCGCATGAAGTGCGGGCGAGGCCAGGATGACACTGCAGGTCACGGCGATTGTTCGGGCGAGGAGGTTTTGTTTCATGAATCGGTTCAGGGGCTTGAAAATCACAACGATTTTCGAAATCTAATGCTCGCCGCTGGTGAATGTCCGGGGTGTGGGTTCACGGAGTTTGCCGGTGGTAGGCAGGGCCAAGGATCGCGCTGCCCGATGAACTGCAAATTAATGCAACTTGCAATCGGGTTTTTAGATACTACAAGGCGGCTTGCAAGGTTTTTCCCGCGCTTACCCGATGCCATCCACCAATACCCATCGCCCTTGGACCGTGCTCGAGACCGCAAGGGACAACGGCCACCGGCTCACGCCCATCGCGGCTCCGACGGCGACGTCCCCTGCCGCCGGGGCGCTGACCTTGGATCCGGCGCGGCGGTTCCAGCAGATGGTCGGATTCGGCGGTGCTCTGACCGAATCCTCAGGCTGGGTGCTTTCCCAACTGCCGGTCGCGCAGCGGGAGGAAATCATCCGCCGCTATTACGATCCCGAGGATGGGATTGGTTACACGCTGGCCCGCACCCACATCAACTCCTGTGACTTCTCACTCAACCTGTGGGAACTTGATCCCGTGCCCGGAGACTATGACTTGCATCATTTCACGCTGGCACCGATGCGCACTTGGACGCTGCCGCTCATCCACGCCGCGCAAGCCACAGCCGGACCGGAGCGTTTCAAGCTGATGGCCTCGCCCTGGAGTCCTCCGGGCTGGATGAAGAGCAACAACCGGATGGACGATGGCGGATCTTTGCGCGATGAATATGCGCCGGCGTGGGCGGAATATTTCGTGAAGTTCTGCCAGTCCATGGAGCGGGAGGAAAACCTCCCGATCTGGGCCCTCACGGTGCAGAATGAGCCGGAGGCGAAGCAGACCTGGGAGTCCTGCCTCTACACGCCGGAGCAGGAACGCGATTTCGTGCGCGACCTGCTCGGACCCGCCCTGCAGCGTGCCGGCCTCTCCGGCGTGAAACTCGTCGGCTGGGACCACAACCGGGACCGCATCGAGGCGCGGGCAGACGCCATGCTGGGCGACCCCGAGGCCGCCCGGTATCTCTGGGGTCTCGGGCTTCACTGGTATGTCAACGATGACTACGCGGCCAGCGCCCGGGTTCACGACAAGTTTCCCGACAAGGCGATCCTCTTCACCGAGGGCTGCGTCGAAAGCGGCAAGTTGATCGGGCAGTGGGAAAATGGCGAGCGTTACGCCCGCAACATGATTGGCGATTTCCAGAACTGGGTTTGCGGCTTCATCGATTGGAACATCGTGCTCGACCAGCGCGGCGGACCCAATCATGTCGGTAATTTTTGCGATGCCCCGGTGATCGTGAACACAGAAACCCAACAGGTCAGCTACGGCTCGTCATTCTACTATATCGCGCAGTTCAGCAAACTGGTGCTGCCCGGCGCGCACCGCATCGCCTCAAGTGGCGGTCCCGACGCCCTGCAGTCGGTGGCGTTCGTCAATCCCGACGGCTCACTCGTCACCGTGGTGCTCAACGAGACAGAGCAGTCCGTCGCATTCACGCTGGCGGCCGATGGAGAACCTTTCGCCTGCAGGATTCCGGCCCACGCGATCCAGAGCTACCTGCGGCCCGCCCGATGAAACTCCCGAGTCATCCGGCCGGTGTCTGGAGCGCCACCGCCAAGCCGGGGCGGAGGTCATTGAATCAAAGCCCTCGGCTGAGCTGCCGGTGGTGGCGGCCGGCTCGCTGCTGGAGCGTCTGCACGCTTGGCAGCCTGCAAGCCATGGCGGTCTCCACCACCCAAGGCCAAGCGGTGCGCTACACGCTGCTCAACCTGCCACATTCCCTGTGCGCTTTTCTAGGCGGAATTGTGCCCAATCCTCCAGGCCTGGGTGCCTGAAAAATTCCGGCTGCTCCGCTCTCTTCACTCCATTGCCTTGCCGAAGGGGCTGGAGCTGCCTTGTGGGAAGGTCTCAATCCGGCGGGAGGAGAAAACGATCGTGATTGAGGAAATCGCCGACAAGTGGCCGGAGGGGTTTTTCGAGGAGATCCGGATTTTTCCCGGATCAAGGACTTGGCGGTTATCGATTGGCGATCTCACCCACAGGGTGACGCCTGAATTCTTGATAAGCTTTTTAAAATCAATGTCCATCTGCGATTCAAAAATCCAAATGAAAACGCCCTGATTCTCAAGCGTGGCCGAGGTTGAGGAAACGGGTGACTTGATCGGCGAACCAGGATTCCGCTTGCCACGGGACGCGATGACCCGCGCCGTGGGCGACGGCGAGGTGGGCGTTGGGAATCAACGAGGTGGCGCGCTTGGCGAGGGCGAGGAATTTCGGGTCGTTTTCGCCTGCGATCCACAGTACGGGGACGGAAATTTCGCCCAAGCGTTGCCACAGCGGCTGCTGAGTTCCGAGCGACCAATCCACGAAGCTGCGGGCGATTTCGCGGCGGCGCATGATGAGCCTGCCGGAGGCTTGCGGATCGCGCATGGATGCGTCGCCGAGGATGGGTTGGGCGTTCCAGGTGGTGAGAAATTCCTGCCAGTTTCCCGCCAGCGATTGCGTCGCCCAGGCCATGTCGGACGCACGTCTATCCGCGCGCCCGGTTTCGCTTTCCAGGCCGGGATGGGCGGAAACGATGACCGCCGCTTGCCACGGATGATCTTTTTCCAACAAGGCGTGCAAGGCCAGCCGGCCGCCCATCGAGTAGCCGAGCAACGCGCGGCTGCTGCCCCGGAACACCTCGCCGCTGGCATCGACATTGAGGGCCGTGCCGAACTCGGTTAGGGACATCGGCTGGCATTCGAGAAAGCGCCACAAATCCACCGCCCGCGAGCCGATCCCGGAGGCTGCTAGATTTTTGGCGAAGCCGCGCCAGTCCGCCGCCATGCCGGCGGCACCGTGCAGGCACCAGCATTCCATCGGCCCGGCCTCGCGGCGCTCGTCGGTTTGTTTGGAATACTGGATCACGGCTTGGGCGCGGTCGCCGTGCGAATGATGTCACGGAGCTGCTGCTGCATTTCAGGCGTCCCCAAGGAGCCGTAGAGCGCCGCGACGGACACGACGACGGCCACCAGGAAGACGAGCCACAGCAGCCAGTAAATGATCGCCAGAAAAATCCCGGCACCGTCGAGTTTCTTGTGATAGGCGTATCCGCCCGGGCAAGCGAAGCAACGGTAGCCGAGCCAGAGATTGAGGAACGGCACGAAATTCCCCAGGAACCACCAGCGGCTCATTCCCAGATTCACAAGCCGTTTGAGCGAGATGAAAATGATCACCAGCAGCGGCAGGAGGCCCAGTCCGGGCATCGCGAATTTCATGATTTCCGAGCCAAACTGGGTCGTTAGAAACGGCGTTCCCGCAGCGAGTGCGAAGCCCCACAGGAACGGGAAAACCAACGTCACAATCAAATAGCTCCGCCGCCGTGCGCCGGGCCAACCGCCTTCCTTGACCATTTGCTCCTCCACCGATTCCCCTTGCGGCGGCTGATAGGGATCCGCTGCGGGATCGGCAGCGGGGGTGGGGACTGGACCGGGGGTGGGGAGTTCCGGCGGCTCGAGGGCCGGGCGGCGTTTGAACAAGCCATCGATGTCGCCGGCCGGTTTCCACTCGACCATACCCTTGGTCCAGACCATGTCGAGGCGTGGATTGAGGCTGGCATCCTTCGCCTTGGCCCGCAGATTGGTGAAGCTCACCGGCCCGCGCTTTTCGCCGTCGCGCGAGTAAAACCAGATCTCATGCGGCTCGTCGTTCATGGTGGTTGACTATCGGAATCGGCAAATCCTGTCAAACGCCAGCTCGCCCATGGTTTTCCGCACGGCGAGACTTGTCAAAGTGGCGGTCTTGGAGAAACTCACGGCGTTCGCCCGGCGGACCAGCTTCGGGATTTTTACCAACCATCATGCACTTCCTTGGGATTGAAATCGGTCACGGTGGCACCCGCGCCGTGGCCTTGGATCTGGAATCCTCGCTGATCCGTGCCGAGGCATGGGTCCCGCATGATTGGATCGAGGGGCTGCCTGCGGGCTACCGCGAGCAAAACCCGGCGCAGTGGATCAATGCGGTGGACCGCGCGGTGCGGCAGTGCTTGGCCACCCTGGATGGTGAAAAAGGCCGGGTCGCGGCGATCGGCGTCGCCGGTCCGCAACGCGGGTTGGTGCTGCTGGACGAGGCGAACCGGATCATCCGCCCGGCCAAACTCGCGGGTGACATTTCCGTGAAGCGGCAGGCCGATGAAATCGCGCGGGCCTTCGGCGGTGCGCCCGGATTGATCGAACTCGCCGGACAAGCGCCCGGCGTGGAATCGGCGGCGGCGGAGTGCCTGTGGTTGAAACAACACGAGCCGTATCATTTCCAACGCGCCGCCAGCTTGCTCACAGCGCAGGATTTCATCGCCTACTGGCTAACAGGCGAGCGCGCGACCGAACCCGGCAGTGCGTCGGCCACCGGATTGTTGGACATCCGCACGCGGAAATGGTCGGCCGAGCTGTTGGATTTCATCGATCCGCAGCTTAGCTCGTTGCTGCCACCGATCGGAACCTCGGGGCAGCCGCGCGGCCTGTTGCGGCCCGCCTTGGCCCGCGAGTGGGGAGTTTCCGACATGGTGCAAGTCGGCGCGGGCAGCGCCTCGCCGTTGTTAGCGGCCTTGGCCGCCGGCTGCGTGTCGCATGGCACGGTGGCGGTGGAACTCGGCGCGGCAGGCGTCATCGTCGGTGTGGGCGACTCGCCGGTGATCGACCATCGCGGCGAAATCACCCCGCTTTGCAACGCGACGGGCACCTGGCTCGGCTTGGCGACGACGACCAACGCGGCCTTGGCCCCGGAGGTCTTGCGGCGCCACTACGGCTGGACCGCTCAGCAGTTCGAAACGATGGTGGCGAGCGTCTCACCGGGGGCGGATGGGCTGATGCTTCTGCCCTATTTCACCGGCGAATCGATTCCGCGGCTACCCGATGGCACGGGCGTGCTGCACGGCATCACGCCGGAAAATTTCACCCCCGCCCACATGGCCCGCGCGACGGCGGAGGGCGTGACGTTAGGCCTTGGCTACGCGATGAGCCGCTTGCGCGATCTCGGCTTCGATCCGCCGGAGATCCGCTTGTTAGGCCCGGGAGTGGTTAGCCCGGTGGCGCGGCAACTACTCGCCGACGTTTTCGGCACGCCGGTGGTCCCGGTTTCCAGCCGACAAGGAGCCGCGGCCGGAGCCGCGATGCAGGCGGCGGTCGCCTTTTTCAACCAAAGCGGCGAGTCGCTCGGCTTTGAGGAAATCGCCAGCTACCTCGTCCACGGGGATTCGGAATCGCGCTGCGACCCGGACCCACAGGCGCACGCGACGTATCAGGAGCTGATGTCCCGCCAGCAGTATCTCGTCGATACCCTTCATCCGGCCGGGTTCCTCTGAGCAACGATGAGTGATTCCAAACGCACCGAAATCCGGGGAAACCGCAAAGCGGAAACTCTCGGAATTCTAGCAGGCTGGGCCATGCGCTGTTGGGCCAAAACCCTGCGCTACGAAGTCTTCGACCGCTGCGGCGTCATCAACCCGGCCAACCCGCTGGATCCGGTCATTTTCGCGCTCTGGCACAACCGCATTTTCACCATCCCGCCGATCTGGTGGCGGACCGGTGGAAACATCCGCCAAGCCGTGGTGCTCACCAGCGCCAGCAAGGACGGCGCGATCCTAGCGCGGGCGATGGCGGTGTTCGGTCTCGGCTCGATCCGTGGCTCGTCATCGCGGCGCGCGGTGGCGGCTTTGATCGGGATGAAACGCGCGTTGAAGGAGGGCCTCGATGTCTGCATCACCCCGGACGGCCCGCGCGGCCCGCGCTACAGTTTTCACGCCGGAGTGATCAAGCTCGCGCAATCATCCGGCGCGCCGATCGTGCCGATCCACGCGCGCTATTCCTCGGCCTGGCGCTTGAAAACCTGGGACGGACTAGTGATCCCCAAGCCCTTCAGCCGCATCACCGTCATCTTCGACGAGATCATCGTCATCCCACCCAAGCTTGACGCTGCCGCCTTCCAAGCTCAACTCGACCGCGTCCAAGCCATCCTCCTCGCGGGGGTGGACGACGCCTAACCATTTCTCCCATGAACTCACCGCAAATTCTCGATGGAAAATCCGTGGCCGCCGCCGTGCTCGACGAGTGCCGCGCGGAAACCGCCGCCCTGTTAGCCATGGGCATCCGGCCCGGCCTCGCCGTGGTGCTCGTCGGCAGCGATCCCGCGTCGCAAGTGTATGTCGGCTCGAAATCCCGCACCTGCACCGAACTCGGATTTCACTCGGTGAAAATCGAACTGCCCGCGGAAACGACCCAGGAGGACCTTCTCCAAGTCGTCCGCGATCTCAATGCCGATCCCGCCGTCCACGGCATCCTCGTCCAATCGCCGCCGCCCAAGCATATCGACGAGGAAGCCATCATCCGCGAGATCGACCCGCGCAAGGACGTCGATGGCTTCCACCCGGAAAACGTCGCCAAGCTCGTCCTTGAAGACCCGTCCGGCTTCGTCCCCTGCACCCCGGCCGGCTGCATGAAGTTGCTCGAAGTTTCCGGCATCAACACTCACGGAGCCGAGGCCGTCGTCATCGGCCGCAGCATGATCGTCGGCAAACCGATGGCGCTGTTGTTAGTTTCCAAGAACTCCAACGCCACCGTCACCATCGCCCACTCGCGTTCCAAGGATCTCCCCGCCATCTGCCGCCGTGCGGACATCCTCATCGCCGCCGTCGGCCGCCCGGAAATGGTCAAGGCCGACTGGGTGAAACCGGGGGCTGTCGTCATCGACGTCGGCATCAACCGCGTCCCCGACGCCACCAAGAAATCCGGCTACCGCCTCACTGGCGACGTCGCCTATCAGGAAGTCGCCCCGCTCTGCGCCGCCATCACCCCGGTCCCCGGTGGCGTCGGCCCCATGACCATCGCGATGCTGATGAAGAACACGCTGCAAGCGGCGCGGCAGATCGGCTCATAACCTTACCAATCATGGCTCTCCACCCCGAATTTCCTACCTCTCCTTACGCGACGCTGATTCCCGCGCAGCGCTGGTTCCCCGCCGACGAGACTCTCCGCAGCACGGCCTACGAAAAGCTGCTTCCGCCGCTGGTTTCGAAAATCCGAGAAGAAGTCTCCGGATGGCGAAATGCAGGTTATCCCGGCGCGTCCCAAACATCCGTAGCCTTACTCCAGTGGTGGTTTGAAACCGACCATCTCCTTGAAACCGCCGACGGCTCACTCTCTCCCTTTCAATATTACTACGCTCAGCGCGAAGCGGTGGAAACCGTCATCTGGCTCCACGACGTCCGCAAAGCCCGCGACAAATTCGACCTCCTCCGCTTCGACGCTTCCGGCTCGGTTTCCCACGGCATGTTCTCCGAAGACTGGCCGCGCTACGTTCTAAAAATGGCGACCGGTGCCGGCAAAACCAAAGTCCTTTCCCTGCTCATCGCGTGGAGCTTCTTCCACAAGCTGTATGAGCTGGATTCCACCCTCTCCCGGAACTTCCTCGTCATCGCTCCGAACATCATCGTCCTCGACCGCCTCCGCGCCGACTTCGATGGCCTGAAAATCTTCTTCACCGACCCCATCCTCCCCGACAACGGCCACCAAGGCCAAAACTGGCGCGACGATTTCCAACTCACGCTCCACATCCAGGACGACGTGCGCGTCCTGCGGGAAACCGGCAACATCTTCCTCACTAACATCCATCGCGTCTTCCTCGGGGACGTGCCCGAGCCATCGCTCGATGACGACGACCTGCGCGACTATTTCCTCTCGGATGCCTTCGGCGCTAAACCCTCCGGCAAAACCACCGACAGCAAGACCGACCTCGGCGAAATCGTCCGCGAAATCGAGGAACTCGCCGTCTTCAATGACGAAGCCCACCACATCCACAATCCCAAGATGGCGTGGTTCAAGTCCATCCAGGACATCCACCACAAGATGCTCCAGAAAGACTGCCGCCTGACACTGCAAGTCGATGTCACCGCCACCCCGCGTCATGACAGCGGCGCGATCTTCGTGCAAACCGTTTCCGACTATCCGCTGGTCGAGGCCATCTATCAAAACGTCGTCAAGCATCCCGTCCTCCCGGATGCCGCCAGCCGCGCCAAGCTTCACGAAAAAAAGACCGCCATCTTCTCCGAGAAATACGCCGACTTCCTCGCCCTCGGCGTCGAGGAATGGCGCAAGAGTTATGCTGAACACGAAGCGTTCGGCAAAAAAGCCGTCCTCTTCGTCATGGTGGACGATACGAAAAACTGCGATGAAGTCGGCGAGTATCTCCAAAAAATCTGCCCCGAGCTGCAAGGTGCCGTTCTTACGATCCACACCAAGAACAACGGCGAAATCTCCGAAGCCTCATCTGGAAAGAACAAGGAGGAACTCGACCTCCTTCGCAAGCAGTCCAACGAGATCGACTCCTGGAAATCACCCTTCAAGGCAATCGTTTCCGTCCTCATGTTGAAGGAAGGCTGGGACGTGAAAAACGTGACCACCATCGTCGGCCTCCGTGCCTATGCGGCGAAGTCCAATATCCTCCCCGAGCAGACGCTCGGCCGTGGTCTGCGCCGCATGTATTTCGGCAGCGATGAACGCGAGACGGTTTCTGTTATGGGCACGCCTGCCTTCATGGACTTTGTCGAATCCATCCAAAACGAAGGTGTCACCTTCGATCATGTGCCGATGGGCGCAGGTGCCACGCGGAAGGACTCCCTCATCGTCGAAGTCGATACCGAAAACACCGACAAGAATCTATCCGACCTGGAAATCCCCATCCCCAAACTCAGCCGCCGTTTCCAACGCGATTTCAAGGACCTCCACGACCTCGATCCAGCAGCTTTAGGAAACAAGCGCCTGCCCCTGAAACCCTTCACACCGGAAGAAACCCGCGAGATCGTTTTCAAAACGATGCTCGACTCCGCGGTCCATCACACCGTCCACCTCGACGGCTCCGGCCCCGCTGACTACCGCTCCGTAGTTGCTTTCTTCGCCCGCCAGTTGCTCAAGGACCTCCGCCTGGTCGGTGGCTACGATGTGCTCTATCCGAAGGTGCGGGACTTCATGAAATTCCATCTCTTCAGCACCAACGGTGCGAACGATGCCAGCCCAGGGCAACGCCCTGGGTCCGATGTCCTACACGATCCGAGCACTGAAAGTGCGGCACAATCTGGAGTCGATCTCGAAGACCCCGTTGTCCTGCGGAATCTATCCGAGCCGGATGTCGGGAAAACCCTCTATGATTCCTTCAAGGCCGCGATGAACGCCCTCACCATCGCCGATACCGGCACCACCCGAATCGAAGACTACATTCGTTTGCAAAACACCCGCCCCTTCCGCACCGAACACCGTCCATTCCTTGCCGCGCAGAAATCCATCTTCACCAAGATCGTCGGCGAGGTGAATGCCGGGGGCTTCGAGCTTGCCTTCGCCGCCTTCCTCGAAGCCGCACCGGACGTGAAGGCGTTCACCAAGAACTACCTCGCCATCGGCTTCAAGTTCGACTACGTGAAGGCCAATGGCGACCTCTCCAACTACGTGCCCGACTTCATCGCCCGCGACACGCAGGGCACCGTCTGGATCATCGAAACCAAAGGCCGCGAGGAACTCGATCTACCGCAAAAAATGGCACGCCTGAAACAATGGTGCGCCGATGCCACCGCCGCCGAGGAGAACGGGATCCGCTATGATTTCGTTTACGTCGATCAGGCAGGCTTCGCGAAACATGCCCCTAAAACCCTTGCCGACCTCGCGGCAAGTTTCACTGAATACAAATTATGATCACGAGCTTTCACATCGAAAACTTCAAGCGTCTTGGTTCTGTCGATCTGGAACTGGGCAATGCCGTTGTGTTCATCGGTCCGAACAACTCAGGAAAAACCAGTGCGCTTCAAGCGATGGCACTTTGGGATGCCGGATGGCGCCGATGGTCGGAAAAACGTGGTAAGGGCTCGCCCGGCACACGTCCCGGCGTGACCATTAACCGTCGCGATCTTTCTTCCATTCCGGTTCCCAGCGCAAAGCTGCTTTGGAAAGACCTGCATGTGAATGACACGAAAACGCGCGATGGCAAACAACGTACCGACAAGGTTTACATCACCTTGAGCGCGAGTGGTATCCATGAGGACATCCCATGGACTTGCTCGCTCGAATTCTACTTTGCGAACGAAGAGTCATTCTATTGCCGTCTCAAGGAACCGGAAAACGGGGTTCTTCCGGAAGCCCTGCGGCATCATCCGGTGGTGTTCCTACCGCCGATGTCCGGCTTGGCCGAACGCGAACACCGCAAAGAACCCGGCGAAATCGGGGTGCTCATCGGCGAAGGTCAGACCGCGCAGGTTCTCCGCAACCTTTGCTGGCAACTATACTCCAAGGAGGAAAAGGCCCTATGGAACGTCCTCGTCGATAAAATCGACCTTCTTTTTCAAATCAGGCTCCAGCCGCCAAACTACGTGCAGGAACGCAGCGAGTTGACTCTGACTTATAAGGAACGATCCGGTATCGAGCTTGATCTTTCATCTTCCGGGCGGGGCTGCCAGCAGATCCTGCTATTACTGAGCTACATGCTCGCCAATCCCGGAGCCGTTCTGCTCCTCGATGAACCCGATGCCCATCTCGAAATCCTGCGTCAGCGCGATGTTTACAACCTGCTCACCGACATAGCCTCCAAATACGGATCACAGATCGTTGCTGCCAGTCATTCCGAGATTGTGTTGCAGGAAGCGGCTGAGCGCGATGTGGTGATCGCTTTCGTTGGCAAGCCGCACCGCATCGACACACGGTCCCGCCATCAGGTGAAGAAGGCTCTGGAAAGCATCCGTATGGCTGACTACTACCTCGCGGAGCAGAAAGGATGGCTTCTTTATCTGGAGGGCTCGACGGATCTGGCAATTCTCCGCCGCCTTGCAGATCGTCTCGATCACCCTGCGAAATCGGTTCTTTCGGACTCGGTGCCTGTCATTTATCTGGGAAATAACAAACCCCAGGAAGCCCGGGATCATTTTCAAGGTCTCCGGGAAGCAAAGCCGGATCTCGTCGGCTTTGTGCTGCTTGATCGCCTTGAAAAGGAACTCCAAACAGGATCACGCCTAGCGGAACGCATGTGGAAGCAGAGGGAGATCGAAAACTATCTCGTCACTCCCGAAAGCCTTCGAGGCTTCGTGCAGCAGGGTTTGGATTCCGGGGACCTCATCGAGGCGGCAGAGAAACGCAACCGTCTTGAAATTCTGGAAACCTGTGTATTGGAACTCGCCAATGCATTGAAACTCACCAACGAGCCTGACCCTTGGGGAGCGGACATCAAGGTGACTGACAAATTCCTGGATCCACTGTTCAAGCTCTTCTTTGAACGTCTCGGCACTCCCCAGAGAATTTACAAGAGGGACTACCATGGCCTTGCCGACACTGTGCCGCTAGATGAAGTCGATCCCGAAATGATCGAGATTCTTGATGCAATTCTTACCGTTTCGTTGGAAGCCCAACCGACTCGCTGATCTCGCCACCAGCTTCACCGAATACAAAGCCTGACCATGCACCTGATCTACCTCGATGAATCTGGCAATAGTGGCGGCAATCTGACCGATCCCCAGCAGCCCGTTTTCGTCTTATGCGCCCTCGTGGTGCCCGAGCAGAAATGGCAATCCCTTGAAACAGCACTTGCTGCGGCGGTCGAAGCTTCATGGCCGGAACCTCGACCGGACAACTTCGAGATTCACGCTTCGGAGCTGATCAACCCGAGAAATGAAATCTTTCGCAGGGCCACTCCCGCGCACCGGTTGGAGTTCATGACGGCATGGCTCCGGATCGCCGCGGAGCATGACCTCAAGCTGGTCTTCCGGGCGATTGTGAAACACCGCTACGCCCGCTGGCTGCACCAGAAATTCGGGGCGGGCGTCATCATCAATCCCCACGTCGCCGCGCTGGCGCTGGTGGCCCAAGTTCTCAACAGCCACCTCCGCACGCTCCCTGGCTCACCCCTTGGGATTTTCATTTCAGATGAAAACCATCAGGTCGCCCGGGATGTGGACAAAGCCATCCGGCTGCTGCGCGGGGTGGACGGCCCGGCGCGACTCACCCAGATCATCGAAAAAGGCTTCTTTATCGAGTCTCACAAAAGCCTCGTCCTCCAGCTCTGCGATCTTTGCGCCTACATCATCCGCCGCCACGAACAAGCCGCCGCAGGCTCCAAATCCAAGCCGGTGGATGCAGAGCTATGGAAACTCGTGGAGCCCTTGATCACCGTGGGTGACGAAAAATTCACCGACATGATGAGCTGGCTCGAATCCGAACAAAAAAAGGAGCGGCCAGGGGCCTAAGCCTCGGGAACGGATAAGGTCCGAACCGCACTGGTCGCTGCAAGAAGCTACACTCACCCTCTCCTTTGTAAATATGCAAAAAACTCACCTGATCCCTCGGCCTGACCTTCATGGGAACCAAAACGCCGTCACCCTTGCGGGAAACGGCGTTCTAAAAATCACCACCTCTGTCCCATGCGGGGTGTGAGTGGTTCGCCGGGAACCTGCCTGCCCGCGCCCGGTTTTTCAAGCATCCTTCCACATTCCTTCTGATTTTTCCCACCCACTTCCCACCATGGCCCGCCCCTCCACTGAACACTACGACCTTTCCGAGACCGAGAAGCGCGATCTCATCAAGTTCAATCCTAGCACCCCTCTCGTCGTATGAACTTTGAAGAAGAACCACGGATGGACGCGGATGAACACGGATTGCGATTCGATGCGGAAACGAGTGCTGTGATCAGTTGCGCATTTGAGGTGCTGAATACCTTGGGCCACGGATTATTGGAAAAGCCCTATGAGAACTCTCTTTGCGTGGAGTTCGGGCTGCGCGGCATCCCTTGGAGCCAGCAACCTCGCTACGATGTGGTCTATAAGACGGTAAAGGTCGGGGAATACGTCCCGGACCTGATCGTTTACAACTGCGTCGTAGTGGACACCAAAGTCATCGAGCGGATCACCGATCACGAACTCGGCCAAATGCTAAACTACCTGAAAATTACTGGCCATCCCGTCGGCTTGATTCTCAATTTCAAACGCGGTCGTCTCGAATGGAAGCGCGTGATTAATGACTCAAAAACCAAGAATTCGAACCACGGATAAACACCGATGCACACGGATCAGAAAACAGCGCTCGATTCCAACTCTTATCCGTGTTCATCCGCGTCCATCCGTGGTTCCTCTTCTCCCATCATCTAAACTAACTTCCCCACCATGGCCCGTCCATCCACTGAACACTACGACCTTTCCGAGACCGAGAAGCGCGATCTCATCAAGCTCATCGAGCAGGGCAAGCCGCTGCCGGAGAAATACCGCTTCATGCTCTTCGCCGACAAGCGCGAGGTGGAGCTGGTCTGGAATGGCAAGACCCGCGAGGTCTGCACCGCCATCCTGCCCTTCCAAACCCTCGAACACATCGACGAACCGCGCAAGGAAGGGGGCTCAGGCGTCTCGCCTGAACTCTTCGACACTTCCGGCCGCCAGACCAAGGGCTGGACCAACAAACTCATCTGGGGCGACAACAAACTCATCCTCTCCTCCCTCAAGTCCGGCGCGCTCCGCCGCCAGATCGAGGACGCCGGCGGCCTCAAGCTCATCTACATCGATCCACCCTTCGACGTCGGCGCGGACTTCTCCATGGACATCGAGATCGGCGGCGAAACCTTCCACAAGGAACCCAACCTCCTCGAACAAATCGCCTACCGCGATACTTGGGGCAGAGGCGCGGATTCGTTCATTTCGATGATTTATGAACGGTTGATTCTCCTGAGGGATTTGATGCACAATGAGGGGACGATCTATCTGCACATGGGCTGGAACATCAGTCACCATGTTCGGCTCGCGATGGATGAAGTGTTCGGGCGGAAAAATTTCCTGAATCAAATTATCTGGAGGCGACAAACCGCGCACAGCGACATCGGGCAAGGCTCAGAACATCTTGGGCGGATTCACGACGTGGTTTTGCTCTATTCAAAGTCAGAGCACTTCACTTGGAACATGCAGTATCAGCCCTACTCGAAGGAATACGAAGATGGGTTTTATAAAGAAATTGAACCTGGCACTGGTCGCCGCTTCCAACTTGGCGACATCACTGCCCCGGGTGGAGCTTCCAAAGGAAATCCATTTTATGAGTTTCTCGGAGTTACACGGTTCTGGCGATTCAGCGAAAAGCGGATGCACGAGCTATATGCGAAAGGGCAAATTGTGCAGAAGAAGCCCGGAACAGTTCCACGTCAAAAACGATATCTCGACGAGATGCTTGGAGTTCCACTGCAAGACCTGTGGCTCGATATAAACACAGTCCAACCTCAGGCTCACGAACGCACAGGTTACTCAACACAAAAGCCTCAAGATCTCCTCGAGCGAGTCATCAAACTCAGCTCCAACGAAGGCGATCTCATCGCCGATTTCTTCTGCGGCTCTGGCACCACCGCCGCCGTGGCCGAAAAGCTCGGGCGCAAGTGGATCACCAGCGATCTCGGCAAGTTCGGCATCCACACCACGCGCAAGCGGTTGATCCAGGTGCAGCGGGATTTGAAGACGGCGGGCAAGCCGTTCCGCGCCTTCGAGGTGCTCAACCTCGGCCGCTACGAACGCCAAGCCTACCTCAACGTCGGCGGGCGGCTCAGTGGAAAAAAGAAGGAGCAGGCGCTCGCCCGCAAGGAACAGGAATTCCGGGAACTAATCCTTAAAGCCTACCGCGCCGAGCCGTTGGGTGGCGGGAGTTTTGTGGGGAGCGCACCCGCCTCGGGTGCTGTTTCCGGCGCCCTCGCCGGAAACTCGGCCGGAACTACGACCGACTCACATCCGCCTGACGAGTCCAGCCTAACACCAGCCCAGTCGTCCGCGAGGGCGCGAACGACAGCACGCGAGGCGCGTGCGCTCCCCGATTCTTTCTTCCACGGAAAAACCGGCGGCCGTTTGGTCGTCGTCGGCCCGATCAATTTGCCGGTCGGCCG
>JANMJJ010000136.1:0-36163 GCA_031371325.1 Akkermansiaceae bacterium | reverse complement strand
GAACTCGTCGATGAAGACTTGCATGAGGCCGAGCGAGTTTTTGATGCGGCCGTTGAGGTAGCTGTAGATGAACAGCGCGGGAATGGCGACGACGAGGCCGACGACCGTTGCTAACAACGCGGAGGCGATGCCGGGGGCGATCGAGTTGACGTTGACCTCGCCGGAACGGGCAATGATGGCGAAGGTGATCATGACGCCGACGACGGTGCCTAACAATCCGACGTAAGGGCCGCCGGCGATACTGATGGTCAGATAGATCAAGCCGTCGGACAGGCGGTGGCTCTCATGGACGAGTCCGGCGTCGAGGCTGGCACGGATGGCTTGGATGGAACGGCCGGAGAGGCCCTGCACGCAGTGGCCCTTGTCGAGGCGGTGGCGGATTTCCTCGGAGCCGATTTGATAGATGTGGAACAGCGGGGATTTCTCGATGAGGCCTTGGTCGGCGGGATCGACCTCGCCGCCGAGGCTTCTGGTGTTGGACTTGTCGTCCGGCTTGAGCGCGGTGAGGTCGGTGGAGAGAGACTTCCATTTGTCGAGGAAGACCTTGGTGCCCTTTTCGATGGAATTCAGATAGACAAACTTGCGGATGGCGACGGTCCAACCGACGAGGATCATGACGGCGCAGATGCCAATGGCGATCCAGCCGTCGAACATCATGTTGCCGGCGATGTCGCCGAACAGCGAAAGGTGCTCCATGAGTTTGCTTTGTTCCTTGGCGGTGCCGCCCTCGATCTTGCCGAGGGTGAGCGTGCGCTGGGCGGCGTCCGAAGTGCCCTGGTTGACGGATGCGAGTTTCACCCAACCGGCGGAGCGGGCGGTTTTTGATAGGGTGAATTCATCGAGCTCGCCGGTGAAACCCGTGGTTCCGGCGGCGGGTGCGCCAGTGGCGAGACCGCCGATGAGCAGCGGGCCGTTCAAGGCGGGCAGGGCGGCGGCGAGCTTGGCGTAGGGCGCGCCGTTGACGAAAAGCTGGACGCTCTGGCCGTCGGCAACAACCGCGAGATGGGCCCAGGTGGTGGCCGCGACCGGGGCACCGTTAGAGCTGCGGCTGCCGGCGATTTCAACGACGGGAATGCCCTGGTCCAGCAGCAGGCGGAACGAGGCGTTGCCCTCGGTGCGGCTGGCGATCACGGCGTTGGCCTGCAGCGCGGATGGCTTGATCCAGGTGGAAAGGGTGAAGGTCTGGCCGGCTTGCCATTGCAGGGACGGCTTGGCGAGAATGACGAGCGGCGCGGTTCCTAACAAACGCAAGCCGCTGCCGATCAAGCCACCCGGGGACGAGGTGCCGACGGTCTCGGCGGTGTTGCCATTGACGGTGGCATCAACCGGCGCGGCCGCGAGTTCACCGAAGTGATAGACGAGGGCGAAATCCCCGTCGAAGGCATCCGCAGGCTTCGAAGAAGGCACCATGGCGGCGGCGGTATTGCCGGAGTAGAGATAGAAGGACTCCTTGGTGGCGGGCTTCACATCGGGGAGTTTCACCCAGACGTAGGCCTCGTTGAGCAGGTTGTCGTATTTTTCGATTTGATGCGGCAGCAGGGTCTTGCCATCGGCGGCGACGAAGCGAAGGTCACTGCCGTCGTCGCGGGCGGAGCTGAAGTGGAACGTGCCATCGGATAGACGGACGAGCACGGACGCGCTGCCGGCGGGATCGGATAGTCCCGAGGCGTCGCCGCCAGTGTCGAGCGTGACCTTGGCGCGCTCGGTCCACTCGGGATTCCACCAGGCGTCTTTCGAGTCTTCGGCGCGGACGACTGCCGTTAGAACGAGCGCGGTGCAAAGGCCGCAGGCGAGCCGGAGGAGTGGGGATGATGACTTCATGGGAGAGGAGGAAATGGTTCGTTAGAAATCGGCCCAGCCGCGGAAGGTGACGCGCACTTCACCGGAATTGGCATCGGTCTGGCTGATGAATGGCACGGCAACGTCGAGCGAACCGTTGTAATGGGAAAATGCCTTGAAGCGGGTGCCGACGCCGGCGCTGGCGAGGCCGAATTGCTCTTGTTGCGAGGGCAAGGCATCGTAGATGCCCACCAGCCCGGCGTCGGCAAACGCGTGGAAGCGCCATTCGTTGGAGCGGGCGCCGTTCTTGTCGGGAGTGCCGGTGAGCGACGGGCTGCGGAACTCGACGGTGCCGAAGACGCCGTTGTCGCCGAGGACGGTGGCTTCGAGATAACCCCTAACGGTGCCGAGGCCGCCGCCAGCGATTTGCTCGCCGTTGACGAGCGGCTGGCTGGAGAGCTGGCCCTGGATTTTTCCGAAGACCTGCGAGCCGCCCTTGATGTCGTGGGTGTGGGCGAGGTCGCCGTGAAGATAAACATAGTCGGCGTCCGCGTTGTAGCGCTTGTTCGCATAGTCGCGCTCGCCGCTGCCCATGCCGCGGACGTGAAAATTGAGCGCGGTGTTGAGCTCGGTGAAGCCGCTTTCCGCGAGCCAGGTAGCCCCGTAGTTCGCGCTGAACGGATAGTATTGGATGGGCGAGGAAATGGTGTCCTTGCCGATCACGATGTCTTCCGCAAAATTCTTATAGTCGAGTCCGAGGCTGAAGTTTTGATAGAACTTGGCGGATGACGGCAGGTCGTAGAGCGCGCGCAGGCCGACGATTTCGCCGCGGCCGCCGACGGCAGCGCCGCCGAGGGTGGAGACATCGCTGTTCTGCTTGGTGCCTTGGATCATCAGACTAACACCCTCGGAAACCCGCGCGAGGTAGTAGCCGGAGAAGACCTTGGCGTCGTCGGGGTTCTCCGGGGCGAGTTGGAAACTCAAGCCGCCGGTGTGGCCGAGTTGGAAGAGATTGCCATAGCTGATAGAGCCGTTGAGCCGCAGTGGCGTAGTGTTTGAGCTATACCTGTTATTGAGTTCGAGCGACCCGTGCAACGGCAACTTGTCCTCGACGTTGAGGTCCACGTCCACCGTCCCGGGCTCGACGCCCGCGCGCAATTCCGGCGTGACGCGCCTGTCCGACAAGCGGTTAAGCGCGACGATTTCCTTTCCAGCCTGGGTCATGTTCGGGACATTTCCTTCCGCCAATTCGGGAGCGTCGCGCTTGATATTGCTGGGCAGGAAAAACCGCGCGCCGTTGACCCGCAGGCGGCCGACCTTGCCCTCGACCACCTCCAGCCGGATCACCCCGCGCCGTGGATCCTGCTGCGGGACAACCACCGAGACTGTCTGATAGCCCTTGTCGTGATAGACTTTTTCCAGCGCGACCCGCGCCTGCTCGACGTCGTCGGGCGTCCGGCCGGGGCCGAGAAACGGATAGACCGCCTCCTCGACCTCGAGGTTCTTCAAGCGGCGCGCGCCTTCGACGCGGTATTCGCGGATGAAGAAGGAGCTGATTTCCTGGGCTGCTAGGGCTTGGGTGACGAATCCGATGCAGAGACACGAAATCACCCTGCGCGCAGCTTTGGACTGCCACGAAAAGGTGGGAAAAAATCGGCGATGACTCATGAAACGACCCGGAATTCGGAAAGGCCGGAGCATTCTCCTGCGAGTCGGTTCGCCTCAAGGGCTCTCATGTGACCATCCTGTCACATTTGACGGAACCGTCACATTCAGGCGATTTTCACCCGCTTTTCGGCTTTCAACATGCCGCAGCCGGCCGCGACATCGATGCCACGGCGCTGACGGAAGGTGCAGGGAAATCCGGCGGCGATCAGGATTTTTTGAAACGCATGGCCGGAGTTGCTTTCCGATCCAGCGAAGCCACCGGTTGGGTTGAGCGGGATCAGGTTGAGGTGGGCATCCATCCCCTCTAGCAGCTTCGCCAGGCGTGCTGCCGTCTCCGGCGAATCGTTTTTGCCGGCAATCAGCGTCCATTCGAAAAAGATCCGCCGCCCGGTGACTTCGCCATATTTCCGGCAGGCATCCATCAACATCGCCAGCGACCAACGTTTGCTGGCAGGCACCAGCGCCGCGCGTTCCTCCTCGGTCGAGCCATGCAGGCTAACAGCCAGGCGGTAGGGCCGTGCTTCCTCGGCCAGCCGCAGGATGCCGGGCACCACCCCGACCGTGCTGACGGCGATTTTCGACGGGCCGATGCCGATCCCGCGTCTATCGGAAATGGAATCGAGTGCGTGCATCACGGCGTCGTAATTGTGGAGCGGCTCGCCCATGCCCATGAGCACCATGTTGCGCAGCCGTCTGTCCGGGTGGATCTCTTTCAAAATCCGCCGGGCGTGCAAGACCTGGGCGACGATTTCCCCGGGCCGCAGGTGCCTGACGAAACCCATCTGGCCTGTCGCGCAAAACACACAACCCATCGCGCAACCCGCCTGCGTGCTCACGCAAACCGTGTGGCGACCGGCGTAGCCCATCAGCACCGTCTCGATCGTCTGGCCGTCTAGCAGCCGCAGGAGGAATTTGCGGGTCAGCCCGTCGGAGCTGCGGATTTCATCGACCAGCTCGGGCGCATCGAGGAAAAACGCCCTCCCCTCCCCCACTGATTCCGCGACCCAGCGCCGCAGCGGTGGCAAGAATTCCCGCGTCGCCAGCTCCAGTGCGCCCTCGCCGTGGACCGCGCGCCACAAGGCTTTCGCGTGATGTCCCGCCACCCCGGCTGCCGCCAAAGCTGCCACCATCCCGGCGAAACCGAGGTCGTGCAAGGATTGTGGAGATGGCGTGCTCACGCGCCAATGCAACCCCGGCCATGAGCGCATTCAAGCTTGTTTTCGCGTCCCCGCCCGGTGGTTTCACATGAGCTGGGTCTCGACGAGCAGCTTGTATGTGCCGTCGCGGGCGAGGAGATCGTCGTGGGTGCCGCTTTCCACGATCTTGCCGTGGTTGAAGACGAGGATGTTGTCCGCATGCCTAACGGTGGAGAGGCGGTGGGCGATGACGAGGCTGGTGCGGCCGGCCATGAGGCGTTCGAGGGCTTCGTTGACCTGGCGCTCGCTCTCGGCATCGAGGGCGGAGGTGGCTTCGTCTAACAAAAGAATGCGGGGGTTGGCGAGGATGGCGCGGGCGATGGCGATGCGCTGGCGCTGGCCACCGGAGAGCTTGGTGCCGCGAGGGCCGACGATGGTATCGTAGCCATCTGGGAGGCGGCTGATGAAATCGTGGGCGTTGGCCATTTCCGCGATGCGGGCGATGTCCTCGCGGCTGGCTCCGGGATTTCCATACTCGATGTTTTCCAAAATGCTGCCGCCGAAGAGCAGGACTTCCTGGGGGACGATGGCCATCTGGGCGCGCAGGCAGGGGAGGGCGATCTCGGCGGAGCTGACGTCGTCGAAGAGGATGCGGCCGGACTCGGGGTGGTGGAAGCCGAGGATGAGGGAGAAGATGGTGGATTTGCCCGCGCCGGAGGGGCCGACGAGGGCGATGCGCTGGCCGGGCTGGACTTGGAAGTCGATGTCGTGGAGGACCTGGACATCGGGGCGGGATGGGTAGCGGAAGTTGACGCGCTTAAAACCGAGGGAGCCTTGGAGGAGGATGTCCATCCCGCCGCTGGCGCGCTCGGTGGGGGTGTCGAGGATTTCGCGGAGGCGATCGGTGGCACCGGCGGTTTGCTGGAACTGGGAGATGATTTCCGGGAACGAGCCCAACGACGCGCCGACGAAGATCGAGAAGAGGATGAAGGCGGCGAAATTGGTCCAGCCGATTTCACCGTGGGCATACATGCGCGAGCCATACCAAGTGACGAAGGCGATGGTGCCGAAGAGGGCGAAAATGATGAAGGAAAGGAAGGCGGCGCGGTGGCGTGCGCCGCGCAGGGTGACCTTGAAGAACGAATCGAGCGCGCGGTCGTAGCGGCGGGCCTCGAAGTCCTCATTGCCGAAGGCTTTGACGTCGGCGATGGATTGGGTGGTCTCCTCGATGACCGTGCCGGCCTCGGCGAGGGCATCTTGGGCGTCGCGTGAGAAGCCTCTAACTTTCCGGCCGAAGAACGCGATGGCGAGCACGACGACGGGCACGCTGCCAAGCATGATGAGCGAGAGTTTCCACGAGGCGACGAAGATGAAGATCAGCCCGCCAATCAGGATGACGGTGTGGCGCACGGCCTGCGGGACGGCGTTGAGCAAGGTGTCGCGGACGATGCCGAGGTCGGCGGAAACGCGGTTGCTGAGGGCACCGGAGCGTTGTTCCTGATAGAAGCGGACCGGGAGTTTCACCAAATGGGCGAAGATGTCGCGGCGGAGGCGGTTGAGCGCGGCCTCGCCGGAACGGATGAAGCCTTGGACGCGGAAAAAGGCGATGATGGATTGCACGGCGAGCACGCTGAGCAGCATGACGACGACGTGGTTGGATTTTTCCAAGATCTGGGCGGGATCGACGCCTTGGCGGAGGGCGTCGGTGGGATTTCCGATGAGTTCCTTGAGGAAATAAGGAAACGCCAGCGAGAGGATAGCGGTGAAAAACAGGGCGGCGAGCGAGGGCAGGAAAATGAGCTTTTCCTGCATGAGATAGCCGAGGATCCAGCGGTGGGAGGACAGCGGCTTCTTCAGTTTCGGCTCAGGCATGGGCGGATGGGAGACGATGGAGGCGGCGGCGGCAAGCCAATCCTTGAGGTTGCGCGTCGGGCGGGAATGCGTCATGAACGCCCGCCATGACGGGTCGAGAAATACGGGAGGCATTGATTCACGCGGGCGTGATGCCCAGCAAGCAGCTCGGGCAGAATTTCCTGATCGATCCTAACATGGCGCGGTGGATCGTCTCGCAGTTGGAAATCACCGCGGACGACGCGGTGGTGGAAGTGGGACCGGGGACCGGCTCGCTCAGCGAGCATCTGGTGGGCAAGGTGCGGCGCCTGATTTTGATCGAGTTCGACGCACGGCTAGCGGACGCGCTGAAACATCGTTTCCGCGACGATCCGAGCGTGGAAGTCCACCATGCGGACGGGGCGAAATTCGATGGCCGCCAGCTATTCAAACATCGCCCGCTGAAATTTCTCGGCAACCTCCCCTACTCGTGCGGCGGGGCGATCATGAAGAATTTGTTGAGTCGGCCGCATCCGTTCGAGCGGGCGGTGATCATGTTACAAAAGGAAGTGATCGACCGGCTGGCGGCGACGCCCGGCACCAAGGATTACGGCATCCTGTCGCTGCGGACGCAGGCGAACTGGGAGGTAAAATCGCTGCGCACCGTGCCGCCCGAGGCATTTTACCCGCAGCCGAAGATCGATTCCAGCGTCGCGGTGCTCACCCCGCGGACCAGCGGACTGCCGACGTTTGATTACCGGTTGTTCGACGAACTCATCCGCCGCGGTTTCGCCCAACGCCGCAAGCAGCTCAAGAAACAACTCCCCGACGGCCCGCCGTGGGAAGACATCACTCACGAACTCGGCGTCGCCACCACCGTCCGTGGCGAGGAACTCACGCTCGCGCAGTGGGTCGATCTAACGCGCTCCTACGATCCCCATCCGCTCAAAGATCTGCCGCAGAAGTCCGGCGAAATCTTCGACGTGGTGGATGCCGACGACGCCGTCACCGGCACCGCCACCCGTGGCGAGGTCCACGCGCAACGGCTGATGCACCGCGCCGTGCATGTCTTCGTTTTCAACAAGCACGGCGATCTGTTATTGCAAAAGCGGTCGCGGCTCAAGGACCTGTGCCCCGGCCTGTGGGATTCCAGCGTGTCCGGCCATCTCGACTCCGGCGAGGGATATGAGGCGGCGGCGGTTAGAGAACTCGGCGAGGAAATGGGAATCGCCGCCGGGTCCGCGCCCGAGGAAATCGCGCGCATCGCGCCGTGCCCGGAAACCGGCTGGGAACACGTCCGCCTCTACCGCACCCGCCACGATGGGAACCTGCGCTTCCCGTCCGCCGAGGTGGATGCCGCGATGTGGTTTCCGCTCGCGGAAATCGCCGCCTGGATCGCCGGTCGGCCGACGGATTTCGCTCCGGGATTTCTGGAATGCTGGAAACAATTCACCTCGCTCTAACTCATGAATCGCATCGCCCTTGCCATTGCCTGCATCGCCTTCACCTCCTGCCAGAAAGCGCAGCCGGACAAGCTCGGCTATCAGATCATTTCCACCCGCCCGCACGACGGAAGCGCTTACACCCAAGGGCTGCAACTCACCGGCGGCCGCCTGTTCGAAAGCGCCGGCATGTATGGCGAGTCCACCGTCCGCGAACTTGAGCCAGCCACCGGCAAAATCATCCGCAAGCGCCCGCTCGCCAAGTCGGTGTTCGGCGAAGGCCTGACCATCATCGGCCAGGAAATGTGGGTGCTCACTTGGAAGGAAAACACCGTCTATGTCCTCGAACCCGACACTTTCAAACCGATCCGCACCCACACTTACAAAGGCGAAGGCTGGGGTCTAACCACCGACGGCAAGCAGCTCATCATGAGCGATGGCAGCAGCGATCTCAAATTCATCAACCCCAAGGATTTCACCGTGGTGAAGACCCTCGCGGTGAAGGACGGCAAGAGTTCGGTGAAAAACCTCAACGAGCTCGAATGGATCGACGGCCAGATTTTCGCCAACATTTACCTGACCGACAAGATCGCGCGGATTTCCCCGGAAACCGGCCAAGTCACCGGCTGGCTCGACCTGGGGGGGTTAAAAAACCAACTCACCCAGCCGAACCACGCCGACGTCCTGAACGGGATCGCCTACGACCCGGCGACCGGCAATCTGCTGGTCACCGGGAAATACTGGCCACAGATGTTCGAGATCAAGATCGCGAAAAAATAGCCGCGCTTGGCTTGCCCCGTCCCCCCACCCGCTTAACTTCCGCCGCCGATGCCCCTACCCGACCCCAATCTCGAACCCGCGATTCGCGACCCCAAAAAACTCCGCAACACGGCGTTCGTTCTCATCGCCATCATCTTCCTCGGCGGCTGGCTGGTGTTGAAAGCCTATGACCGCTGGTCCGCCCAACAGGCACCCGACGATCGCCCGGCCATCATCTATCGGATCACCCCGGAACGAGATTTGCGGATGCTCCGACAGGATGGAAAAGTTGCTGATCTGGTCAATCTCCGCAAAAACGTCGTTGCCATCAATGTGATTTCCTTAAGAGATCCGGAGGCTGCGGAGCGCAGCATGGGAGTGATGAAACGCCTGTCGGAATCTCGTGCCGCAAATGAAGATTTGAAATTGATGACCCTAATCATCGACCCCATCCCTTCAGAAAAACTGCTCTCCATCCTTTCGGAAACAGCGACGGCCAAGGGGATGAAACTTCCGCAGTGGTGGCTAGGAAGCAATGAGCCGACCACGCTGCATAAATTCATCAAAAACGAGCTCAAGGCTAACATTTATCCAAACGAAATCGGTGGCAAATGGGCTTACGATCCTTCAATTATTTTAATCGACCGCAACGGTCATATTCGACGGGCCGTTGTTACCAAGACAAAGAATGGCAAACCATTTCAACCCGCCATTGTGACTTTCGATTTTGATCAAGCGGCAGAATGGGACAAGGCAAACCTACAGACCGGCACCGAACATAACAACATCGAGCAACTCGAAATACTCCTCAACCACACCATCGACAAACTGCTGGCAGAACCATTTAAGAACTAATGAAACGCAAGCCCACCATCGCCCTGTTCTATACCGGAGTCGCCGTCATTTGCATCGGCGTCATCACCCTCTCGATGTGGCTGAGCAAGGGACTCAACGCTCCCTATCAGGCACCCGCCGCAATCAACACCGGCAAGGATACCGCGCCGCAGTGGTTTGAGATCGCCAAGGATCTAACGGCGGTCAACCAAGACAACCAGGCGGTCAAACTCTCCGACCTGCGCGGCAAGGTGTGGGTCGTCGCTGAGTTCTTCGCGATCTGCCCGTTCTGCGCCGTCCGCAATGGCGAGGAGCTGCGGAAGATCTATGATGAGTTCAAAGGCAACCCGGATTTCCATATCACCTGTATCTCCGTCGATCCTGAAAACGATAAACCGGAAAAACTCGCGGACTATGCGAAGGCCCTCAGCGCAGACTCTAAAAACTGGTGGTTTCTCAACGCCGGTGATGCCAAGACCACCCACGAATACCTCGAGCACGAACTGAAATTCTTCGGCATCCGCAACCGCACCGATCCGTTGGACATCGAGACCAACGGCAAGTATGCCCACGACCTCGGATTCATCTTGGTGGACCGCGATTTCAAGGTCATCGGCAAGTGGCCACTCGCCGATGCCCGCTCCGAGGAAGGCAAGAAGCTCGATCCCAATCTCTATCAAAAGCTCAAGGACGAGTTGTTCGCCCGGATCCGCCTGGAGCTAGCCAAACCCAAGTCCCCCGGCATCTGATGGACGATGAACGCAAGCAATGGCTGGCGCGTGCGCCGCGGGAAGCGCTGTCGAAAAAGCTGACCGTCGCCGCGTGGATTCTATCAAGCGCGGTGCTTTTGTTAGTCGCGGTGATGCACAAGATCAAGCTGCCGCTGCCGGACGGTTGGTCCACCGCCTTCCTGCCGCCGATCCACGCCGGGATCAACGCGCTTGCTGCGGTGGTGCTGCTGGTTTCCGTGATCTTCATCAAGCTCGGCAAGGTCAAGTTACATCGTGCCACCATGGTGTTGGCGATGATCCTCTCGGTGTTGTTCCTGCTTTCCTACGTAGCCTATCACATGACCAATGACCCCACCCGCTACGGCGGCGTCGGCGCGATGCGGACCGTATATTTCATTCTGCTCAGCACGCACATCCTGTTCGCGGCGGTGAGCTTGCCTTTCATCCTGTTCACCTTCATCGCCGGCTGGACCAACCGCTTCGCCGCCCACCGCAAGCTCGCACGCTGGGTGTTTCCGCTGTGGCTCTATGTCGCGATCACCGGCCCGATTTGTTACTGGATGCTGAAGCCGTATTATTGAGGCTTCTCTTCGTATGTAGTCCCGCCTTCAGGCGGTCTTCCGCGCCCAAGACCGCCTGAAGGCGGAACTACATACGAAGATTTCCGACATCGACTTCGGAGTCCGCGAGAGCTACCCATGCCTCGTCATGAACAAGCTCACTGAAAACCACTTCTCGTTCAAATGCCCGATGAACTGGGACGAGATGGAGGTCTCAATCAACGGACGATTTTGCGACAAATGCCGCAAAGAGGTCTTTGACCTAACGAATTGTTCGATTGATGAGGTGATCGCCCTTCAAAGGAAGCATGGGTCGATCTGCGGTTCGATCCGGGTGGCCCAAGTGGCAGCGGTTGCAGTTTCCTTGTCGTCGGCGGCCTGCGTAATGGGAGTGCCATATTCGCCTGACGATATTGGCGACCATTCGATCAATAGAAAGAGCCTTTCTGGAACTCCCCGCCCGCCGGAGCAGTTGGAGAAAATGAAATAGCGACCGACTTCAGTCAGCGACTCTTGCGCCTTGAATGCAAAGGTGCGGAATGAATTCCGCGCTCTAGTTCACCGCGCGTAAAGCGTCTCGCTGCGGCGATTGTTCTGCGGCGTGATGTCGTGGCCGAGCGTGCCGAGGGCGAGCGTGGAACTCACTTGGATTGGCTCGTCTTTCGGCAGACCGGTTAGACGGACGGGCATCGAGAAGGTCTGGATGCAGCCGGGCGCGATGGTGGTCGCGTTGAACTGCCGGCTACCGAACGGGGTGACCATTTCCACCAGTGTGTTGATCAGGTTGGTGGTGCCGCGGTTTTGGACGGTGACTTGGATTTCATCACTGGTGCCGGGGTTGTTGGATTTCACGATCCGCTGGTTGGTGATGGCGGCATCGACGGTACCGGGCACGCCGCGGTTCATGATCCGGCCGATGTCGAGGATGCCGACGCCGTATTCCGAATCCGGTCCGGGGATGCCGGCATCGTCCGAATAATTCATGACGATTTCCGCGGCCTGGCTGGCGGTCATGGTGACGCCGCCGCCGTTGGACATGGTCGCGGCGATGGCTCCGGTGACGATCGGCGTGCTGGCGGAGGTGCCGCTGACCCGCGAGTAGCGGTTGCCCGGCCAGGCGGCGTTGATCGCGTAGCCGGGCGCGGTGACTGATAGATAGGTGCCGTAGTTCGAGAAATCCAGGTGCTCGCTGCGGGCATCGACGGAACCCACGCTGATGACGCTCGGATAGGCCGCCGGATAACAAGCGTCCGCTTGCTCGAAATTTCCCGAAGCCGCGACGATCAGCACGTTTTGCTGATGGGCATACAACACGGCCTCTTCGATGAGCGGGTTGTTCTCGGTGGTGCCCATCGAAATGTTGATGATCTGCACGCCGACATCGACGGCGGCGAGGATTCCGGCGGCGAGGGCAAAGGAATCCGCCCGGCCCGAATCATCGCCGACGCGGATGGAAACGAGTTCGACCGCCGGGGCGATCCCCGGCGCGGACGGATCGTTGCCCGCGATGAGCGAGGCGATCGCCGTGCCGTGGCCGTTGATTTTGTCCGGGTCCTGCGGAAACGGAGTGATCGCGATGGATTGGGAAACCCCCGGCAACGCGGGATGCGCGACGATGCCAGTATCGAGGACCGCGACTTTCACGCCGGCACCCCAGCGGGAATTGTCCCCGGTGATTCCGAGCCACGGCAATAGCCCGTCGCCGAAGCCGACGAGGCCCGCTTGATCGCCCCCGCCAGCCGGACTGGGGGCGGGCACGGCGGGCAGTGAATCGTAGGCAACCATGTTTTCGCCATCGAGCAAATTGGCAAGATCGGCCCACTCGTCGTAGCTCAGGCGGATGGCCCGCAGGCGGTCGAGTTGCTGCACCAAGTGGATTTGGCTGCCGGCGAGGGCGAACAGGAACCCGTCGTAAGCTTCCTCGGTGGGGAACCGCAGGATGACTTCATCCGGCTCACGGCTGGCGAATATTTCCACGGTCGTGCCATCCCGGAATTCATCGCGGCTGGGAGGTCGCGACCGCTGCGGAAACGGGGAAGCGGTCTTGGGCGATGCGACCTCAAATTGCGCGATGCGCTCATGCCTGACCCCGGTTATCTCCCACCCACGGGCCGCCCACCAACCGAACAGGCCGCACAAAACGACGATCAGAAGTGTCAGGATGTGCCGGAGGTTTTTTTTCATGAATCGGCCTTGGCCTGGCAATGCGTTCGGAGTTCAACCTCAGGCAGCCCGCAAAGTGGCTCGCACTTTGACGGAAGCTTGGCTTTGGGGACGGTGGCCATCGGGCGTCAAGGTTCAACAAAACGAGCCGTTTGCAAAGCCTGAATGTTGGTGCGGCCCGCCCGCCATCAAGCCCGCTCCAGCTCCAAGTAGGCCTCGATCTCGCGCGACGGATCGTGCGTGCGCATCAGCGCCTCACCGATGAGCACGGCATTCGCCCCGGCGTCTATACTGTCGCGCGTCATAATTTGTGGAAACGTGGCTGGAGCGTCTCGCTCCAGTCCGTTGTCCGGGCGTCTCGCCCGGACCTGAGAAGCGCGAGGCGAGACGCCTCCGCAACGGTCTGGCGCGAGACGCGCCAGCCACTTTTCTGCCCGAGCTTTTCCACAAATCCTCATGCGCGGCAGTATAACACCCGGCGGGCGTCGTCCGAATGGATTCAAAGCACTATTGGGAATGACACGATCACCCGCCCGAAACGCTTGGGTTTGCCGGTGGCGTCTTCCTCGATGGTCACCCGCTCCCACTCGCTGTCGATGGATTGCACGGTCTCGGTTCCCGTGGCGACGGGCCTAGGCATCGAAGCGCCAGCCTTGCCGCAGGCGATGTTGGAAGCCTTCGCGGTGGAGGGATACCGCGAGGGAAGGATGTCCGCGAAACAAGTCCGGCTGCTGCTGGGGCACGATTCGCGGTGGGACACCGAGGATTTCCTCTCCGCCCACGCCGCGTGGCCGGGCCTGACCGTGGCGGAGACCGCGGAGGACAGCCGACGGCTCGGCGCTCTCCTGCGGCGATGATCGTCATCAGCGACACCACGCCATTGCGCTACCTCACCTTTCTCGGGATTCAGGAACTGCTGCCCCGTTTGTTCGACCGGGTGCATTGCCCGGATGCAGTCATCCATGAGTGCCTATATCACGCCCGCTCCAGCTCCAAATAGGCCTCGATCTCCCGCGACGGATCGTGCGCGCGCATGAGGGCCTCGCCGATGAGCACCGCATTCGCCCCGGCGTCTAACACGCGGCGGGCGTCGTCGAGGGACTTGATCCCGCTTTCGGAAACGAGCAGCACGTCGTCGGGCACTTCCTCGGCCAGCAGTTCGGTGGTCGCGAGATCGACGGCGAATGTCTTGAGATTGCGGTTGTTCACGCCGATGAGGTCGGCCCCGAGTTCGAGCGCGCGCTCCATTTCCCGCAGGTCGTGAACTTCGACGAGCACGTCGAGGGAGAACGACTTGGCCTCGTCGTACAAGCGGCGCAGCGTTTCATCGTCCAGCGCGGCGACGATGAGCAGGATGGCGTCCGCGCCGGTGACGACGGCTTCATGGATTTGCACCTCGTGGATGGTGAAGTCCTTGCGCAGCAGCGGCGCGTCGGAAAACTTCGAGATCTGGGAGAGATAGCTGAGCGAACCCTGGAAGTATTTCTCGTCGGTTAGGATCGAGAGGCACGACGCGCCGCCGTCCAGATAGCGCTTCGCCTGGCGGACGGGATCGAAGTTCGGGTCGATCAGGCCGACGGACGGCGAGGCTTTTTTTACTTCGGCAATGACTCCGAGGCGACCCGGCCCGCGGTCGAGCGCGGCGCGGAAACCGCCGAAATCGTTGCGTTGGAGGGCTCCGGCACGCAGCAGCGCGGCGCGGGGCAGCAGGGCGGCGACCTCGTGGTGTTTGGTGGCGATGATTTCAGCGAGCTTGTCGGACATGCGTGCGGGAAAAGAAACCCGGAGCCGGAAAAATGAACATGGAAAATTTGCAATATTTGGCTTGCCCGTCATCCCGCCCGATGTAGAAAGCCCCCGACGCGTTTCCCAACGCGGGCGTAGCTCAGTGGTAGAGCGCCACCTTGCCAAGGTGGATGTCGTGAGTTCGAATCTCATCGCCCGCTCCAATTTTTGCGGAGCGCATTTTCCCCTACGCAATTCCGCAATTCCGCATGTTCGTCTGGTCGAAACTCTCCGCTGCGAAATGGATGGACGCTTGGGAGGAACGGTTCGCAGGAAATCCGAATCTCGTCATCGAGCTGATCAAGGGCGGCAATTCGATCCGCATCCGGCTGTTTTCCGGCACCAAAAAAGAAGCGGACGCCATCGTCGCACAGTTCGGCGGCAGCGTCCGCGAAATGGCCCACGCCGAGTGGAACAAGCCGGTCGCCCCGCCCCGCCCGCTCAAGGTGCGGGATGTTTTCGTCCTAACGGCTGAAAACCGGCCCAAGGAACTCGCCGCACTGAAGCAGGCCAACCCGAAGCGCCAGATCATTGTGATCCCGCCGGAAATGGCCTTCGGCACCGGCGATCATGCGACGACTTCGACCTGCCTGCGCTTGTTAGTGGATGTGGCGCGTTCGCGCAAGGGCACGGACTGGACGGTCGCCGATCTCGGCACCGGCACGGGCGTGCTGGCCATCGCCGCGCGCAAGCTGGGCGCGGGTGAGACGTTTGCCTGCGATTTCGATCCCTTCGCGGTGGCGGTCGGAGTCCGTAACATCGAGCGCAATGGCACTCCTGAAATCCAGATGCAAGAGCAGGACGTGCTGAAATGGAAGCCCCGAAAAAAGGGCTACGACGTGGTGTTGGCCAATCTATTTTCCACCATCCTGATCGAAGCGTGGCCGGTGATCGCGAAAAGCCTCGCGCCCGGCGGCGACCTGATCGTGTCCGGCATCCTCGCGACCCAGGCGTGGGAAGTGTTCACCGCAGCAGCCGGCAGCGGGCTGGGTTTCACCAAGGTGATCAAGAAGGGCAAGTGGGTCACCGCGCATGGCGGGCACATGGCGGATTTGATCACCGCTGAGAAATAGGCAGCTTGGAGGTCTCGTCCACGCGCCTTGGGCGTCCCGGCAAAACTACACAAGATGCCTCCATGGTCAAAAACGAAGCGAAATGTAATGCTCCGAGGACCGGCACATTCACACCCTTACCCTTAAATCCCTCAGGCTCCACAACACACCAGCAGCCGCTTTTCCATTCCCCTTCAGCCGCCGTGCTCCGTCTTTTCTCCTCTCCGTAAACCGTTCCCGCGCTGCCGCAAACGCCTCGTTGACAAACGCCTTGCTGCCTATCACCGCCCCGTCTGTGAAATACCTCACCCGGCAACGCAGCATTGCCGCCAGCTTCAAATCCGGCAAAGCCGTTCCATTCTCCTCCGCCTCTAGCGACTCCGCCGCATTCATCTGCGGCCTCACCACTCCCTTCTCCACCGTCGCCTTGCCGCTCTTCCTTCCGAGTGCCAACCCCATCGATCGTCGATAGATCCTCGAAACATCCTTCCATTTTTCCGCCTCAAAACCCAACCCCTGATGGCTCATACAGGCCCTCACCAGTCCTTCCCGCGACTTCTTGCCATTCCCTTTCGGCCCGCCCCCCACCGCTTCGCCATAGCTACTCCAACGATACTCCGCCGGATCGGAAACCATCCCGGCCCTCACCGGATTCAGGTCAATATAAGCTGCCATCGTCCGCGCCGCGATCCCGCTTTCCACGATCACACTCTTATAACGCTCTTCCCACAGCGTCCCGCTGCGCTGATGCGTCCGGTTGAACCACCGGGTGAAGCGCTGAAGTAGAGTCTTCATGAACTCGCTCAAATCATGCATCCGATAGGTGAAACGGGCATGGATTTCCGCCACCCAAGGCTCCCTTCCCTCAGTCCGCGCCTCCGACAATTCCTTGGCCACCACCGCCACAAACGCCTCGGTGTTCGTGGCGGAGAGTCGTTTCAACAACTCTTCGTCCGAAATCCCACCGTCCGGCAGCGGCGGAACCTCCAGCAGCAGATGGAAGTGATTGGACATGACGCAATATGACAAAACCCGACAACCCGAAAAGTTTTCCTGCATCCGCATGAACATGCGGAAATACTCCCGTTCCTCGTCCCCGAACACGAAACGCCGGTCCACCACGCGGGAAATGCAATGGTAAATCGCCGGTTTTTCCGCCGAATCCTTCCAAGGTGCCAGCCAACGCTTGCTGCTCATGTCCCCTTCTACCTCCGCCAAACCGCTAGGCAAGTAGAAAACCTACTATTTGTCCGGGATTTTGAATTATTCGTCCGGGATTTTGAATTATTCGGGATTTTGAATTATTTTGGCGTCTTGGCGGTTCATCTTCTTTACGTCAGTGCCGATGATCCGATTCGACCGTCCCTGCTGTAAGGACACTGGGGCGGCGTGTTTGAAATAAGCTGGACGGGGCTTCGCGCGCGAGTAGGTTGCCGGCTGCCCGAAAGAGGGCGGAGATCCTATGAAAAAAAACTATTCTCGACTTTTCCCCGCCGCGCTGGCGACCGTTTTCTTGGGCGTTTCCGGCCAAGCGCTTGCGCTCTTAAATGCAGAGAACCAAGGCCGCTGGGAACAACCATGCACGGTGGGGCCGGACGCGGAGGTGCCGGGTTTCCTAGTGAACATGGGGCCGACGGGTGCGCGGGGCATCCTCAAGGAGCGCTCCTATGTGGTGAAATACGTTTTCGCCAAGTCCCCAGCCAAGGGTGTGCTGGAGATCAACGACGAGGTTTACGGGGCGAACGGGAAGAAGTTTTCGGCGCACACTTTCGGAGGGGGCTATCATGGAATCGAGGGACCGATTCAGGATCTGGGGCTGGCGATCGAGGACAGCGAAGGCACTGAGGGCGTGTTGAAGCTCATGGTGAAACGCGGCGGGGAAAACCTTACGGTGGACGTGCAACTGGAGAAGCTGGGTCGCTTTTCCGATACATTTCCGGTGGACTGCGCGAAGACGAAGATCCTGAAAGAACGCGCCTACAAATACCTCATCGACCATCCGGGCGGGATCGATTCGCAGGGGCGCTGCGTGGCGATCTTGGCGATGCTGGCTTCCGATGAGAGCAAAGTTTTCCGTGAGGGGAAGAAGATGGCGCTGGAGTGGAATACACCCTACGACTCCAGAACGTGGTCATGGCACCTCGGCTTCCAGGGCATCGCGCTTTCGGAATACTATCTGCGGACGGGCGACCGCTCGGTGCTGAAAACACTGAAGTCCACGATGGAGCTTCTTGCTGAGGCGCAGTGGAAAGGGAGCATCCAACACTGGAAGTCGGCGCAAATCAAGGGGATCGACCAAGCGCTACTGAACAAGCATCAGGCGCTCTACGCGGGCGGCTTCGGCCATGAAAACTACACGGAAATCCTGAGCCGGGGCGGCGGCGGTTACGGGCCGATGCAGTGGCCGACGTGCTTGGCGCTGATGGCATGGCAGCTTGGCAAGAAATGCGGGATCGAGGTGGACGCGGAGACGGTGGAGAGAAGCTTCACGTTCCTCGACCACGGCACGACGGTGGCGGGCAGGGTGGCGTATGGGGGAGAGTTCACGCTGAACAACGGGCCGGTGGATTGGGAGCAATGGAAGGCAGACACCAGTAACGGCGGTTCGCACAAATCGGGTCTCGGGCATCTGGTTTACCTGCTTTCCCCGGAGCGGAAGGAATCCGCGAAGATGATGAAGCTGCACCTTTCCAACATCAATGCCGCCTACAAGGACATGCCCGACGGCCATGCCTGCGCGCTGATGGGGCTGACGTGGGGCTGGGCGGGGACTTACGCTTCCGAGGACAAGAAACTAAAGAAAAAGGTCGGCGACTATTACAAGGCGTGGATCAACATGGCGCGGTGCCATGGCAGCGATTCGTATGTGATCCTGCCGGGTCGCGACTACGCGGACTATTCTTACTACCGCGGGAACATCCGCAACCATACCACAGCTGCGGTTGCTTTCCTCTACAGTTTCTCGACGCCGAAGCTGAGGCTCCAAGGTGCGGACGGATCGGAGGCGGATAAGACCAAGGCGGGCGGACTGTCGGAGCTGCCCTACGGAGAACTTCGTGACTACCATAACACGGATCGGACGAAATCCTTCAAGGGTAGGCTAGTCCTCTTCGATCCCCGCGTAGGTCTGGTGCGCATTCGCCTAGAAAACGGGCGGATGTCTGATCTAGAATTCCTAAACCTGAGCAAGGAAGACCAAGGATACGTCGTGCAGGCGAACGCCGCGCTGAGTGCGAAGAAGAAGTAGGACTACTCGCAGGCGGATATTCGCCGCGCCTCTATTTAGGTTTCGGAATCGCTGATTGAAATTATCGAAATTCGTACTAAATCACGACATAGGGACAGGCCTTAAGTAAAGAGCCTGCTTGCCATTTCTCCCCCGGCCTGGTAGCTCTGCCGCATGAGAAAGGCGCGATGGCTGGCGGAGTGGCGGAAATCCGCCGGGAAACCGGTTTTTTACAAACTTACTATTTGTCCGGGATTTTGAATTCTGCGGCGGCCGGCAGCGGGCTGGGATTTACCAAGGTGATCAAGAAGGGCAAATGGGGCACCGCCCACGGCGAGCATCTGGCGACAGGAATCTCGCCACTTCTCATTTCTGGCAGCTCGGGCACCAATACGTCGCCCGCTGGCCTAACACCGCATGCCGGATTTCAGTGCCGCAGGCACGGCATGGCTCGCCCTTCCGGTCATAGACGAACAGCCGTTGCTTGAAATAACCGGGTTCGCCATCGGAGTTGAGGAAATCCCGCAAGGTCGTGCCGCCTTCGAGGATCGAGGCTGATAGAACCTCGCGGATCGCCGCGACGAGTTTTCCGAGACGCGGCTTGGAGATCTTGTTAGCCGGGGTGGCGGGCCGGATACCGGCGCGGAACAAGGCTTCGGAGGCATAGATATTTCCCACGCCGACGACGGTTTTCGCGTCCATGATGACGAGCTTGATCGCGGCCGAGCGCTTCGCGCAGGCGGCTTTGAGGTACTCCACGGTGAACGCGCTTTCCAACGGCTCCGGGCCGAGGCTTTTCAACAACGGGTGCGAGTGCGGGTCGGTTTCCATCAGCCGCAACACCAGTCCGAAGCGCCGGGGATCGTGAAAACGGAGTTGTTTGCCATTTCCTAGGGTGATCCCGACGTGGTCGTGCTTTTTCCAAACATCAGCCGGATCGATCACCCGCAAGCTGCCGGACATCCCGAGGTGGATGAGGATCGTGGAGCCGTCGTCCACTTCCAATAACAGATACTTCGAGCGGCGCGTCACGTTGCGGATGACGCCCCCTTCGAGCGCGGTGATGTTTTCCGAAACTGGCTGGCGCAAATCATGGCGGCGGACGATCAGCTCCGTCATCCGCACGCCGGTGACATGCGGTTCGATGCCGCGGCGGGTGGTTTCGACTTCAGGGAGCTCGGGCATGGTTCAAAGAAGGACGTAACGGACGACCGCCAACACATGACACGCGCTGCCGCCTAACACGAATAGATGCCAGATCGCGTGGTTGAACGGCAACCGCTTCCACGCGTAGAAAACAATCCCGAACGAATAGGTGAAACCACCGGCGACGAGCCACCACACGCCGGCCATCGGCAACCCCCGGACCAGCGGCCCGAACGCGACCAAGATCAGCCACCCCATCGCCAGATAGAGCGTGGTGGAAATCCAGTGGTCCTTTTTCCCCTGCCGCAAGGTCTTGATCAAGACGCCGACGATCGCGAGCGCCCAGACGGTCCCAAACAACCACCAGCCGGTGGCCCCGCGCAGGGTGATCAGGGTGATCGGCGTGTAGGAACCCGCGATGAGCAGATAGATGCAGGCATGGTCGAGTCCCTGGAAATGCGCCTTCCACCGGGCCGAGGTGAAAAAGTGGTAGAGCGTGGATGACGTATAAAGCAGCACCAACGAAACTCCGAAGACCACGGCCGAGACGATCTTCAACGGCTCGCCGCCCGCCAGGCCGAGCATCGTCACCAGCGCCGCGACGCTGAAAAGCACGCCCGCCGCGTGGGTCACCAGACTCGCCACCTCCTCGCGGTGGGAATCGCACAAGGGCGAGCGGTGGGGAAGGTCCAGTTGCATCCTGCGGAGCAGGTCTTTCGCGCACGAAGGGCCATTTGTCCAGCGGATCAAAAATGTAGTCTCGATGACTTCAGTCCAATGCCGTTAAACTACGTGCGAAGAACTCGATCACGGCATTGCACTTGCCGTTGGCCCGTGGCAGCCTCCACTGGATTTGGCGGCGATTCGAAATACTCAACTCGACGGTTGGCGGGCCTTTGCGGTGCTGGGAGTGATGTGGCATCATTGGGTGCCAGCGAATTGGCGCGGGCCGTGGCCGTTCGAGATCGGGCTGTTCTTTTTCCTGACTCTAACCGGTTTCCTGATCACCCGCATCCTGCTGCATGAACGCACGGCGGCCGGGCAACGCGGCGGGAAGTGGCGGATCAAGGCTTACTTGCATTTCCAGAAACGACGGCTGATGCGGATTCTGCTGCCTTGTTATGCGGCAATGTTGTTCGCCATCATCGTCGGGGCTCCGGACATCCGGCAGCACTGGCTGGCGTACTTCGGGCATTGGTCGAATTTCCACATGGCCTTCATGGACGGGTGGCCCTCGGGGACGGCGCACTACTGGACGCTGGCGGTCCAGATCCAGTTCTATCTGATCTGGCCGCTGGTGGTGTTCCTGATCCCGAGGAAACTGCTGGGGCCGGTGTTCCTGGTTTTCGTGGCGCTGGGTCCCTTGTCCCGGATGATCCTGGCGCAACGGTTTCCGGGGATCCATCACAGCGAGGCGATCACCGCCACGGCGATGGACTATTTCGGGGTCGGGGCTCTGCTGGCCCTCGCGATGGAGCGGGGGCTGAATGCGGGGGACACGCGGTTGACCCGGGCGGCCTGGATCGCGTTCGCCGGTTATGCGGTGCTCTACACTTTCAATGAAATGAAGCAGCCGTTGGAAGGGTTCCGCTATCTCCAACAGACCTTGGTCTCGGTGGTTTTCGCGGGGTTGATTTCCTCCACCTTGGCGGGCTTCGGCGGAGTTCGGGAAAAAATTTTGGATCATCCGGCGGTGCAACATGTCGGGCGCTTGAGCTTCGGCTTGTACCTGTTCCACACGCCGGTGCCTTTGTTTTTGGGATTTGTGCTGCCGTGGCTGTGGCTTCTAACCGGTCCGTGGCAGGCGCTGCGGCTGGGGGTCTTCGGCCTCACGTCGTGGGGCTTGGCCTGGCTGTGCTGGAGGTATCTGGAGGCGCGGACCGTCCACCCTAACAAGCATGCAGCTTCAGGCTCGCCAGGTCGATGAACTCCAGCGCCGATTCGTGGGTGGCTTCAAGCACCACGTCGGGCGCGAATCCGGCTTCGAAGGCATCCTGCCAGCGGGACGCACAAAGGCACCATTGGTTTCCCGGTTTGAGGCCCGGGAAGCCGTATTCCGGGCGGGGCGTGCTCAGGTCATTGCCGCTGAGTTTGGAGAATTGGAGAAACCCGTCGGTCACCCGGACGCAGACGACATGGAGGCCGTGATCGCCCGCGCCGGTGCGGCAGCAACCGTCGCGATTCCAGCCGGTGAGCGGGTCGCGCGAGCACGGTTGGAGGACGGAGCCGAGGACGTTGCGGGTTTCAAGGGCCATGGTGCCAAGATACGCCGGACTCGCCACCCGTCCAGCGGCGAGCAAGACATTCGGGGGCGGACAAAAATGTCCAATCCCCCATAATTACCCGCCGGCTTGCGCTGCGGTGAGTGAGCTGCCATGTTTCCCCTGCGTTGGAATCCGTATGGAAAAACGATCTGCCCGAGGGGTTCGACCCGATGACGGCGAAGGAGCTGCGGCAGAGTTTGCGCCGCAGCAGTTTCGTCTATCCGTTTTTGGCCATTCAGTTGTTCGCGGTGGTGGCGATGGCGGTGGAATTCCAGTTGGGTCACGCGGCGGAGAGCACGCCCTACACCGGCATGTTGAACCTCTGGCTGCTAGGGACTTCCGGCCCGTTCTGGATGGTCGTTGCTGCGATCTGCCTGGTGATCATGCCGATGGGCGGGGTGATCCTGATGGGCCAGGAACTCGAGGAAGGAAATCATGAATTGCTCCTGCTCACCAAGCTGGACCGCTGGAAAGTCGTCAGCGGGAAATTCATTACGCTGTGGGGACTTTGCGCGCTCACCTTCGTTTCCCTGCTGCCCTACGTGGTGGTGCGCTACATGGTCGGCGGCATCGAGTGGTGGCATGAGGCGGCTTGTGCGGGAACGATTCTAGGCGGCTCCGCGATGGTTAGCGCGGGAGCGATCGGCGTATCGGCGTTCAAGCGGATCGGCGTGCGGGTGGCGGTGTTGGCGCTCTATTTCCTGTCGATGTTCGCGGGCTGTGCCGCACCGCTGTTCGGGATCGGCGCGAGAACCGCCGGCTGCGGCTGGCTCTATCACATCACCGCCCTGACGGCGGTGATCGCCTACACACTGGTCGGATTGGCGCTTGCCCGCTCTCGCTTGCGGCTGTCGCTCCTGACCTACGAAATGAACCCGAGCGGGATGATCCTCGGGCTGATGGTGTTCGCGCCGTTCGTCCTCGGGCTGGTAACGGCGGTCACCGTCGGCTGGGGTGGTGCGCTGGGACTGATCGGCCTCGCAATCATCGCGGTGCGGATGGATGTGACGCCGAAAGCCCCGAAATGGATGCCACCGCCGTTGCCGAATGTTTCGCCGGCGGGGGAGTGTTAGGAAACCACGCGCTCGCCACGGCTGGCTTTTCCCGGGCTGGCGGTCTTGCGTTTCGCGGGCACGAACGGTGTGATCAGCGACGCTTGGAAATCGAACACCTCGGAGAAGTCCTCCTTTTTATCCGAGTCTTGTTTGCCGAAGACCTGCTCCTCGATGAGGTGGAAAACCATGTCTCCCAAGTCTTGGCATTTGCGGATGCTCCACTCGTTCATGAGGGTAGAAGCCATCGGCCCGAATTGCTCGAGCGCGTAATCCCGGCAACCGGCCAGCAGTTCCGGCCCGCTGACATGACGCGCTTGGCCGCCGTTGGATTCGGCGATCCGCTTCAGCGTGAAATCCAAGGCGTCCTTGAGAAAGAAATAGGCATGCGGATCAAATCGTTTGTCGCGTTTCAAAATGGAAACGACGGATTGCTCGAATTGCATGGCTTGCATGACGAGGAACATGCAGGATCGGAAACGCGGTGTCAAAGCGCTTCGAAATTTCGTTCAATTTCGCGTCACGTTGCCGCAGGCCGCCCTATTTCGCCCACTCGGCTTTGGTGAACCCGATGCTTTCCTTGATCTTCGGGACGCTGTCTTTCCAATCGTTTTCATGCTCGATGGAGAAGTGGCCTTTGAAACCCTGTTTTTTCAGCTCGGCGATGCAGGCGGAGACATCGACGATGCCCTTGCCGGCGGGGACGACGATGCCCTTTTCGCCGAACTCGGATTTGTCCTTGAGGTGGACGCTGATGATGTGGCCGTTGAGGATGCGCAGGCAGTCGATGGGTTTTAAACCGGACGTACACCAGTGGCCGAGGTCGGCGCAGGCACCGATGCGCGGATCGCGGCTCTCGACGACACCGAGAATGTAGAGCGGATTCCAGACCTTGTATTTCGGGTTCGACATCGAGCCGCCGTGCTCGTGAAAGGCGACCTTGATGTCGAATTCCTTCACCGCCTTTTCCCACTCGGCCACCAGTTCGGTGGACTCGGTGCAAACGCTGTAGAGGCCCATGGTTTTCGCGAACTCCATGATTTTGTGGATCTCCGCAGCATTGGTGGCGGCCACGACGCCGTAGTTCACCGGGAAAATGCCCTGGCGTGCGCATTCGTCCTTGAGCGCCTTGATGTCGGCGGCGCTGGCGTTGTGGGAAACCACGCTGGTCGAGTTCGGCCGCAACGCTTGGCCGGGGTAAAACTCGATGATCGTGCCACCTGCCTCCTTGGTTTTGGCGATGGCTTCGAAGGCGCTGAATTCCTTGAAGGAGTACGCCTGGCAGCCGATCGCGAGGCCGTTCTCGAAGGCGGCTTCGGGAATCGGCGCGGCGGATAGATTTGCGGCGAGGGCGAGGAGGATGGGAAGGCGCATGGTGGGTTTTGGTTACGCGAGCTTGTCCACCGGAATTTCCAAATCAAGCAAAAGAACCGCCTCGCAACCCGGCGACTTTCATCTTGCAGTGACCGGGAGCGATCCGCAGTCTAACGAGTGCTGCGGATGACCGCGCCAGTTTCCATCATGCAAATCTTCATCCAACACCAAGGTCTGCAATGCGGCCCGTTCGCCGCGGACCAAGTTCGGGCCGGTCTGGCCAACGGAACCTATCAGCCGTCGGAACTCGCGTGGTACGAAGGCGCCGCGGGTTGGCTGCCACTGTCCACAGTTCCCGGCATTGGCGACAACCTGCCCGGCGCCACCGTCACGAATCCATCGGTCACCCGGACGTCCGGGCTCGCGATCTGGAGTCTCGTCCTCGGGATTCTGGCGCTTCCCACCGCCGGTCTGACGGCCATTCCTGCGGTCATTTGTGGCCACCTCTCGCTGGGAAAAATCAAGCGTTCGGCAGGCGCGCAATCCGGCGGCGGACTTGCCATCGCGGGCCTGGTGACCGGTTACCTCGGGTTTTGTATCCTGGTGATCGCGGTGCTCGCCTGACTAACAGCTCCGCTGGTGATCCGCCAGCGCAAGAAGGCCGATCAAACGGAAGCGGTTAGCAATGCCCGGTCGTTCGGCGTGGCGCTTTTCGAGTTCAAGGAGGAATACGGAAGCTACCCGGATGATGCCACCGCGAAAGCTGTCGCCGACGAGACTAAAACCGAACAAATCACCGGCAACACGGCTAATGACCGCTTCCGCCAACTGATCCGTTCCGGGATCGTCCAATCGGAAACCCAGTTCTCCGCGCACGTCCCCGGGATTCACAACCCGGACAATCTGATCGATGGCGATAACGCACTGGATCGGGGCGAGTGCGGATTCGCCTATATCGGCAACCTCGTCACCACCGACCAGGTCGCCCGCCCGATCGCCATCACCCCGCTGATCTCCGGAACCACCCGATTCGACCCGAATCCGTTCGATGGCAAGGCGGTGATATTATGGACGGACAGCAGCGTTAAATCCCTGCCGATTGACGGCCAATCCGGGCAAGTGATGTTGGATGGGAAAAACCTGCTGGATCCGGACCATCCGGTCTGGGGTGGCCAGCCGCCGGTTATCTCGCTGCCAGAATGAGGCGGCTAACGGAACAGCCATTTCATCGCCAGCTCGAACCCTTTGCCGAACGGTGGACGGATGAGGTCCATGCCATTGAAGGTTGCCTGTTTGAAGACTCCCTTCGCGTGGCTCAGCGTCTTGAAACCTTCATGGCCGTGATAGGCCCCCATCCCACTCGCACCGACACCGCCGAACGGAAGATCGTCTTGGGCGTATTGCAACAGAGTGTCGTCGAGGGCGACGCCGCCGGAAGTGGTGCGCTCCAGGACTTGGCGGCGGTCATGGCTGTCCGGGCCGAAATGATAGAGGGCCAGCGGCCGGGGCCGCGCATTGATGTAGGCGATGGCATCCCCGATCTCGTCCTCCGCGACCAACACCTAGTCTGGCGCGATACAAGTTTGCCCGGCATTGGCAAGGTTGCCCTAGGCGATGCGGTGCACCGCGCGTTTCAGTGGCGAGCCGCGACCGATGATCGCCGGCGATTTGCCGCCCAGCTCGAGCGTGACCGGCACCAGATTGTCACTGGCCGACCGCATCACCTTGCGGCCGACCGTCGTGCTGCCGGTGAACAGCAGGTGATCGAACGGCAGGTTTGAAAATTCCGCCGCCACGGTGGCATCGCCGGCGACGACCGCCACCCGGTCGTCGGCGAAAATCCCTCCCAACATCGAACCCAAGAGCGCCGAAGTGGCAGGTGTCAATTCCGAGGGCTTGAGCATCGCGCGGTTGCCTGCCGCGAGCGCAGCGGCCAGCGGCATCAACGCGAGCGCGACCGGGTAGTTCCACGGCGAGATGATCCCTACAACACCCAGCGGCTGATAGATGACACGGTTCGAGGCCGGCATGAACGCCAACTCCACGCGCCGTCGCTCCGGTCGCATCCATTTTCCCAAATGGCGCTGGAGATGGCGGATCCCTTGCACGACGGGCATCAGTTCCAAGCACCAGGTTTCCTGCCGCGCTCGGTGGCCGAAATCGTCGCTGATAGATTTCACCAGTTTTTCACGATGGTCTTGGATGGCTTTCGCGAGAAGTTCCAAGTGTTCGCGCCGTTGCGCGAGAGGCGGCGGACCATCACGGAGAAACGCGGAGCGCTGCGCCTCCAACAGCGTCGTCAAACTTGTAGGGTCGGTGGGGGACATGGCACGCCAGCGTTTGGCGTATCGTCGGCGGTTGCGGGGTGAGCACAATCGAATTCGCCACCAACGCTCACGCTTCTCCTTCTCGCCAGTCGATCATTCGCAGACCTGCGATTCTGGAGAAATCCCGGGTGTTGCTGGTCACCACTGGCAGGTCCCAAATCGCTGCCGTGGCGGCAATGAACACATCCATAATCCCGACGGGAGTGCCGTTGTTCAAAAGTCCGGCGTTGATGTCCCCGGCAATTCGGGCGCAATTCCGATCGAAATCGAGCGATTGAATTTTGGCCAGGAACATACTTACTTTCCGGTCCTCGTTTGCGCGATGCTGTGCCGGCGCGCGGCCAGCACCTTGGACCAGCTCGAAAACCGTGACTGAGGATACACGCAATTCTTCGGGCGAATGCTCCCGGAACCGCGCCACCACGTCAGGGTGTCCCCGCAGCACGTCAATGCAGACATTGGTGTCGAGCAGGAATCTCACAGCGATTTTTCCTCGTAGTGGATTGGTTCGCGTCCGAAGTCATCCCGGGAAATCAGGATGTCTTCGAAAAACCCTTCGGGCCAGCCGGATGCCGAGAGCTCTTCGATGACGATCATTTTGCCTTCACGCCGGATCGAGACTTCTCCGCAGGGGAGTTCCAGTTCCTTGGGCAGACGGATTGCCAAGGAGTTTCCCGACTTGAAAACTTTGGTCTTCATGCGGGGAGTATATACGCGATGTGATGACTCGCAAAGGCCGAAATCAAGAGAGCAGCGTAAGGAGGGTGGACCTTCCGTCCACCCGGGTCGACTGAAAGTCGACCCTCCCTATTCCTTCGCCTTCGCGGTCTTCTTGGCGGCGACTTTTTTCACGGGGCGCGGCGGGAAGTCGAAGCCGATCTTGCCGTCTTTCACGTCGAAGGTGAGGTGGGCGTCGAATTTGCGCTTGGTGCGGTTGGAGACGAAGCCTTTGAGGACGTCGGTCTTGCCGGTGGCGATGAGCTTGAGCATCTGGTCGGCGGGGATTTCGCACTGGAGGATGGACTTGCCGATGCGGATGCCGTGCGGGTCCTTTTTGGTGACGATCTCGGGGACGTGGTAGGCTTTGTCAGTGGCGTAAACCTTGTAGGACTTGCCATCCTCGGTCTTGGCGTCGCCGATGAAATGTTCTTCGGTGAGTTCCGGCGGGCCGTCGCGGTCGTCGTTTTCGAAGACGAAGTTGATCTTGAATTTTGCGTCGAGTTCGAGTCCGGCGTCGAAGGGTTTGTTGAACTTCGAGCGGAAGCCGGTGAGCGGGCCGACGAATTTCTTGGTGAAGAGTTGGATGGCTTCCTCCTCGGCGAGCAGGCGACCGGCGATGTGTTTTTTGGCCTTGAATTTGCATTCAGGCTCGCGGCATTCGTAGGTGGCCTCGGTTTGCTTGAGGTTGGCGGCACCGCAGATCGGGCAGGCGACTTTGAGGTCGGCGAAAACTTCGCTTTTCGCGAGGTCGGCGGCTTGGCGGGCTTTGCTGCAGATCTCGTTGGTGTAGGAGATAATCTCCTTCATGAAATCGTCGCGCTGGAGGTTGCCATACTCCATTTGGCGGAGTTTGAATTCCCAGTCGCCGGTGAGCTTGGGTGAGTAGAGACCTTCGATTTCCATCTCGCGGACGAGGGAAATGAGGCGCATGCCGCTGCCGGAAACGAACAGCTCGCGGCCTTCGCGGGCGAGGTATTTCTGGGAGATGAGGCCTTCGATGGTCGCGGCGCGGGTGGCGGGAGTGCCGAGGCCGCGCTCGGCCATGGCTTCGCGGAGCGCTTCGTCGTCGATGAGTTTGCCGGCACCTTCCATCGCTGATAGAAGCGTGGACTCGGTCATCCGGGCGGGTGGCTTGGTTTCCTCGGCGTGGACTTCGACGGATTCGGCGTTCGCAATTTCACCGGCGTGGACCGGGCAAAGTTCGTCCTTCCCGGCGGCGACACCGGGGCGACGGCCATAGACTTCGAGCCAGCCGGGTTTCACCAGGATGCGGCCTTCCGTTTTGAAGCAATCCTGCTCGATGCGGGTCAGGCGGGTCGTTTGTTCGAACTCGGCGGACGGGTAAAAGACGGCGATGAAGCGCTTGACGATCATGTCGTAGAGTTTTTGCTCGGCCTCGCTGAGTTTGGAAAACTTGCCGGTCGGGATGATGGCAAAGTGATCCGAGACTTTTTTACTGTCGAAGATGCGGCGTGACTTGTGGAGGCGCGGGCCGTTGTCGGAACTGCCGGTGAGCACGGCTTTGGCGTATTTCGCGACGTCGAGATCGCTGTTGCCCACGTCCTGCATCGTTTCGCGGACGTTGGCAGTGTAGTCCTCCGGCAAATACCGCGAATCGGTCCGCGGGTAGGTGATCATCTTGTGCTTTTCATAAAGCGCCTGGGCGATCTGGAGGGTGCCCTTGGCGGAAAACGGCGCTTCACGTTGCAGCGTGGTGAGGTCGTAAAGCTGCGGGGAAATCTGGGTGTTGGCCTTTTTTTCCTCGGAAACCTTGCCGGTCTTGCCTTGGCAACGGGCCTGGATGGCCTCGGCGGTGAGTTGGTCCCAGATGCGCTCGGGCTTGGAGAGCGGGGCGGCTTCGTCCTTTTTCCAGGCTTCGTCGATCCATTTCCCGAGGTATTCGCCAGCCTGCACGCCGAAGGTCGCGTGGACTTCGAAATACGGCGTCGGCCGGAACGCTTGGATCTCGGCTTCGCGTTGGGCGAGGATGGCGAGCGTCGGCGTTTGGACGCGGCCGGCGGCGGTGATGTTGAAGCCGCCGTGGCGGGAATTGAAGCAAGTGAGGGCGCGGGTGGCGTTGAGGCCGACCAGCCAATCCGACTCGGAGCGGCACTTCGCGGCATCGGCGAGTGGTTTCATTTGCTCGCCGGGGCGGAGGTTTTCCCAGGCCTCGAGGATCGAGTTGTTGGTCATCGACTGCATCCACAGGCGTTTCACCGGCTTGGTGATTTCGCCGATTTCCATGATGTAGCGGAAGATGAGTTCACCTTCCCGGCCGGCGTCGCAGGCGTTGATGATGAGATCGACGTCCTTGCGTTTGGCGAGCTTGAGGACCTGCTTGAGGCGGGCCTCGGAGTCCGGGATCGGGTCGAGGGTGAACTTGTCTGGAATGGCGGGGAGGACGCTGAAATTCCAAGCGAGTTTTTTACCATTCGGACCCATCGGCATGCGCAGCTCGACGAGATGGCCGACGGCGGAGGTGATGATGGCGGTGTCGTTTTCGAAGAAAATATCGCGGCCGGAGCCGTTTTTCTCGAATTTGCCGAGCACTTTGGTGAGAACCTTGCTCAGGTCGGTCATGACGCTGGGTTTCTCGGCGATGATGAGTGTTTTTCCCATGGTGAAAGAGGGCCGTTAAGCGGCTGTGGGTTGAGGGACTAGGCTTGCGGGGCTGGACTTGGCAAGCCGATTGGTAAATTTTCAGAGGAATCGGATCCAAGCTGTTGTGGAGGTCTCAGTCGGATCTTGCTCCGGGTTTAGCGAGTCGGGATCTATTTTGATGAAAGTTGCGACTCGGGGATTCGGTTTAAGAGCCTTAAACTCATGGCCCGCGCCATCTATTTTTTGATACGTTTGTTCGCGCCGCTGCTCCTCGCTCTCCACGGCCAAGCAGCCCCGGCGCGCGTCGCGATTCTGGGGGACAGCATCACCTACGATGGCCGCTGGGCGACGCGGGTTGAAGGTGCGCTGCGGGCGAGCCCGGAGTTCGCGACGGCGGAAAGCGTCAACTTCGGCCTCAGCAGCGAAACGGTCTCCGGGCTCTCGGAAGAGGGCCACGCCGGAGGGAAATTTCCCCGTCCCTGCCTCCACGAGCGGCTGCCGCGCATTCTCGATGCCTTCACGCCGAGCCTGGTCCTCGCCTGTTACGGCATGAACGACGGCATCTACCTGCCACTCGACGCCATCCGGATGAAGGCTTTCCAAGACGGCATCGTGAAATTGAAGTCCGACGTTGAGAACCAGGGCGGAAAAATCATTTTTATCACGCCTCCCCTCCACAACGCCGATAAGCCTGCGGTCGATCCGAACCACTATGACGCAGTGCTCGACGCTTACGGCGACTGGCTCGTCTCCCGCCGCGCCGACGGCTGGCAGGTCATCGACATTCGCCCGGATCTCAAACAAGCGGTCGCCGCCGAAAAAGCCCGGAACCCGCAATTCATCTACGCGAGGGACGGCATCCATCCCGACGAGGAAGGCCACCGTTTCATCGCCAACTCCATCACCCGCCAACTCTGGCCGCTCTTGAAACTCCCCGGGACGCCCGCAGTTCCCGAAAACGAAGCTCTCACCATCCTCAGCCGCCGGAGTGAACTGCTCAAACTCGCTTGGCTCACCCACACTCGCCACACCCGGCCTGGTATCCCTCACGGATTGCCCATGGATCAAGCCGATGCCCAAGCCGCGAAACTGATGGACGATTATCGCGCCGCGACCCCGGTAGTTTCCGACTGGAATGGTTATCAACGCCTTGATTTCGCCGTCGCGGGCCGTGCCGGGTTGCTGGTCCGCCCGAAAACTCCGGCCCCCGGCAACCCGTGGATCTGGCGCACCGAGTTCTTCGGCCACGAGCCGCAGGGAGACCTCGCCTTGCTTGGGCTCGGGTTCCACGTCGCCTATCTCGATCTGCAAAACCTCTATGGCGCACCCGTCGCGACCGAGGCCATGAATGGGTTTTACGACTCTCTCACGAAAACTTACGGGCTGTCAGAAAAGGTCGTCCTCGAAGGCTTCAGTCGCGGCGGCTTGTTCGCCTTCAATTGGGCGACGCAGCGGCCGAATCAGGTCGCCGGACTTTACGTCGATGCGCCGGTTTGCGATTTTAAAAGCTGGCCTGGCGGTAAAGGTGTGGGGCTAGGCTCGCCCTCGGATTGGCAAAATTTGCTGAAAGTTTATGGTCTGACCGAAGCGCAAGCCATGGTTTATGATAAAAATCCCGTGGACACCCTCGCTCCGCTTGCCAAAGCGCGGGTTCCGATTTTCGCCGTCGTCGGGGCTGCCGATGAAGCCGTTCCGCTCAGCGAAAATATCGACATTGTCGAAAAACGCTACCAAGCGCTCGGTGGGGAAATTCAGGTGATCCGCAAGCCCGGTGGTAAGCACCACCCGCACAGCCTGCCTGACCCGAAGCCGATTGTGGATTTCGTGGTTGGCTGTTACCCGGTGAAATGAGGCTTCCGACAACGTGTTCTGGCTGTCTCAGCCGGATCTTGCTCCCGACTGAGACAGTCGGGACACATTTTCAAGTGCGTCATTCATCGGCGTGCGTATCTAAACCCCGGAAACGCCCGCACCAGCCTGCGCATTTCCAGCTTCATTAAATTCGCCGTGACCACATGCGCGGGCAGGCCGCTGCGCTCGATGATCCGGTCCACGGCCGATTCATCCGTGGTCACCGCCGCGAAAACGGCGGCTTCTTCTTCCGGCAGTTCGGGGATGTCCGCAGCGGGTTGCGCGCTGGTGGCTTGGCGGGCGAAAGGGAGTTCGCCGAGGTCGTCGAGCAGGTGGCTGGCATCGGCGACGAGCGTGGCACCGTCGCGGATGAGCTGGTTGCAACCGGCGGACGTCGGCTTGTCGATCGGCCCGGGCACGGCGAAAATCGGCTTTCCGTATTCGGAGGCGAGATTCGCAGTGATGAGAGAGCCGGACCACGCCGGGCACTCGACGACGAGCACGGCGCGCGCCCAAGCGGCGACGATCCGGTTGCGCATCGGGAACGTTTGCTTATCCGGCGAGGTGTGCAGCGGAAACTCGGAAACCACCGCGCCGAAGCCGGAGGCGATTTTCTCCGCAAGCGCGAGATTTTCCTGCGGGAAAAGCTTGGCGAGGCCGGAGCCGAGCACCGCGATGGTGCGACCGTTTGCGGCGACGGCGGCTTCGTGCGCGGCGGTGTCGATGCCACGGGCGAGCCCGGAAATGATGGTGAAGCCGGCTTGCGCGATCTGGTAGGCAAGTTTCTTGGTCGCCTGCGTGCCGTAATGGGTGGCCCGCCGCGAGCCGACGATGCTGATGGCGTGTTTGTCCCGCGCCTCCAGTTTTCCCCAAACGTAAAGCAGTAGCGGCGGATCGTAGGCTTCGCGCAGCGGGGACGGATAGTCCGCGTCGTCCTGGGTGACGATGGCAATCCCGCGTTCGGCGGCTTCGCGCAGCTCGGTGGCGGGATCGGCGTGGTCTTGCCAGGCGTGGAGGATTTTCGCCGTTTCCTCGCCGATGCTGTCCACCCGCATCAACCGGTCCTTGGCCGCGCCGAGGATGGCAGCCGGATTGTCGCCGAATGCTTCGAGCAAACGCCGGACCCGCACCGGTCCGATTTTCGGCAACATGTTGAGGGCGACAAGGGCTTCCTGAGCGGTCATGAGATTCGAAGACTGCCGCTAGATCGGCCTCCCGTCAAAGCCGCTTTCCGCGCTATGATCCGGCAATCCCGCCACGCGATAGTGGGCCTCATCATTTCTGCGCTCCTCTCGGGCGGCTCCGACAAGTGGCCTGTGGACCGGGAAATGCGCCCTCGAGCAGCTCCGCGAATTCGATGGCAAGGACGCCGTTCTCCACGCCGACCGCATGCCCTTTTGGCCCTGCGGCCTCAATCAGGACAGCGAAACCCCATCAACGACCTGCGCCACATCAAGATAGTCGAGGCGAGCCGCAAGGACATGAGCGAGAGGTAAACGGAGCGCTGACTTCAGTCCAATGCCGTTAAGGATTGGAAATGTTCCGGGCAATTTTCTTTATCCCGTTAGGGATCACAGACGGTAGCCCGAGGTCGAAGAGCGATAGCGACGACCACCCCGGGTGCCTATTCCCAATGAATTTGCACCCTGAAAGGTGTGCCAGAAACGTCGGACGTGCCACGGATCACCACGCATTCTGTGACCCGCTGCCGGGGTCGAATCCTTCCACCTAAAAAATGCGACAATCCAATCCTTAAAGGCATTGGGCTAAAGTCAGCGCTCCATTTTTGGGATCTTGCTCGACTGGCAGATTGAGCCCCGATAGTCCAAGGCCCATGAAGACACTCGCCCTGCTGAGCCTGCTGACCGTTCCCGCCTTTGCCCATGAATCGGACACCTGGGAATGGACCTTGGAAAGCGGCTACCTCTGGAACGTCGGCCACAACACGGACATTGATTACGAAATCATCCCCACCCAACTGACCCTCCGTTCGCCCGTCGCGTGGACCTTGTGGGAAGACGAGGCCGGTGCCAAACTGGTCGTTAGAAACCGCTTTTCCGCGTTGTTCGAAGCGATCACCCACGGCCCGGAAGACACCTATCTGGGACTCGCCGCGGCGCCGTCCATCGAGTATTGGTTTCCCTCGCAAAAGACCTCCGCGTTTTTCTCGATCGGCGGCGGCTTCGGTTGGACCAACAGCTCCGGCGGCGAACAGGGCATGGGCCAGGACTTCACCTTCAACTGGTTCAGCCAGCTCGGTCTGCGCCAGAAGATCACCAAGGACATTTCGATCCTCGGCGGCCTCTACTTCATCCACCACTCGAACCTCGGCCTCACCGATCCGAATCCGGGGATCGACGCGCTGGGCTTCACGCTGGGTTGCAGTTGGAAGTTCTAACGGGGTGATAGGCTGTTTCCGATGAGGATCAGCGCGTGGTTGCGGCAGGACGCAGCAACCACAATGCTCTCAATCCCCACTCTTCAGCACTTTGATAAATGCGTCTTGCGGGATGTTCACCTTGCCGAAGAGCTTCATCTTCTTTTTGCCTTCCTTCTGCTTCTCTAGCAGCTTGCGCTTCCGGGAGATGTCGCCGCCGTAACACTTGGCGGTGACGTTCTTGCGCATGGCGGAAATGGATTCCCGGGCGACGATCTTGCCGCCGACGGCGGCTTGGATGGCGACGACGAAGAGGTGCGATGGGATGACGTCTTTGAGCTTGGCGGCGAGCGAACGACCGTAAGTCTCGGCCTTGTCGCGGTGGACGATGGTGGAAAATGCCTCGACCGGATCGCCGGCGATGAGCATGTCCATCTTGACCATCTTCGCAGCGCGGTAGCCAGCGTGTTCATAGTCCATCGAGCCGTAACCGCGGGTCATTGACTTGAGGCGATCGTTGAAATCGACGAGGATTTCTGAGAGCGGCAGAACACAGGAAAGCATCACGCGGGTGTCGTCAATGGTTTCCGTGTTAGTCACATCGCCGCGTTTTTCGAGGACGAGTTGCATCATGTCGCCGATGTATTCGCCGGGGACCATGATGAAGACATTCACGACCGGCTCGCGGATTTCCTGGATGCCTTGTGGGTCGGGGAAAAGCGTCGGGTTATCGACGATCATCTCGGTGCCGTCGGTCATGGAAACATGATAGATCACCGACGGATAGGTGGAGATGACGTCCATGTCGAACTCGCGGCGCAGGCGCTCCTGGATGATTTCCATGTGCAGCAGGCCGAGGAAGCCGCAGCGGAAACCGAAGCCGAGCGCGGTCGAGCTTTCGGACGCATAGGTGAAGGCGGGGTCGTTGATTTGGAGCTTGCCCATGGCGAGCTTGAGTGCCTCGTAGTCTGAGGAATCCACCGGATAGATGCCGGAGAAAACCATCGGCTGGATTTCCTTGTAGCCGGGAAGCGCCTCGGGGCAAGGGTGGGTGTTGTCGGTCATCGTATCGCCGACTTTCACCTCACTGGCCGCCTTCATGTTGGCGATGACGTAGCCGACATCGCCTGCGGATAGAACTTCGCGGACACTCATTTTCGGAGTGAAGACGCCGACTTCCTTGACCTCGTAAGTCTTGCCGGTGGCCATGAGCCGCACGCGCTGACCTTTTCTAACGGTGCCGGAAAACACCCGGACGTAAGAGACCACGCCGCGGTAGGTGTCGTAGAGGGAATCGAAGACCGAGCAACGTAGTAGTTTGTCGGGATTTTCCACCGGTGCGGGCACGCGGGCCACGATGGCTTCAAGGATTTCCTCGATGCCGATGCCGGCCTTGGCGGAAGCGGGAATGCAATCCTCGGCGGGGATGCAAAGGATTTCCTCAAGCTGCTTTTTGCATTTCGCGACGTCGGCGGCGGGCAGGTCGATCTTGTTGAGGACCGGGATGATGAGCAGGTTTTGCTCGGTGGCGAGATGGAGGTTGGCG
>JANMJJ010000126.1:0-21467 GCA_031371325.1 Akkermansiaceae bacterium | reverse complement strand
GGCCGTGCGGCTGATCAAAGCCCGCGATCTGGCAGAGTTAGACGCATTTGATCCCGACCCGAGGCACGTCGAACGAGACAAACGAACCCGGAAATCCCCCGTAGAATCAGGTATCCTAGCCTTAACCTGACGCGAATGGGCAAGAGCCGTATGAGGTAATTCTTCACGTACGGATCTGCGCGGGGGGCCGCCGGCAACGGCGGTTCCTACCGCGGTCCCGACAAACGAGCATTCGCTGGGGGGGCCGCTTTAGATTGGGGGCGGAGCGGTCACACGGCATGCCGCCTCACCCCGAAAAACTACCCGATCATGGGTCATTTTAATTGTCGTCAGGGGGCAGCCTCAATTGTCGCCGCACAAAAGCGCCCTTCATGTGGAAATCCTAGGCTCGCCAACACACTTGGTTATGATTAAAATCTCAAACCATGAAGCGCATCATTGTCGTCTCCGTCCTAGCTTTTCTCTGCAGCTCGAATCTGTCCTTCGCTGACGATGCCAAGGGGCCACGAGTCGTGGAGCTGGACGCCTTCTGGGCCGAGATCTCGCGATCCGTCGGCGAGGGGGATTTCGAGGCCTATGAGGCAAGCTGCCATCCGGAGGGAGTGCTGGTTTCAGGAAGCAAAAAATCCAGTTCACCCCTTTCGGAGGCGCTGGCTCGCTGGAAAAAGGAATTCATCGCCACCAAGTCGGGAGAGATGAAAGCCAGCGTGAAGTTTCGGTTTTCCCAGCGTCTCGGTGATGAAACCACCGCGCACGAAACTGGGATTTTCCTCTACTCAAGCGTTGGCCCCGATGGGAAACACAACCAAGAGTACATCCACTTCGAGATGCTGCTCGTGAAAAAAGAAGGACACTGGAAGACGCTGATGGAGTATCAGAAATCCAAAGCCTCCCAGAAAGAGTGGGATGCGCTGGGCCAAGGCTCGTGAGGACGGCCAGAGCCGCAGAAGCTCTTGTGGGCTATTTTCGCCAGCCCCCCAGGCCCGGTCCAATGCCGCGTCCATCCGTGGTTCCTCCAAAGTACGGGTGCCGCAGGAGGAGATGTCCCCCCTATGACAGATTGGCCAGAAATCCGCTTGCCCTCCGCCGCCCGGCTCTGCAATCTGCCGCGCACCAAGGCGGCTTGGCGGAATTGGTAGACGCGCTCGACTCAAAATCGAGTTCTAACGAGTGTGGGTTCGAGTCCCACAGCCGCTACTTTTCACTCACTGCGACAGCCGGTTTTTTCCCCGACACACGCAGCATGGCCTCTCCCACCCCGAGTCCCCGGACCATTGGAATCATCGCCGGCAGTGGCGTTTACCCGGAGATTTTCATCGCGGCGGCACGGCGGCGGTCGCCGGGAGTCCGCTTGGTGATGTGTGCGTTTCCGGGCGAGACCCGGCCGGAATTGGAGAGCTTGGTGGACGCGACCGAATGGGTCCGGGTGGGGCAGTTGAGCAAGCCGATCAAGTTTTTCCGCCGTGAAGGGGCCAACGAGGTGGTGATGATGGGACAGATTTCGCCGAAGAATCTCTTCGAACTACGGACCGATCTGCGGGCGTTGATGGTGATGGCGCGGCTGAAGGCGCGGAATGCGGAAACGATTTTCGGCGCGATCGCCGATGAGCTGGGGAAAGATGGAATCACGCTGCTTCCCGCCACGACATTTCTCGAAGATCATTTGCCGGGACCGGGTCCGGTCTGTGGCCCTGCATTTAAAAAACGCCAGCTTGCGGATGCCGAGTTCGGCTTTCGGATCGCGAAACAAACGAGCGCGTTGGACATCGGCCAAAGCGTGGTGATCCGCCACGGGACGATCCTCGCCGCCGAGGCTTTTGAAGGCACCAACGCGTGCATCAAGCGCGGCGGGGAACTCGGCCGGGGCAAGGACGTAATGTTAGTTAAAGTTTCCAAGCCGAACCAGGATTTCCGCTTTGACGTGCCGGTCATCGGGCCGCAAACCATCGAGGTCTGCGCCACCGCCGGGGTGGGGTGCATCGCGATCGAGGCGGGGAAGACGTTGATGTTGGAGAAAGAGCGGATCGCCGAGCTGTGCGAGAAGCATCAGATCGGGATTCACGCGGTGTAGCGGCGATCACCGCTACGGCAGTAAATCCACGTAAGTCCCCGGATCGCTGCCGGGGATTTCAATCGCGCCGCAGTTTTTCGCGTAAAATTCCTTCGGTCCCACGCCGCCGATGATCGCGTAGGCGTAACCGATATCGCGCAAGCCTTCGAGCGCCTTGAACAACAACGCTTTTCCCAAGCCCAGCCCGCGGGCCTCTTCCGCAACCCCGGTCGGGCCGAAAAATCCGCGCTGCGTCGTGTCGTAGCACGCGAAGCCGAGGATCTGTTTGTCGCGGGTGGCGATGAAGCAGGCGATCGGCTGGCGGCTCATCGCGACGTCCACTTCGCTGACCCATTTTTCCGAGAAATGCATTTTCGCGAAGGCCGCGACCGTGTGTTTCTCGAAAGCCCGCGCCCGCCGTAGGGTCACCCCGTGGGCGGCGGTTGCTGCATAGAGGGCCGCCGGGTCCGGCAAGGCGTAAAGTCGCACCAGCATGTCGATCATGCGCGGAGTAAAACGGCGGCCGGACGGTCGGGGAAGCAGGATTTTTCCAGACCCACCGGACATGGGGGGATTCCATGCTAGAACGTTGGTTTTCGGCTCGTATCTTCGCGCTTATGTTGCGTCAACTTGCCTGCCTCGCTGTCACCACCGCCTGGGTCCAGTCCGCCCAGTGGTATCAAGAAATGAAGATCGGCCCCGCGTGGTCGAATACCTTTGAAGACACCTTCCAAGGAACCAAGAGGGTCGCCGCGAAAAAGGGCATCCTGCTCGACCTCGGGGAAGGGCATCATGCTCTCTTCGACACCGAGACCTTGCGCCTCGTCACCGCGTACGACGGCGCTTGGAAATGGGGTGGCACGCCATGGACGGGACAGCACGCGGTGCTGATCACGCTCAGCGACGACAAGCCGATTTTCAACACGGCGGATCTCCCCGGTTGGGCCGATCCTGCGGGCTCCTTCGAGGACAAGCGCGAGATCCCGGGCTTCGGCAATCTCAAGCACGCCACCTTCAAAGGCTACTACCGCCACGGCGACAAAATCGTCTTCAACTACAACGTGAACGGCGCGGAAATCCTGGAAACTGTCAGCCGTGAGGGAGCGACGATCACCCGTTCGTTCAAGGTGTCAGCCAGGGCCACTGATCTCGACCTTGGCGTGGCGGACGAAAAAGGAAACTTCATCGTTCTTCCCGACAAAGCCAAATCCGCCGACGGCCTTGGCGTCACCACCACCGGCGGCGTGAAGCTAGGGGCCGATCCGAAAAATCCCGGCCGCTTGGTCGCGAAATTACCCAAGGGCGGAAGTCCTGCGGTTTTCCAAATAGCCTTGGCCCGCGACATCGAACCGAAGGCTGCTGCGGCACCTGATTTCAAGGCTCTGGTTTCCGGCGGTGCCCCGCTCTATCCGGAAATCATTGAGACCAAGGGCATCGTTTCCGCCGACAAGGATTCTCCCTACGTCACCGATGTCGTCACCCTGCCGACCGACAATCCGTGGAAAGCCAACCTGCGTTTCGGTGGCTTCGATTTCATCGACGAGGATTCCGCCGCGCTGAGTTCGTGGAACGGCGATGTCTGGATCGTCCGCGGTTTGAAAGGGGACTGGAGCAAGCTCAAATGGCAGCGCATTGCTTCCGGGCTGTTTGAAACCCTCGGCCTGAAGGTCGTCAATGGCGTGATCCACGTCAACGGGCGCGATCAGATCACCCAGCTCATCGACCTCAATGGCGACGGCGAGACGGACTATTTCAAGGTCTTCAACCGCGACGTGATCGTGTCCCCGAATTTCCACGAGTTCGCCTTCGATCTGCAAACCGACAAGGCCGGGAATTTCTATTTCGACAAAGCCGCGCCGGTGCGCAGCGGCGGCCGTGGCTTCGACCAGATCCTGCCGAACCACGGCACCCTCATGAAAGTTTCACCCGACGGGAAAAAGCTCGAAGTCGTCGCCACCGGCCTCCGCGCGCCGGGCGGTCTCGGCGTCGGACCTAACGGGGAACTCACCACCGGCGAGAACGAGGGCACCAACCAACCGTGCTGCAAGATCAATTACACCTTGGGCACGGCTCCTGTTTTCTTTGGCACCGAGGCATCCCGCCAATCCCTCAAGGACGCGCCGTACACCGAGCCGCTGTGCTTCCTGCCGATGTCCGTGGACAACTCCAGCGGCTCACAGGCATGGGTCCCGGATGGCGCGAACTTCGGCCTGGCGGCTGGCACGCTGCTCCACCTTTCCTACGGCCAATCCAGCATCTATCGGGTTTTAACCGTGCCGCGCGGCCAAACCCTCCAGGGCGGAGTGGTGAAATTACCGATCAGTATCCAGTCGTCGGCGATGCGCGCCCGTTTCCAAAAAGACGGCTCGATGTACCTGCTCGGCTTCCGCGGTTGGCAGACGAACGCAGCCACCGAGTGTGCCTTCCAGCGCATCCGCCACAACCCCGGTGTCATCGTGCCGGTTCCTGAAAAACTCGAATACACCGCCACCGGCATCCGCTTGAAATTCCCCTCCAAGCTCGATCCTGAAGTCGCCCAAGACGTGGCCAGCTACAGTTCCGAGCGCTGGAACTACGTCCGCGGCCCGCAATACGGCTCCGGCGAGTTTTCCGTCGATCACCCGGACACCGCCGCGGAAAAAATGGCCCTCGAAAAGGAATCCAAAGGCCATCGCAAACACGACACGGTCGCCATCGAGTCCGCCAAGCTGCTTCCCGACGGCCAGACCGTCGAACTCGTCCTCGCCGGCATGAAGCCAGCCATGACCTTGAAAGTCACCTACGACCTCGAAGACAAGGACGCCAAGGTGATCAAAGGCGAGCTTTATGCGACGGTCTATGGAAACTAACGGCCGTCGCAGGTGGCTGCGGCGTCTCGCCGCAGCCGGTGCTTGGAGCGTCTCGCTCCAGCTCATGTTGTTAGCCACCGCCCACGCCGACCTAACCGCCACCTTCACCCGCGACGGTGCCACCGACTCCCGCACCGACCGCTTTCCCGCCCTCAGCCTTGCGCCCGGCGAACCCGCCACGCCCTTCCTAACACCCGGCGCGTTCCAGGCCGTATGGAAAGGCAAGCTCGTCATCCCGCGCCGCCAGCGGCTGGTCTTTTCCTTCGAAGGCGATGGCGCTGCCAGCCTGAAAATCGCCGGTAAGGACGTGCTGACCCGCGAGTCCGATCTATCAGGGAAAGCCTCGGAATCCACCCGCCTCAATCCCGGCGAGCACGAGTTCGAGCTCAATTACACCAGCAAGCCGGACGGCACTGCGGCGTTCCGGCTGTTCTGGGAGGAAGCTGGATTTCCCCGCCAGACCGTCCCGCCATCCGCGTTCAAGGCGGAACCTTCGGAAGCCACCATCCTCGGGGCGTTGCAACGCCGCGGACGCTTTCTCTTCGCCACCCAGAATTGCGTGAAATGCCACAGCTCTGGCGGCGGCTTCGGCGCTTCCCCGATGCCCGAAACCGCCGAGATCGCGCCCATCCTCTTCGGCACCGGTGACCGCAGCAGCGAGGAATGGCTGCGCCGTTGGATCGCCGGACCGCACGCACTCAAGCCCACCACCCGCATGCCCGCGCTGGTGGATGCCACGACCGAAGCCGGTCGCCAACAGGCCAGCGACCTAGCGGCCTATCTGGTCGGGTTGAAAACCGGCGCTCCCGCCGCCCCGGCTCCAGATGCCGCGCTGGCGCAGGAAGGTGGCGTCCATTTCCACGAACTCGGCTGCATCGCCTGCCACAATCCTCCCGACAAGGGCATCGCCGATCCCGCCCGCGTCCCGCTCAACAACGTTGCGTCCAAGTATCTTCCCGGAACTCTCGTCGCTTTCCTCAAGCAGCCCGACGCGGTGAACCCGTTCACGAAGATGCCGAACTTCCGGCTGTCCGATGCCGAGGCTAACAGCATTGCCGCGTGGCTGACTCAAGCGTCCATGGGCCAGGAAACCAAGGCTGCCGCCGAGTTTCCGGCAGGCGATTCTGCCCGCGGTGCCAAGGTCACGGAAGCCCTCCAATGCGGCGTTTGCCACCCCGGAATGCCGATGTCGCCGCAGACCGCGCCCGCTTCCATGGACGCGATTTTCAAAAAGGACTGGGCGGCTAACGGCTGCGTCGCTCCCGCCGAAAAGCGCGGCAAGGCCCCGCACCTGAACCTCGACGACAACGACCGCGCCGCCCTAGTCGCCTTCGCCAAGACTGGCTCCAGCTCGCTTGGCCGCGACACTTCCGCCGAGTATGTGATGCGCCAAACCGAAGCGCTCCGCTGCACTGCCTGCCACGCCATCGACGGCCGCGAGTCGCTGTTAGCCAGCGTCCATTCCGAGACCACGCCCCTCGTCGCGCATCTGCCCAAGATCAACGATCGCGTCGATCAAACCCGCCCGCAGCTCACCTTCACCGGGGAAATGCTCTACACCACCGCCATCGAGTCGATGATCGCCGGCACCGCCGAGCCGCGTCCCCGACCGTGGCTCGCCATGCGGATGCCGTCGTTCCGCACCCACGCCAGCCAGCTCGCCAACGGCTTTTCCCGGCTCCATGGCCTCGAACCTAACAAGCCCGTCGTCGTCACGGTGGATCCCGCCATCGCGGAAATCGGCAAGAATCTCGTCACCGCCGGCGGCTTCGGATGCGACACCTGCCACGCCATCCGCGACCAGAAACCGACCGCCGCCTTCGAGGTCGAGGGCGTCAATTTCAAGCTCACCGCGTCGCGCATCCGCGAGGAATATTTCCACCGCTGGATGGACCATCCGCAGTCCGTCGCGCCCGCCACCAAGATGCCGCGCTACTCGCTGGACAACAAATCCCAGCGCACCGACGTGCTCGACGGCGACGCGAAGAAGCAGTTCGACGCCATCTGGCAATATCTGCACCAGTGAGGAGTAAGGAGCGTGGACGCCCTCGTCCACGAAGTCGATGGGGTGGGAAATCGAAAGTGCGAAGCTCCTCTTTTTATCTTCCCATCGGCCAGGTGGGCCGAAGTCCGACCCTCCTAAAGGATCGCCTTTTCTTGCCAGTTGACCCCGCCACTTCGGCTCCCTAGCCTCCCGGCCTACTCGCATTTCAATCCATGAAAACTCCAATTACCGTCTCCATCACCGGTGCCGCTGGCCAGATCGGCTACTCACTCCTGTTCCGCATCGCTTCCGGCTTCGTCTTCGGTCCCGACCAACCGGTCAACCTCCGCCTGATCGAGATCGAGCCGGGCTTGCCCGCCCTAGCAGGCGTGATCATGGAACTCGACGATTGCGCGTTCCCGCTGCTCAACGATGTCGTCGGCACCGCCGATCTCGACGAAGGCTTTGCGGATGCCAACTGGTGTCTCCTCGTCGGCTCAGTGCCGCGCAAGGCCGGGATGGAACGCGCCGATCTGCTAGGCATCAACGGCAAGATCTTCACCGGCCAGGGCCAAGCCATCGCCCGCAACGCCGCCAAGGATGTCCGCATCCTGGTCGTGGGAAATCCTTGCAACACCAACGCCCTCATCGCCATGAACAACGCCGCCGGCATTCCCGCCGACCGCTTCTTCGCGATGACCCGGCTCGATGAAAACCGCGCGAAAAGCCAGCTCGCCAAGAAAGCTGGCGTCCACCAATCCAAGGTCACCAACCTCTGCATCTGGGGCAACCACTCCGCCACCCAATACCCGGATTTCACCAACGCCAAGATCGACGGACGCCCCGCCACCGAAGTCATCGCCGACCACGAGTGGCTCAAGGGCGAATTCATCGCCACTGTCCAACAGCGCGGTGCCGCCGTCATCAAAGCCCGCGGCCTATCTTCCGCCGCCTCTGCCGCGAATGCCGCCATGGACACCGTGAAAAGCCTCATCACCCCGACTCCCGCCGGCGATTGGCATTCCGTCGCCGTCTGCTCGGACGGATCGTATGGCATTGAAAAAGGCCTCATGGCCTCGATGCCCATCCGCACGTTGGAGGGCGGCAAATGGGAAGTCGTCCAAGGCCTCCCTGTCGATGCCTTCAGCCAGGGCAAGATCGACCTCACCATCGGCGAGCTGCTGGAAGAGCGCGCTGCGGTGAAGGATCTGCTGCCAGGCTGATAGAACATAAGGAGTGGCGACATTCTTGTCGCCACTCATCGGTTAGCGATCGGCATCGCGTGGGAGTTTCACATCTGACCTGCGGGTCCATCCGATAGAAATTCACACCAGCCCGTCCTTGCGGGCTTGTTTCCAATACGCGTATTCCGAGCGGTTGAAGTCGATATACTCGGGCGAGAGGTCGCTGGAATACATGGTGTAATCGGCCTCGCCCTGGTTAAGGTTGATGGTGATTTCGAACTCGGGATGGGAGACCGCCTCGCGAAGATCGTCCATCGGCGTCTCGGCCTGGAGGCCACCGAGGCAGGCGGCTTTGCCGCCGATGTGGATATCGACGAGTTCCTCGCGGATGCGGGCACGCGAGTAGCCGACGGCGTGGATGATGCGGCCCCAGTTGGGATCGCCGCCGTTCCAAGAAGCTTTGACGAGGGCGGATTTGCAGACGGCTTCGGCGACTTTTTTCCCGTCCAGATAGGTGCGGGCACCTTCGACTTTCACGGTGACGAATTTGGTGACCCGCTCGCCATCGCGGACGACGGCTTTGGCCAGCTCCAACATGAGCCAGCGCATGGCGTGGCGGAATTGTTTGCAGTTGGCGCTGTTGCGGCGGATCGCCGGCATACCGACCGCGCCGTTGGCGAGGACGAGGACGGTGTCGTTGGTGGACATGTCGCCGTCGATGGTGATGCGGTTGAAGCTGTCCTCGACGCATTCGAGCACGGCCTTGCGCAGGTTGTCGCTGGAGATGTTGGCGTCGGTGGTGATGAAGCAGAGCATGGTGGCCATACTGGGGGAAATCATGCCGGCTCCCTTGACGCAGCCGCCGAGGCGGACGCGGTGCTCGCCGACGTCGAAGGAAATGGCGATTTCCTTGGCGTGGGTGTCGCTGGTGATGATGGCGGCGGCGACGTCCGAGCCGTTTTTCGGGCCGAGGCGTTCGAGCAATTCGTCGTATTTCGGTTCGACGCGAACCATCGGCATGGGCAGGCCGATGACGCCAGTGGAGGCGACGCCGATTTCCGAGCGCTTGAGTTTGAGCGGTTTGGCGACGGCATCGCACATCGAGTTGGCGTCGTGGATGCCTTGGACGCCGGTGCAGGCGTTGGCGTTGCCGGAGTTGGCGATGATGGCGCGGAGATCGCCCTTGCGGAGATTCGCCTGGGAGACGCGGACAGGCGCGGCTTTGACCCGGTTGGTGGTGAAAGTGCCGGCGGAGCTGCACGGCTTTTCCGAGTAGATGAGGGCGAGGTCGAGGCGCTTGCTCTCGGGGTTTTTAATCCCGCAACTCACGGCACTGGTTAGAAATCCAAGGGGCGCGCCGACGCCGCCTTTGATCCGGGTGAATGGGTGATCCATGGCAGGTGTAAAGGGACAGCGGCGAAGACTGTGCTCTCCCTAAAAATTTTGCAACCCATCAATGGGATTGAGGCCGAAGATCAGGTTGAAACACTGCACGGCTTGCCCGCCCGCACCTTTTCCGAGGTTGTCCTCGGCGCTCATCAGGATCACACGGCCGGTGCGCGGGTCGTGCTGCCAGCCGATGTCGATGAAGTTGGTGCGGGTGACGTTCTTGGTGTCCGCGCAACCGCCACGGCCGAGCAGGCGGACGAAAGCGGAGTTGTTATAGGCCTGTGCGAGCGCCGCGCCGATGGCATCCGGCGAGACCCCATCACGCAGCTTCGCGGTGGTGGTGGTGACGATGCCGGAGTTCACCGGGATGAGGTGCGGGATGAAGGTGATGGTCACGTTATCTGCGGCGGCGAGACTGAGTTCCTGTTCGATTTCCGATAGATGGCGGTGCTTCGGGACGCCGTAAGCACGGGCGCTTTCGTTGCACTCGCAGAACAGCAGGCTGAGGTCGGCCTTGCGTCCGGCCCCGCTGACGCCGCTCATCGAGTTGGCGACGATGGTGGCCGGGTCGATTAGATTTTCGCGCAGCAGCGGCAGCAAGGGCAGCAGGATGCTCGTCGGATAACAACCCGGCGCGGCAATCAACCGTGCCGCCTGGATTTCCGGCGTGCGGATTTCCGGCAAGCCGTAAACCGCCTCCGCCAGCAAGTCCGGCGCCGGGTGCGGGTGATCGTAAAATTCCTCGTAAACCGCAGCATCGCGCAGGCGGAAATCCGCGCTGAGGTCGATCACCTTCAGTCCGCGATCCAACAAGGCGCGGGCAATTTCCGCCGCGACTCCGTGCGGGAGCGCGAGAAAAGCCGCTTGTGCCCCGGTGGCCGCGATGGCGTCCGGGTCCGGCTCCATGAACATCAATTCCGCGCCCGGTGCCTTGCGAAAGCGGGGGAAAACCGCGCCCAGCGATTTCCCCGCCTCGGCACGCGAGGTGGCGGCAACCAGCTCCACTCCGGGATGGACGAGCAGCAAGCGAAGCAATTCCATCCCGGTGTAGCCGCTGGCTCCAACGATGGCGGTTTTGATGCGATTCATAAAGGGGAGATGTCAGGATTTTCCGTGCTTGCCAATCCGCATTTCGCCTGTTTCCTTCCCCACCCGTTGACGAGACGGGCTGTAGCGCAGTCTGGTAGCGCACCTGCCTGGGGGGCAGGGGGTCGTGGGTTCGAATCCCGCCAGCCCGACCAATTCATTATCAATGAGTTGGATTATTGGAGGGCGTCTTTTATACTCTGGCTTATACCAGCGGCGAACCGGCGGCATCTTTCTCACCGGAGACGCAATTGGTCTGATGATCGCAGGGATCTGCGGCGACCTTCAGTCCTGCTCCGACTTTACAGCACTCCGACCTGCTCAATAATCATCGCTCCGGTCGTACGGCACGTAGCCTTTCGGGCGGTCGCGTGGATCTTCCGTTGGCTCCGGGGTGAAGTGGCCGCCGAAGGCCATGCAGAGGTAGATGAGCACGAACACGGTGACGAACAATTCACCCGGTGCTTGTTCTGACCCGCCCTGTTCTGCGGTGCCATTGCGGGAGACGGCATCCACAAACCAGAAAACGATCCACGCGCCGAATGTTGCTACGAACAACCCGCCGATTGTCTGGCCGATGGTGTGAATGAGGCTAAAGTCCTCGAAATCCCCATCCCCGATCTTTGCACCGAGCAGGCCGATGGCGAATGCGCCGCCTAACTTGGCGAGTCTCCGATCAAGGTCTCGATGCTGGCATCCTCGCGCAGGACGTATGGAATGGATTTGACGCTGATGGAGACATTGGGAACGAGAAATTTGAATGACGGAAATTCGGTTTGACGGGCGAGTGGCTCGGTGGCAGGTTGCGGGCAAGTTGGATTGGAAATATCCGGTCGGCGCTGGGCTTCTGGAAATATCCGGAGGCCCTTCGCATTTCTAGGTGACGCGGAAAATGCCGTAGCCGTCAACTTCCCCGGCAGGCGAGCGTCTGAGTTTCGAGCGGATGATTTCCAAGACTCCGTGCTCGGCACAGTAGCTCCCTCTGCGGATGCCATCGCCCGTGCGCTGGTCGTGAGGGATGCCATCCGCCTCCAGCCTTCCGGCGCGTATGCCGCCAATGTGCTGGGACTATCCGAGCAAGTGCCCTCCCGCATTGTTTTCCTCACCGACGGTCCGGCCCGCAAGGTCAAGATCGGCAGGCGGGAGATCCACCTCCAGCACACCACCCCTCGGAACATGGCCACGGCCGGCCGGAAGAGCGGCACGCTCATTCAAGCCCTTCGTCATCTTGGCCAGGATCAAATCGATGACCATGCCCTTGCTGTCCTGCGCCGCCAAATTACCGACGCCGACCGGCCGGCCATCCGAAAGGACCTGAATCATGCGCCAGCCTGGATCGCGGATCTCCTTCTCCCTTTGACCGAACCACCCCACTGAACCGTGGACACTTTCCTCCAGCTCCCCGCAGCCCGATAAAATGGAGGGCATCGCCAAAGCCATCGAGATGGCCGAGACGCTGCGGGAAAAGCTGAACGAAGGCGAAACCAAGTTCCGTCAGGCCGTTCACGGCATCCTCCAGGAACGGCTCACCCACTACTTCGGCGTCGCCACCAGCGGCAACACCGCATGGATCGACCGGGAAAACTTCCTTCCCTCCATGCACGACCGCAACAACCTGGTCGTCACCAATCCGGGCGGCGGTGAGCAACAGGTGCTCAATCTCGCGTTCGTCATCGCTCTCGCGGAAATGCGAACCATGATCAACGAGGACATGACCTCCGCCGGCCTTGGCGTGCGGCTGCTCGGTGACCAGTCATTCGTGCTCGACTCCCCGCTCACCAGCGCCGACCCGAATTTCATGAAAGCCATCGCCGAGTTTCTCCCCGGCAAAGCTCCGCAAATGCTTCTGCTGCTGGCCAAGCAAAACTGGCCGGATAGCGTCCGTGAGACCTTGGCTCCTCACATCTCCCGGGTTTACGGCGTCAGACTCCACACACCGGTCACGCCGAACGATCCCGAGTCATTCCGCTTCCACTGGAAGGGCAACACCGTCGATCTGCGGGAACCCATCGCTGTCGGCCAACCCTCCTTCAGCACCTCTTCGCGAACTCTGAACCATGGCAGCCAGCCGTCTTCTCGTCCGCGCGAACGAACATCTTCTGTTAAATTACGACCACTCCGATTCCCACAAGCAGATCAATTTCGGAAACCACGCTCAATTGCTGGTCACCGTGGCCGCTAGCCGATAAAGTCGCTGGCAACCAAGCATGGATTCGGAGACTTCAGTCTATTATTCGCAAAACGCCAGCAAACTAGCGGAACAATATGCGACGGGAGTCCACCCGCTGGAGGACTGCTTGACCTCTGTATTTGCGCGATCCCACAAAATTCTCGACGTGGGTTGCGGCACGGGCCGGGATTTGTCGTTTTTGCTTGGGAATGGCAAAGACGCGTTTGGTGTCGATCCATCGAGGGAAATGCTCGTTGCCGCTCATCAAACACTCGGAGCGCGGGGGGTCTCAAGTGAGGGCCGCCTTTTCGTGGGTTCACTCCCAGATCTGCGTCAGTTTGCTGAGTCTGAATTTGATGGAGTTCTTTGCTCGGCGGTCCTGATGCATCTTCCCGAGGAGGAGCTTTTTGATGCGGTTTACGCCCTGCGACGAATATTACGCCCTGGCGGAACACTTTTGGTTTCAGTTCCTGTCACAAGGAGTGATGTCGATCCTATCACTCGCCGCGATGGCGGCGGGCGGCTGTTCACCGAACTACTAGCCCCTAAACTTCATTTGCTTTTCGAGCGGGTCGGCTTCGTTGTGAGAGAATCAGAACAAGTTGAGGATTCGCTGGGACGCAGCGGCATTAGTTGGTCCATCACCGAATTCCGTCTCGAAGAATCCGCTGACCGACCGCTTCATTTGGTCGAGAGCATCCTCAGCCGCGACAAGAAAGACGCCACTTACAAACTCGCTCTCTTCCGCGCCTTGGCTGAGATCGCGCAAACCCAACACCATCTCGCCGCTTTCACGCAGGACGGCAAGGTGAAGATCCCTGTTCAGGCAATCGCTGACAAATGGCTTCTGTATTACTGGCCGATCTTTGAGAGCGAACAATTCATCTGCCAACGAACCGGCGAGCAACGCGATGCCGCGAATGGTGTTGCAATCCGACGGCCTTTGTTAGCATTGATCGATTGCTTTCGCTCGTCTGGCGGAATGAGCGGATTCCACGCCGGTCTGAACAGTGGAAAGCTCTCTCAGGAAGCAGAGAGAATCTGGAAACAAGCTCGCTCCAAATTTCAGAGCACAATTCACACCATGCCCGTCCGGCACGCGGGCGGAGGGAATTACAGCGTGTTTCAATACGACCCAGCGGACAAGTCCGTCTGCATGGACTCAAATCTCTGGCGCGAACTTTGCCTGACGGGAAGTTGGATTCAGGATGCGACCATCTTGCGTTGGGCCGAGCTAACCGAACAACTCAGCAAAGGGGCTGTCCGGGCAAGCACAGTGATCGATTGCCTTCTCGCCATCCCAGACCCGGCCAGAAACGTCAACGATGCGAAAGGCTATTACAGCAAACTCGGGGAACGTGTCTGCGTTTGGTCAGGAAGTCCGCTCAGCGACGGGCGATTCGTCATCGACCATGCGATGCCGTTTTCCCTCTGGCGCAATAACGAACTCTGGAACCTTTTTCCTGCCGATCCGGCGATCAACAGCAACAAGAGCGATAAGTTGCCAACCTACGCCATCTTGAATCGGCGTCGCGACGCCATCGTCGATTATTGGAAAGGTTTGAATGACGCCCTCGGAGAGCAATTCAGTCGTGGAGCGCAGACTCTTTTGGGTCGTGATTCGTTCGCTTCTCAGAACTGGGAGAATCGATTGTTTTCACGTTTCGTGGAGGCCTTTGAGATTACAGCGGCTCAACGCGGAGCGCCACGCTGGGAGATTGCCGGTGTTTCGGCTTCCAGTCCGTTGCTTGTGAGCGCTGGATCATCACCGCGACATCACGCGGCAGCTTTGAATCTTGAAACGGAAGAAGATCTTCTGACAAGACCCGGGCCGCGCATCGTTCGCTTTTTGGATGTCGGCAATGGCGCGTTCAAAACTCATTTGCCACTTGTAGGTGCGCTCGCCGCCGGACAGCCCTTCCACGGTCTGGAGACAGGCTCGCTCGACGACGCCGGTGATTTGGATTGGATCGAGGTCCCTAGCCGCGTGGCGAGAGAGCGGCGCTTCGTCGTTAGAATTGCTGGCGACTCGATGGAACCATTTCTCAAAATTGGTGATCTTGTGGTTTTCGAATACCATCGATCACCGCGCGAAGACGGCCAAATCGTCATTGCTAACATTCCTGAATTTGGCAGTGCTGACCACGGAGTTGAAGCCATCAAACGAATCAAGCAAGATTTAGAGCACTGGATCTTCCAATCAGAGAATCCGTCATATGCTGATTTTTCTGTTCCAAAATATCTCACTGCCAGTCCGATTCTCGGGATCATGGTTGAGATGATTGGCTGAGTCGGCTGCTAAGTTATTTAAAGCCGATACGTCTTTCGGTGCCACTCGAAGTGTTTCGCGTCGGGCTTGAGTCGCGCGTTTTCATGAAAGGACAGTGGCTGTCCGTGAAATCGTGACAGCAAGCGCCCGTGCGGTGATGATTCGGTGAATCGACCGATTGCGACGTGAATCAGCAAGTCATCGCCTTTGGGAATGACCGTCCAGAGGCCAGCGTCGAACATCCAGTGGGCGTCGGGTGTTAGGGCGAGTCCATTGCGGGGATCGTCGTTGCCGCTTTTGGCGTGCTGATGGATGTGGGCGGCTTGGACAATGTAACCGTCGGTCGTTTCCAGTTGGTATCCGGTGAGGGCGCAGGTGAATTGATAGCCGCTGGTGACATCAACCTTGAAACGACTGTCACGCCCCTTTTTCTGAGTTGCCTTGAAGGCGTCGGCGTCTTGCCTGAACTCGGCCATCTCGACCGAATCAGGAATAGGCAGACCCAGGCGTTCGCAAATTCCCACTTGTTCACGCGCCGTGAAATAACGGGCGATCATGACTCGGCGAGCTTCCCGGCGAAACGTGGCGTCTTGGAGACAGGCAAAGAGATCGGGATCAAGTTTGCAGAGACGGGTGGTGAGTTTGGATTTCGACGGATTGCCGTTTTCGTCGAAACGCTCCCAAATGGAATCGCGGTCACCGCCGAGAGCGTTGAAGGGCATGGAGATGTCCGGTCGGTTGCGTTGGCGATGGAAAACCAAGTCCCAGTAGCTGCGGAATTGGGAGACGAGGCGTGCCTGATAGGGAACGAAGGCATCCTTAACTTCACCCGCCTCGATTAGGTCGATGACGCTGAGCAACATTAGTGGCTTGTGCGGCGCAATGCCGCGAGCCTCGGTGCGGGCAGCGTTGAGGTTGGCGAGTTTGCCGAGCCAGTGGGTTTGCTTTTCTTTGTCCGATGGATAGGTCATTTCGGATGTTCTGTTGGAGGTTCGAGGCCGCAGAGGTCGAGCAGGCGGCGGGTTCGTTCTGCACGTAGTGCGATGCGGCTTTTGGTAGTGATGGTTTGGTTGGCGACGGACCAGTCGAATTGGGAGAGTTTTTCGAGGCAGGCGGCTGCTGAGTGGTTGGGGCTGGTTAGGATTTGGGTTAGGACGGTGGCGAGGGCTTGGAGGGTCGGCGCTTGGGTGAGGATGGACTCGGCGCGAAGTTGTGAGGCTTTGATGCGGCCTTCGGCGTAATCGCCGAGGGCGGGGATTGCGGAAGGGAGGCGATCCCAAAGCGTGGCGAATTCCTGAGCTTCCTCGCTGGTGCCTTCGAGAGTGCCGGATTCGAGGATGACGGTAAGTGCTTTGACCATCGCGGAGCCGGCCCACAAGTGGCCACTGCGGTGCGCGAGCGAGGACTTGCGGACGGCGACGGCTTGGCGGAGGAATCTCGACTCGGTGAGGATGGCGGTGAGCCATTTTGCGGCATCGTGCTTGATTACGGGAGCGGGACGTCCTTTGGATGTGGTTTGATTGCGGAGGTGGTCGGTAAGCGCTGCGAGGTCGTCTGCGCCGTGAGTTTCGATCAAATGAACCGGCCATTGGTTCGCACTCATGTCAGTGGGTTTTATCAGGGTGAACCGGAGTGCTGCAATACGCTGGATGCCATCGCAGACATCGAGGAATGAGGAGAATGGACATTCAAGCATACCGGCTCCGGCGTTATTGATTTCGTCCAGAGCTTTGAAGCGGCATGTTTGGTCGATGGCGATGACGATAGGTTTGATCGACTCGATTTCACCTCGTTGATCCCAAAGGTTAGCGATTTTCCGTGCGGCGAGTGAGTTTTCCCGGAGTCCGGCACCCGTGGTCTTCTTTTGAATGATCGGCTCGACGAGCATGAGAATGGATTTGAGCGACAGTGTGGTGAGAAACTGGCGTCTCTTGGCGTTTCCCGCACTGAGAACGGGAATGTTGATCGTTGGCTCTTGGATCATGCGGCGAGGCGATAGTGGCGGGCGACAAACGGCGCGAGAGCCTTGTGATAGGGACCGACAATTTCCTCGTCAGTCGATAGCAAGATCACCTGGTGCGAGGCAAAGGGGAAGTAACGTTCCACCAAGTGGCGGCGGTGGGAGGAATCCAGACGACCCAACGGGGTGTCGATGACCGTCGGAACCGGCCGGCCGGAAGCGCGAGCAAGCCCCCACAACAAGGCGGTCGCTAGTAGCTGACGTTCTCCGGCGGACAGGCGGTCGAAGGGCAAGGGTTGGTTGCCCCGGCCGGTCAGCGTGATCTGGAAGGATTCGGGGTCGATGGTGAGGCCGTGGACCAGGTCGCTCTTGCGGAGGAGCGTGCGGAAGGCTTCCAGCATCAGGGCCTCCATGTTTGAGACATGGCGGCGGATCACCTCGGTGCGGAACTTGCCGAGGGTTTCGCGCACGCGCTTCGAGTGCTTGAGCATGCGCTGGCGGTCATCCTCGGCCACTTTGGCATCGATGTCGCGGTCGCCGAAGCGGTCGAGCCTGGCTTCCGCTTCGTTGCGTTGGCGGGTCATGACGTCGCGGCGGATTTGCAGGGCGTCCAGCTCCGCCATCTTCTCGGCGTGCAGCCGTCTGGCATGATCTAGTTCCTTCTGGAAACCGGCGATACGGTCCTCTTCCGGCACACGTCCCAACTCGCCATCCAGGCGGGCGATCTTCTCGTCCAGATCGCGGATCACGACGAGCAGCTCGCGGGAAGCCTGCACGGCATCCGGCAGAACCTTGGCGCGGAGATGAGCGATCTGCGAGGGGAAGTGCGGATCGGCGTCGAGCAAGAGTGGCTCCGAGGCGAGGCCAATGCGGTAGTTGCGGTCCAGTGCAAGTTCCCGGGAAACCCGCTTGATGGCGGCGGCGGCGAGCTTTTCCGATTCGAGAATGACCAGCAGCGCTTCGTCACGCTCTTCCATGGCTTCCACCAGCAGTTGATTGTGACGGATCTCGGTTTCCTTGAGGGCCTGGGTTTCCACTTCGGCAAGCAGATGGTCCACCATCAGCATGGGCAGCGGCCCGGCGGCGAGTTCCCTCAGTCGCGACTCCGCATCGGCCAGGTCTTTTTTGAGGGCGGCTTGTTCGGTTTCGAACTCCTTACGGCGGAGGAAGAGATCGCCGCCTTCCGAACGGAAACTCGCTTCGCGTTCCTTAAGATCCTTACCGAGGCGTCCGGCCTCGTTGACCAGGGCTCCGCTTTCCATGGCCAGGCGTTCCTGCTCGCGGTCGAGGTGCTCGACTTCGGCCTGCGCGAGTTCCAGCAGGCGGGCCGCCTCGGGATCGAGGCCTTCGGTCTTCTTGCGGCGCTCGAAGACGCGCAGATCACCTTCCAGCCGGTCCACCAGATCCAAGCCCAGCAAGGAGCTGATCGCCGTGCCGAGGATCGCCGCGGAATTCTCGCCCTCCGCGAGATCCTTGATTTGCTCGCCGTCGAAGAAGAACAGATTAGAAATGCCCACCGGCAGATAGGAGTCGATGACTTCGTCCCAGTGATCAGTGAAGAGGTCGTCGCGCTCGCCATCGCGCAACACCCGCAGGGTTTCCTCGATCCCTTTGACGCCCATGCGCCAGGTGCGTTGAAGCTCGAAGTGGCTGACCTTGCCTTCCACGGTTCTGCGGAAACGAAGGATGACGCCTGCCCCTTCTCCGGGGTCGGCGTTGCGGTTGATGCAGTCTCGCAGGTAGTCGCGGTAACCCATGCGGCCACGATTGGAGAGCTTGGCCTTGGAACCATAGAGCGCCAGCTGCATGGCATCGAGCAAGGTGGTCTTGCCGCCGCCATTCATCCCGCCAAACAGAATGACGGGCCGGCCTTCCTCCGGCGTCAAGTGTGCTTCCTGACGCCCGCAGTAGGCACCAAAGTTATCGAGGCATAAATAATCGAGAGTCATATCTGGGTAAATGGAGTGTCTTGGGAAGTGGAGGATTCCTGGCCATCAGCGGGCGTGGAATTTGCATTGCGCCGACGTTGACGATCATCTGCGATGCCTTGGGCTCGTTTCAAAGCGTCTTCCCTGTCGTCATAGAAGTGCTTGCTGAACGTCTTCTCAAGTTTTTCAAAGAGTCCTGAACGGCGGGCGGCACTCCGCTGCTGGCGGGTCAGGCTGAGGAGCTCACGGGACAGTTCGTAGTGAAGGCGATCCCCATCGCAAATCGCAGCGAGTTGAGTCATCTCCGACGCGCCGAGAACCAAGTCGTCATCCAAGATCGCACCTGGATAGGCATCGCCCGTTGCAGCTTGATAGATCCCCGGCAATGTGTCTTCCAGCTCATGTTTGTCCACCACCCAAATGCGGCGCACTTCCTGCAATTCTTCGAGTGTGATCAGCTCGATGTTTCTCACATCCTCCGGGCCGCGCTTGCGAATATGTGCCTGTGCTTTGAGAAGTTTGGTCAGCCAAAGTTCGCGGGACTCTTGCGTATAGGGTCCCGGAACAGGTTTGCCACTTTGCATGATGTTAATTGCTCCTGTCATCCTGCGGAAATCGCGAAGATGATGGTCGGAATTCATGGGGTCCTCGACAGTGGCGTTACTCCTAAAATCCAACGCATTTCGTAGTTCAAGGAGAGGCAGCATCCATTCTTTATCCGCGTCGTTTTGGATCATCGCCGTCATGGATTTGTCCTTTTCCACCAAAGTGCAAACCCAGCAACCAAAGCGAGAATCCCCACAGCTTGGAGTGCTTGTATCGACAACCAAAGGGCACTCGCCATCCGCCGAGGCACCGGCATACATGTTCAAAAGCTCCTTGTTGTTATGTCCCCAAGGGTTCTTCACTTGGGTGAGGAACATCCATACATCATCACTGGTCCAATCCTCGACTGGCGTGTAGATCAGACAGCCCGCGAGAGTCGCGCTTGGACTGAGCCGGCTGCGCACGCGGTATTTCTCGTTCTTCTTCATCACTTTGGCTCTCGCTTGGCTCTCTTCCTTTCGAGCACCGAGAACCAGGATGGCCTCACCGTTTTTGGTGACGACGTCTGTGATGAAGCGGTTCGAAGGACGGATTTTAAGTCGCTCGGTACACCAGCGGAATTTGTGTCGTGGGGCAGGATAGCCCCGCCCAATCAGATTCACCCAAAAGGTTTCCTCAACTCTTGGATGCAAAAGTTTTGGCTTGATGGGCACGCCTTGTTCTTGAGCGGCCTTGTCCATCACCTCGATCGACCGGCGGACCCAGGATGATACGATCGGATTTTCAACGAGAGTATCGGTCGATATGACATGAACCGTTTTCGTCTTTCGATCAGAAGGAAGCTCCTTGAGAGCCAGCCAGATGAGTTGGAGAGTCGCAGTGGAGTCCTTGCCGCCCGAGTAGCCGATTATCCAAGGAACCTGATCCTCCAAGTAAAGTTCACGAATTTCCTCACAGAGAACTTCGATGGTCTGTTTGAATCCTAGTTCAGTGAAACCCGAATAGCGTGTCGAACGGGCGGCCACAGGTTCCTCAACCGGGATCGAAGCGGATGGCGCGGGAGGTGTTTTGATTTTGGCGGACATGGGATGGGTAAAGGCTGATATTTTGAAAGGCTGAGATTCTGAAAGTGAGCAGTGTTTCGAGGAAGAACGACCGGCGAGGGTTTTTGAGGGATGCAGGAAGCAATGACAGAGGCTATTTACCGTCCCGCTGGCGCGAAGCGGCTTCCACGCGCTTCTCGTCATCCTCCAAAGGAAGTCCGAGGGCTTTTTTAATGATGTTGGTGGTGAGGATCACATTGGTGGTGACCTTGGAGACCTTGCCGCCGATGAGGGCCCGGCCTTCCCAGACCTTGGCGTTGGCTCGCGACCAATCGATTTTCTCAAGGCCGGCGAGCTTGGATTTCCAATCCTTGGGATGCAGTCGCAACAAAGCATTTCCAGCCTTGCCGATGGCTTGGAGGGCGATGCCATGGGAGTGGATAAATCCCTCGCGCAACTCGCTGGCGGGCATGCGGCCTTCCTTAACCTGCGTCCATGCGGGGAAATGGCTGGCGACTTCCTGCCAAAACTCCCCGGCCAGCGCGGAGTCGGTATCGAGATTGCCGGTGGCGTGGCCCTCGATGAGGGCGGCGCAGGCATTGTGGAAGGCAGAGAGGGTGAAGAGCTTGCGGGAACGAGGAGCCAACGAGGATTTTTCCATGTCCACGATTTCCTTGAAGAAGCTGGACTTGAGGATGACCAGCTTGGCGAGCTTGGCCTTTTCGTTGCGATGGTCGTAAAGCAGGCCGATGGAGCGACTGGGGCGGATGGCGTGACGGTTGAGGTCGGCAAACATCTGCTGGCAGCGGTCGAGGCCAATATCGAGGAAGAAGACCACCGCGATGGTCTCGTGGGCGAGATCGGGGCGTTGATCGAGTGCGGCCATGATGGCGGCGCGGCGGTGCTGGCCGTCGTTGATGATGAACTTGGCCTCCATCGGGATAATGAGCATGCCGAGCTTGTCCTGGCCTTCGAGCGGGACGAACTCGACTTCCGAATCGATGGAAAC
>JANMJJ010000109.1:0-29500 GCA_031371325.1 Akkermansiaceae bacterium | reverse complement strand
TGTCTTCGAGCTTCGGGTTCTTGGCGAGCATGTCCACCATCCGCACGACGACTAGGGCCGCTTCCTGGGCGATCGCCATTTGCGGCGCGAAATCCACCGCCTTCACATGTTGGGTCATGATTTCGTAGCGCTCGCCGAATTTCTCGACGGTCTTGGGAATGCGGTAAAGTGCCTTCGAAAGCGCCTCGATGTCCTCCCGGTCGAGTGCGGTGACGAAGACCTTGACCAGCTCCTCGCTGATGATTTCCGCGTTTTTCTTTTCGTTGCGGCGGGCGTTGGCCAACTCCGCCAGCGAGACGGTGCCATGCGATTCCTTCAACAACCGGGCGAGCGCTTCGATGCTCTGATGCGCGGAATGCGCACTGGTGGCAAGGAGTTCAAAGAACCGGTCCGACTTTCCAAATAGCTTCGCGAGTGAGATCACGGGGCGAGCGTGGCAATTCCCTGGCCCGCCGACAAGCGGAGGTTTTCAATCGCGGAGATTCGTCGCCGTGGGGTCGGCCAACGCTGGCGGGTGGACCGGTGCAGCGGCGTGTTTGGCGAGTACGTGCTTCGCGCCCACGCCCCATTGCTGATGCGCGGTGGCGATGTCGGTGAGACGCACGTTGAGCGGGCGGACGAGATCCTTGCGGACGATATGCACGTCGCCGCTGGCGGGACTCGGCGAGCCGGGAAGGAAGACGGTGAGCAGGCCGTCGCCGTGGTCCTCGGTGATCAGGACAAAGCACTGGATGCCGTCATCTAGGGTGAGCAAACCGGGTTTGAACGCGCCTTCGCTTTCGATGTTAGCGAAACCGCCGACGAGCGCCCGCGCCGTGGTGTATCCCGGCACGCGGAACAGCAGTGTGCGCTCGAACCACGAGCTGGCCGCCTTGCCGCGCCGCGAGATCATCGTCAGCCCGAGCGTGAACGAAATCGCGACCACGATCAGCACCGCGACGATCATCGGGAAGTGCGCTGCCTCGGAACCCTGCCCCGCGAGTTTCGCCATGATCGCCTCCACCGTGTCATGCACCCCGAGCACGGCCTTGCCGAGCAGGGCGAAGACTAGGACTAGCGGCAGCATGACGAAGAGTCCGCCGAGGGTGGTGGCTTTGAGGAAGGCGGCGAAGCGTTTCATGGTTGGAGGCTGGCGGTTTGAATTAAATGATTGGCCCCTGGCATCCGGGAATTCCCAGTGAGGATAAGCCTTCAGCTGGAATCCCGGACTCAGCTTTCCAATATCATGCGCCGCAGCGAGAGTGACCGCACCGGCTGGGGCGTGGTGGTAGCAGGCAGGATGGGTTTCGGAAAAGTGATGGAGCCTGTCGGTTGATTTCTAGCAAGGCGACGTGAAAATTAGGGAATTTGGCGGGAACCCCTCGCCACTTCACGACTCGCCCGCGTCCTCGGGCCGCGACATTCCTCGGATCACGTTGCGACCGAGAAACGCGAGCGGCACCATGCACAACGCACCGCGCCAGCCGAGCGCGAACAAGCCGCTCGTGCCGGATGCGGGAACCCACACGGCGAGTGCCACCAGAATTGCCGAAAATGCCACCACCGGGACCACCGTGCCTTTAAGGTGATAGGCTACGAATGTTCCCAGCGTCAGGTCCAATTTCCGCAACGTCAACGGCAGCACCCACAACCAGCCCACCAGAATCGTCGGAATCATCGTGCCGATGGCAACCCCCAGCACTCCCATGGTGTAGGCGAGGATGATGCTCAGGACCACGTTGGCGACGGCTTCCGAAATCGAGATGTAGAGCAGGCGCTTTTCCTCACCGGACATCATCAACACCCGCTTCGAGCAGCCATTGGTGAGCTGGGAGCTGTAAATCGCGAACAACAACGCCTGGCCGATCCACCAGGTATTCGCGGGCACGCTTGCCATGCCCGTCAGCACCCGGATGAGCGGCTCCAGATAGACCGCAGAGAGGAGATAGCATGGAGTCACTAGCAGAAAAGTAAGCCGCGAGCTCCGGAGCAGGAGGTTTCTCAAGCCGGCGTCGTTGCCGCGTGCATACATCGCAGCGGCTGCGGGCGAAAGCGCCTGCTGGAGTTGGACGCTGAACATCCCCAGCATTTCCCCCATCTTGTAACCAGCCTGATAGATGGCGACGAACGCCACTCCGAGGGTCAGCGAAATCACCAGTTGGTCGCTCTTGGACATGAGCATGTTGCTGAAGGTCACCAGATAGGCGGTGATCGAGAACCCCATCTGCGCCCTCACCGAACGCCATTCGAACAGGCGTGGCGAAAGGGAAATCCCGGGCAAGCGCCGGATCGCGAACACTGCGGCTACGGTGTTAGGAAGGATGGTGGTCGCCACGCTGATGCCCATCAGCACGGGGACGCTCCAGTGCGCGTTCAAGCCCCAGTAAAGCAGGCCGAAGTTGAGAACCGTCGAGAACGTGCCGACCCAGTTGGCGATGTCGATGCGCTGCAAGCCCCTCAGAATCTCGGGAAACAAGCCAAGCGGAAACATGATCGCCAGCCCGATGAAGAACACGATGTAGGCATTTCCAAGCTCCTCGCGGTCGGCGGGCAACACTCCCATGCGGGACAGGAAGGGTTCGCGGATCGCAAGGAAAACCACCAGCAACAGGGTGGCCATGCCGATGAACGTCCACAGGATCGTGGCCAACAGTTTGCTCAGCCCATCGATGTCGCCGGTCGCGGTTTTTTCCGCCACCGCTTTTTGGGCGGTGAAACCGAACCCGAAATCCAACAGAATGCCGTAGCCGAACAACGACCACAGCAAGGCCCAGAAGCCGAACTGCGCGCCGGAAAATTGTTGGAACATCGTCCGAAACAAGATCAGCCCGAGCAGCATGCGGGTGACCACTCCCACGTAGCCGCTTGCGGCGGTGTGCCAGAACCTGCGTTGCCATTCTTCCATAAATTCGTGTTCTAACGCTCTACTAGGACTTCCCGGTAAATCTTCGTTGCCGCAGCCGCGTGCGCCGACCAGGTGAATCCACCCGCCCATACGATTCCTTCGCGTTCCCGTTTGCGGCGCTCCTCTTCGTCCATCGCCGCGAGGCGCGTCATGGCTGCGGCGATCGACGACTCGTCGAGTCCGTTGAAAAGGATTCCGGCGGGGCCCGCGACCTCGGGCAAGCTGGTGGAGTCCGCGCAGGCGATTCTCGTCCCACAGGCCTGGGCCTCTAGCAGCGGCAAGCCGAAGCCTTCCATCAGCGACGGGAATACCAAGGCTTCCGCCGCAGCATACCACAAGGGCAAGTCGGCGTTGTCCACGAATCCCTCCAACCGGATGCGGTCGCGGAACGGGCTGTTAGCCACTGCTTGTTCCACCACCTCGGAACCGTGCCACGGCGCACCAGGCAGGATCAACTGGCCGGAAAACGTCCCGGCGCGGGCGAGGTTTTCAAAGGCGCGGATCAACCGGACGTGGTTTTTCGCGGGATGCTCCAGCCTCGCGACGTAGAGGAAAAACGGCTGCGTCAGATTCTTGCGTTGGCGGAATTCCGCGACTGCCGCCGCGGCTGGCGGACGGAACATGAGATGATCGATTCCGTTGGGGACGACCATGACTTTCACCGCCGGCACCTTCATCCAGCGCACCACGTCCTTGCCGGTCGTCCCGCTAACAGCAATGACCCGTTGGACGCGACGTGCGATCATCGGCACGATCACCCGCCCGAAAAATCCCCGCAAGTGGTCGTATTTTTCCCGCAGGATGAATGGCGCGCAATCGTGGATCGTCGCCACCTGCGGCACCGCGCAGCTCCACATCATCCGGCGATAGCTCGGGATGTGGACGAGATCAATTTTCAAGCGCTTCACCACCTTGTTGAGGCTCACTTGGTGCCATAACAGGTTGGTGGCCCCGCCGCTCATGCGGGCGGGAATCGAAACCCAGCGGTCGTCCCGCAACCACGGAAACAATGCCCGGTCCGCATCCAGGCCCGCGATGAAGAGATCCACCGACGGCTGCTCTCTAACCAGCGCCTCGCCTAGGGCGATGACATAGCGGCCAACGCCGGAGCGCCCGCCCTGGATCATGCCGGCCGACAGCAGCACCTTCATCCCGGGATCTCCCCTTTCCACTCCGCGAGGATCTTGTCCAAACGGAGCAGCGCGATGATTTCACGCACCGCCGGAGTCGCTCCTGATAGAAACATTTGCCCGCCCATGGCGGACATCGCCTTCCATGCCCGGATCAAGCCGCCCACCGCGCGGCTGTCCATGAAATTCACCTCTTTCAAATCCACCACCAAGGTCCGGATGCCAGGCGAGTCGGAAATGGCGGACTCCAGGATCACCATCATTTCCGCATGATAGAGCGCGTCGAGCGAGCGGTTGAACGAGACCCACACGACCCCGTCTTGCACAGACTTGCGCGTGCCGCCGCTGGCCTGGTGATCCGCGATCATTGCCAGCGCTTCCGTCTCGTAGCCCACCACTGGAAAAAGCGTTTCCATCCGCACCGCCTTGATCGATTTCGTGAAGACACCCGAGGGATTGACCACCAATAACAACTGGTCCGCAGAACGGCAAATCCGGACTAACAGCGCGAGCCGGCCCAGTCCCGAGCTGTCCATGAAAGTCACCCGCGAGGCATCCAACAGGACCGGCGACGAGACGCTTTCCGGAACCGGCGCACCGGCCAGCCCGGCCTTCTGCAAATCACCGCTCCATTCGACGCGGGTCACCGCAACGTCGGCCAGTGGCACCGACGCGGGCCGTTCTCCAACAGTCCCGATGATGCTCCTGCGGCGGCGTTGCGAATTTGCCTGCTTCAACGATGCCTTGCCGAGGAAAACGAGATCCTTGCTATAGCGCGAAACCAGACGCCCCGGACTGCTAGACATCCGCCAGAACCACTCCATGCCGGTTTTCTGCATCCACTTCGGAGCGCGCTTTTGCTTGCCCGTGATGAAATCCAAACTCGCGCCGCAACCGATGCTCAGGGGAATCCCGGATTCCTTGTGATGGGCGAAAATCCACCGCTCCTGCTTCGGGCACCCGAGACAAACCAGCAGCAATTGCGCACCGCTCGCCCGCATTTTCTCGCACAGCGCGTCGTTGTCCCACTCGATGACCGCGCCGAACGGCGGCGAGTCGATGCCCACCACTTTGAGTCCGGGGTAGCGCTCTTCCACGATGACCTTTGCCTCTTCGAGCGTCGCCCGGTCGCTGCCGAAAAAGTACACCGAGTGCTGTTCCTTGCCGCAGATTTCCAACAGTTTTGGCACCATGTCCGAGCCCGCCACCCTCTCGCGCAGCGGGTAGCCGAACAAGCGCGACAGCCACACCAGCGGCATACCATCGCACACCACCCGGTCCGCGAAGAACACGATCTTCTTCAAGTCCGGATCCTCGTAGGCTTGGGTCGTGAAATCGACGTTCGCCGTCACCAGATAACGGCCGGTATCGCCCTTCATCGCCTCCGCGCAATAGTCCAGGGTTTCGTCGAGCGTGACATCATGAAACGGCAACCCTAGCAGGACTGTCATCGGCGGATCTTGGGTCATCGGGTTCATGGTTCGGATGGTGTGAGTGAGTTGATGCGGTCCGCGAGGCGCTTGCCGAGCGAGCTCCAGGTGTATATTTCGAGGATTGTCGCCCGCCCCGCCGCAGCGTGACGGCGGCGCAGTCCGGGGGCGTTCACATAGCGCAGCATCGCGTCGGCAAAGCCTTGAGGTGTGTCCGCGAGGAGCAATTGTTCGTCGTGGTGCAATTCAAGCCCCTGCGCACCCAAGGTGGTGGAGACCACGGGATTGGCCATCGCTAGGCCTTCCGCGATCTTCAGGCGGGTGCCGCCGCCGATCCGTAGCGGGACGATCTGCATCCACGCCTTCTGATAGAACGGCCTGACGTCGGGAACCTCGCCGGCAAATTCCACGCCGGGCAGCGAGGCATAACGCTTCACCTCCGCCGTGGGATTTTTCCCGACGAGAATTACTTTGAACTCTGGACACCGCGCCATGACCAGCGGGTGAATCGCCTCGAAGTACCACGCCAGGCCGTCCGTGTTAGGGATATAGTCGAGGGCCCCGCAGAACATCGCGGTGGGCGTATCGGTCGGCAGCGCCGGCCACTCGTCGGCGTTGAAGAAGCCGACGTTCGCGCCGTTAGGGAGGACGAAGACGCGTTCGCTCGGCCCGAGTTTTTCCGTAAGGAAGGTTTCGTCATCCGGCCCACAGACGACGGTTAGCGCGAGTTCGCGCCGGACTTCAAGTTCGAGTTTGGCGATCTTGGAAAGGTTTTCGCGTGCTTTGAATTTTCCTAGAACTCCCTGTTTGAGAGTCTGCAGGACTTCGGTCTGGAACAACCAATCGACGCGACTGCGGTCCATCACCCGCACGCGATGATCGGGGAAAACAGCTTTGACATACGGCCACAGCACGAGGTCGCAGAAGTTCACCACGTCGTAATTACGGTCGGCGGTGAACTCGCGGAATGATTCCAGGACCCGCTCCGACCACCAGTGCCGCACGGTCACCGGCAGCGGGTGCCAGATTCTGTCCGTTAGAAACGGGGCCCACGGCGCGTGCTGGAACGGCTCGAAATGCACCCGCTTGCAAAACCCTTGGAACCGCTCCAGATGGGAGGCGTCCTCCGGCTCCGAGGAAAGGCAGAACAGATCGACCTCGAAATGCCCGCCCAACGCCTCGGCGAGATGATAGACCCGTTGATAGGTCCCCCTCATCAGCGGATAAGGGACGTAAGGCAGGAAAATCAGGAGTCGTTTCATGCGTAGTAGGCCCACCATTTTGTATAAACACTTTCCCATGCCTGGAGCCGCGAACGCTCGCCGGATGGATTCGGCAGGAAGCGCCCGGCCTCGGCCACGCCGCCGGAGGTGAGCCCTAACAAACAAGGCAACGCCCGCATCAACCCCGCGCGCGGATAGTCGCCGAGCGGCCGGAGAAAGCCGCCACGCTTGAGCATGTCCCTGAGGGCCAGGGCGAGATTCTTGGTGAACGGAGTGCCTTGCAGCAGGCGCGGGCGGGCCAGGTAATCGGCGAAACCGGGGAGCTTGCATTTCAAACGCCTTTCCTCGGCCGCCAGATAGACCGCGCCCCAAGCTGCGATCAATCTCCGGGATTCATCTTCCAGCTCGGGCCAGGTCATGCCTCCGGCGAAAGGATGGAATTTGAAATCCACGCCCTCCGCGTGCCATTTCTTCAAGTGGGAAAGCTTGTCCGGGAGATCACACTGCGCCAGTCGTTCGCCCCGCTCGCGGCATTTCGATGAGTAGAGTCCGTTCAAGCAAAGCCAACTGTCACCCAAGGCGAGCTTCAACTTCGCATGGTTCCGGATCACGAACTTCATCCCATCATCCCCGCCCATCCGGCAGCGGGAAAAAAACATCCCGCTGCCGCGGTTCCACAGCAGGCGGGTGGCTTCCTCGGGCTCGATCCGGGAAAAATCCAGGCCTTCGCGCATCCTTGTTAGAAACCCGGCATCTCCGGCCACCACCACGTGGCCCGCCACCAGATCCGCGAACATCATCGACCGGCTCGGATCACCGATCGAGTCCGCGCGCAGGCACTTGATCTCGACGTCGATTCCTAACAACCCGCTTTCCGTCCGCTCGATCCCGCGGCACCAGACGTCCAGCGCCGGATCTGCCGGAGCGTCATCGAACAGGAAATAGTCCAAATCATTGGAGAACTCCGCGCCATCCGGCCCCTGCATCACCCCGCCCTCGCCGCGACCGTAGCCACCCCCCAGAACCAGCGTACCACCGCAGCCCCTTGCTTCGAACGAATTCCGAACCCTCGCGAAATGACCCTCCAGCCGGCCCTCGAGCTCTGGCAGATTTCCTTCGAAATATCGTCCGGTCATCGACTCGTTCGGATTCTACCTTCGGGGTTCGATCTCGAAGATCCGATGCACCTGCATCAACTCCAGGATGGTCAGGACTTTCGCGCCGACTCCTGTTAGTTTAACCGGGCGGCGCTCTTCGATCAAGGAGTTATGGGTATGGAGAAATGCTCCCAAACCGGAACTGTCGATGAACTCCAACTTGGAACAATCCACTTCGACACGTCCATCAGAGGTGGCGATCGCGCGGCTCGCCTCTTCCCTGAATCCAATCACGTTCACCCGGTCCAAGGTATCGACCATGACGGTGAATACCGTCGTTCCATCACCTGCCTGTTTTGATTGGACTATCATTTTCATCTGCGGAATTTCGATTCTGACGGGTTTCAGGAGGCAAGCCGGCTACCCTGAAACAATCCACATCCTGCAAATTTTGCATGATCCAGAATTCTTTATTTGGTTGTAGCCAACTTCTTTTTGAAGAAATGCATTGTTTGCTTTGCTCCGACAACTAAATAGTTCACAAATCCAAAAAATGAACATTAGCCCGGCGGAATACTGGAGCCAAATCAACCAAGACGGAAAGCTCGAACGATGGAGCCGCAATGCCCGCCGCAAGATGGCCATTTGGCGTTGCACGATGCTCTTCGCGCGAGCGCTGAAGCGCGGTCTGGACATTGTCGGCTCGCTCGGCGCGCTGTGCGCGTTCTCGCCGGTCTTCCTCATCACCTCGCTGCTCATCAAGCTCGAGGACCGCGGTCAGGTGTTTTTTTGTCAAAATCGGGTCGGTGCCGGCGGCCGTCTGTTCGGGATGTGGAAATTCCGATCGATGGTGGTGAATGCGGACAAGATCAAGGACCAGCTCCTCCAGGTGAATCAACACGGCGAAGGCGGCGTGACCTTCAAGATGAAAAACGACCCGCGCATCACCAAGGTTGGCAAATGGATCCGCAAGCTTTCCATCGACGAGTTCCCCCAGTTCTACAATGTGCTGCGCGGGGAAATGTCGCTCGTCGGCCCGCGCCCGCCGTTGCCCCGCGAGGTCGCCATTTACAAAGCCTCGCACCTCCGCCGCCTGAGGGTGAAGCCCGGCATCACCTGTCTTTGGCAAATCGGCGGTCGCTCGGAAATCGACTTCGACGGCCAGGTCCGACTCGACCTCCAGTATATCCGCTCGTCGAGCGCTTGGTTCGACATCGTCATCCTCCTCAAGACCCTACCTGCGGTTCTCTTCGGCAAGGGAGCTTACTAACATTTCCCCTGTCCCATCATGTCTTCCGAAGTTCTTGAACTGGTGCTGCCTGATTGGTCTGGCATCGACACGGTGCTGCGCTCCTCCATTCCATTCGGACTGTGGACCATCGGCGACCAATGCCTGCTCCACCACTGGCTCGACCACGCGGTCAACCAAGGCTCCACCACCGTCCGCGTCTTCGCCGCCGACCGCCCGGCAGCGGTCCGCAGGGTTCTGGACGAGTCCGCGCTTTGGCCCGTGAAAATCGAATTCACCGCGATCGCCTCGACCGCCGATGCGCCGGCCGGGGCGATCCTGGTGGACTGGTTGCCCGGTGCCACCGCGCCACCCGCGCCGACCGACGGATGGGAGCTCGTCGAACGCGCCGCCGCCATCGAACGAGCCTGGCTCGACCGGATGGCCGACGAGCCGGATTTCAGCCTCGTCAGCATCGGTTTCTCCTGCCGGATCCATCCCGAAGCCAAGCTGATTCCTCCGTATTTCATCGGCGACCATGTCTTCATCGGTCCCGGCTGCGAGATCGGCCCGCACGCGGTTATCGGGCAAGGCTCGGTGATTGCCGGAGCCAACATCGTTGCCAACTCCCATCTCGCGGCGAACTCCTACGTCGGCCCCGTCACCGCGCTGGAAAATTGCCGGTTGAAGAGCGGGGTTCTGCTCAATCTCAAGCACCGGGCCAGGATCGATGAGATCGAGCCCCACCTCGTTGCCTCGCTGGAAAAATCCGCGCCCGCCGTCCCTTTCCAGGACCGGCTCCGCGCACTGCTGTTGTTCCTGCGGTTCGGAGGCTCCCGCGGCACCACGGACTCATTCGTCACCTTCGACGGCCGGACCCTTCCCGGCATTCCCGACGGCGGACTCCTCAATCGCATCGACTGGCTCCCTCTCGTCTGGCAGGGAAAGCTGCCGCTTTACGGCGTATTTCCCAGATCCAGGCAGCAGTTCGAGACGCTCGCTCCCGACTGGCAGAACGTGATCCGCCATTCTCCCATCGGGGTCTTCTCGTATGCCGACAGCCAGGGCTGCCACACCCCGGCGGATCCGGATGAGGCGATCCACGCGGTCTATCAAGCGTCGCTGCCCCCCGAAACGCTCGTCGCCGCGATCGCGGGCTTCACCCGGAAATTGAAACCCGCCGATCTGGCCCGCGCGATCACGCTGCCATGAGTTCCCAACTGCTTCCGCACTCGCCCACCGGAGTCGTCCGCTACACGATTCCCGCCGATCCGGCCCTCGTCGCCGCATTGCGGGAGAATTTCATCAACACCATTTCCAATGGCGACCTGACGGAGAACGACCTCACCCAATGGAAACTCATCTTCAGCGAATTGATCTTCAACGCGATTTGCCACGGCGCGAAAAGCGACCTCGCAAAATTCATTCACATCGAATGGAGCATCACCGGGAACGCGATTATCCTTGCCGCCCAGGACCCCGGCGAAGGCCCGCCGGAGGAGTTATTGAAATCGCCTTCGCTGCCTGCCGATCCCACCGCCGAATCCGGGCGCGGCCTGTTCATCATTGCCAATTTCGCCGATGAACTCCGACACTGGCGCGGCCCGCATGGATTCCGCCTCGATGTCATCAAGCATTATCCCGGCCGGGGACTCCCGCTTCCCGGCAACCCGGAAATCGACAGCATTCTCGACGAACTCACCGCCTGTTATGAAAGCCTGACGGTCTTCCACCGCCTCACCGAGAATCTAATCGGGAGCGGCAACCTGCGCGATTTCATCGGCAGTTCGCTCGATGAGTTCCTCTCGCTGCACCCGCTCGACCGGATCTTCTTCCTCGGTGCCGCCACGATTCCGGACACCATCCGGACCATCCTCAGCAGCGCCAATTGGTATCTCGACCAAAGCGACGCCGATCCCACCCTGAAAGTCCTCGGAGCGCTCACCCGCGAAACGGTCTGGGAAGACTTCGAGGACTTGTCGCGCCAGAACATTTCCTTCAAATCCCTGCACGCCGTGGGTGCCGGTGCCGGATCCGTGTTCCCCATCGTCGCCGGAGACATCCACTTCGGTGCCCTCATCGCGCTGCGCAGACCCACCCTCACCGAGTCCAAGCGGCGCTCCCTCGGCACTCTTCGGACCCTCGCCGATCTCTGCGGCATCGCCTGCGCCAACACCCACCTGTCCAACATCCGGGAAGAGTCGCAGAAGGACTTGCATGAACTCGAAATCGCGGTGGAAATCCAAAAAGCACTGCTTCCCATCTTGCCGGCACCGGTGTCTAACCGCTGGTACGTTTCCATCCACCAAGAGAGTTCGCTGTCCATCGCCGGCGACTACGCCATCGCCAAGACCGACCCCGCAGGCAATCTCGTGATCGCCATGATCGACGTCATGGGGAAAGGCGTCTCCGCCGCCCTGCTGGCCAGCATCTTTCGCACCGCCTTCGACATGTCGCACCACATTCCCTCGTCGAGCGAGATGCTGGAAACGATCAACCGGACGCTCTGCGATCAGCTCGGCAGCCTCAGCATGTTCATCACCTGTGCCATCGCGCGGCTGTCGGCGGACGGCAAATCCCTCGACCATTCCAGCGCCGGCCATTGCCCGACATTCATCTACAATGCGGACGGCTCCCGCGGGTATTTTCACCCCTCCGGCCCGCCGCTCGGGATTCTTCCCCAAGCCAATTACTCCAGCGATCACGCCGCGCTGGAAGGTGGCGAGCGCTTCGTCTTCGTGACCGACGGCTGCTACGAATGGGACCGCAGCGATGAGGATTTCGGCTGGCACCGCTTCGTCGATCACATGGATGAGCACCGCGCCTCTCCGCCGATGGAACTCTGGACCCAGCTCAGAGAACGAATCCGCCAAGAATACGGCGCGCAACTTGAAGACGACTGCACGCTTGTCACCCTCGATATTTCAAAATGAAACGAATCCTTGTCGCCGAAGATGATTTCGTCATCTCCAAGCTCTATCAGATCCACTTCCAGCGGAACCGGCTTCACGGCAGCTTCTTCACCACCGGTGCCGGAGTCATCGAGAGCGCCAAACAGGAGCGACCAGACCTCGTGCTCCTCGACTTCGAACTCCCCGACATCTGCGGTCCAGATGTCATGTGCGAACTCCACCGGATCCCCGGTTGTGAGGATGTCCCGGTGATTTTCGTCACCGGCCGCGCCACCCCCGAAGTCGTCGAGAACCTGCGCAAGGAGGGTGCCAGCGAGGTCTTCGGCAAACCGTTTTCGCCCCTTCAACTCATCCGGCTCATCGGCGAGCTCACTGGATCGACGGGCGAATGAAGCCACGCATCGACATCTTCGTTTTCGCGGACGCGCTCGGCTGGGCCATCGCCTCACGCCGGCGCTTCGCGGAAAACCTGCTGCCAGTGCGCAACCGCTGCGAAACGCTGTTAGGTTACTCGTCCACCTGCGATCCCACGATCCTGACGGGTGCCATCCCCAGCGAGCACAAGCATTTCTCGTTCTTCGTCAAAGCCGCGCCTAACGCCTCGCCGTTCGCCAATCTGCGGCCGCTCGGCGTCCTCCCGGAAATCATCGCCGGCCATCACCGGATCCGCAACAAGGTCTCCAAGTTCATCGCCCGCCGCCAGGGTTACACCGGCTATTTCCAGCTCTACAGCGTGCCGTTCTCGAAGCTGCCTTACCTCGATTACTCGGAAAAAAAGGACATCTACGAACCGGGCGGCATCACCGGCGGACAAACCACCATTTTCCAACACTGGCAACAATCCGGCAAGCCGTGGGTCCGTTCCGACTGGCGTCGATCTGATCCCGACAACATCGCCCACGCCCGCCGCGAGATTGAAAAAGGCCAGGTCGAACTGCTCTATCTGTTCACCGCCCGGCTCGATGCAGTCATGCACAAGCACGGCGTGGATCACCCGGAAGTGGACGCCGCCTTCGCCCACTTCGAAGCCAACCTCCAGTCGCTGGCCGACCTCGCGTCCAAGCACTACCGCGACGTCCGCATCCACCTCTTCAGCGACCACGGCATGGCGGACACCCATGTCTGCTCCGACCTGCTGCCGCGCTGGGAAAAACTCGGCCTCAAGTATGGCCGCGACTACATCGCCGTGTGGGACTCCACCATGGCACGCTTCTGGTTTCTCGACGAGGCCGCCCGCCGCACCGCCACCGCCTGGCTGCGCGAGCAACCGGACGGCGAGATCCTAACCGACGAGCGGCTCGCCGGCTACGGCTGCCTTTTCCCGGACCGGAAATATGGCGAGCTGTTCTATCTGTTACCGTCCGGCTCGTTGTTCGTGCCGTCGTTCCTCAACCAGCGGAAGGTCACCGCCATGCACGGCTACGCGCCCGAGCACCCGGACAGCGCGGCCGCGTGGCTCTCCAATACCGACACCCTGCCGGTCACCGCGCTGCCGGGCATTTTCCCGGTGATGAAAGCCGCCGCCCACGCATGAAACGTATCCTCCACATCCCGCGCCGCTTCGCCATCGACGAATGGGGTGGCACCGAGAGCGTCATTTACAACCTCTGCAAACAGCAGCAGGCGCTCGGATTCCAGCCGGAAATCCACACCTCGCGCGCCCTCGCCCCCACCCCGCGCGAGACTTGGCGGGACATCCCCATCCGCCGCTACCGCTACTGCTATCCGTTTCTCGGCCTGACCCCTGCAGACATCCACGCCCTCGATAAAAAGGGCGGCAACCTGCTTTCCCTCGATCTGTTCTTCCATCTTCTAACCGCCAAGAACGTCCGCATTTACCACGCCCACGTCCTCAAGCGGATGGGCGGCGCGGTTCTAACCGCCGCCCGCCGCCGCAACAAACCCTTCGTCGCGACCCTGCATGGCAACGTCTTCGACGTGCCGCCCGCCGAGGCGGCCTCCGTCGTCGAGGCCCAGCAAGGCCACTTCGAATGGGGCAAACCCTTCGGCGCCATTTTCCGCTCGCGACACTTGCTCGACGAGGCCGACGCCGTGCTGTGCGTCGGCTTTTCCGAATACGAGAAGGCCAGGGAGCAACTCGGCCACGACCGGGTCTATCATCTTCCCAACGGCGTCACGCCGGAGTCCTTCGCCAACGGCGACCGCGCCGCCGGACGAAAAATCCTCGACTGGCCGGAAGACGCCATCGGCTTCGGATGCCTCAGCCGGATCGATCCGCAAAAAAACCAACTGCTGCTGGTCGAGGCCTTCGCCGCGCTCGTCGCCGTGAATCCCGGCAAGCCGTTCCGCCTGCTGCTAGGCGGCCCGGTCACCGCGCCCGCGTATCTCCAGCAAATCCTCGACCTCATCGGCAAGCACCGGATCGAACATCTCGTCACCCTCCATCCGTCGGTTGTCTCGGAATCCACGCTCCACCGCGACCTCCTCACCGCCCTCGATTGTTTTGTCCTGCCTTCCCGCCATGAGCCATTCGGCATCGTCGTACTCGAAGCATGGGCAGCCGGCCTGCCGGTGATCGCCTCGCACGTCGGCGGGTTGCAAAAGCTCGTCAGCCACGGCGAGGATGGCCTCCATTTCCTGTCAGGCGACGCCGCCGCCCTAACCGCCGCGCTGGCCCGCATCGCGAACGATGCCGGTCTCCGCCGCTCGCTCGCCGCCGCAGGCTATTCCAAGATGACCCGCCACTACACCTGGCAAGCCGTCAACGAGCGGCTGGAGGAAATCTATCAACTCGCCGAAGCCCGCCACCGATGAACGCGTTTCCCAAGGCTGTCTCCGTGGTCATGCGCAGCTTCAACGAGGCATGGGCCATCGGCGACACGATCCGGCAATTGATGGCGCAGGAATTCGACGGGGAAATCGAGCTCATCGTCATCGACTCCGGATCGAGCGACGGCTCCATCGAAATCATCAAGCACACGAATCCGGCCAAGCTGATCCAAATCCCGTTAGGCAGTTATGTCCCCGGCGTCGTCCTCAACCAGGGAGCCCGCGAGGCATCCCACGATTGGATCGTCTATCTGAATGCCGACGCCACTCCCGTCGGCAAGGACTGGCTCACCGAGCTGCTCAAGCCCTGCCTCGGCAATCCCAAGTTCGGCGCCGCCTTCTCGCGGCAGGTTCCGCGGCCGGACTGCCTCGCCGTTTTCGCCCACGACTACGACCGCTGCTTCGGTCCTAACCGCGAGTCCGCAAAATGGGAACATTTCTTCAGCATGGTCAGCAGTGTCACCCATCGCTCGGTGCTCGCCCAGGTGCCGATCCGCGAGGATCTCCAATTCGCCGAGGACGACGAATGGACGCGCCGCCTCGCCGCCCAAGGATTCGAGATCCCCTACGCCATCCACTCGGTGGCGATGCACTCCCACAACTACACGCTGCGCCAGTCCTACAAGCGCGCTTTCGGCGATGCCAAGGCGATGGCCGCCACTAGCCCCCCACGACCGAGTCCGGTCCTCCTCGGCTGGCTTGCCGACTCGTTCCGCGATGCGAAATGGTGCCTCGCCAACCACCGCCTAACGGGGCTGCCGTTCGCCTCTGCGGTCCGCTTCTCGCAGCGTCTCGGCCGCCGTGACGGCGACCACGCGGGCCGCAAATTCTATCATCCCAGCTCATGAAGATCCTCGTCATTTCCAATCTCTATCCGCCCCACGAGATCGGCGGCTATGAAATCATCTGCCGCGATGTCGTGGACCTTCTGACCCGGCGCGGCCACCAGCTCCGCGTCCTGACCTCGGATCACCACCTCGACGGCCGCCCGCAAGTCGATCAACCGAACGTCTCCCGCAGCCTCAGGATCCACGGAATGTACGGCCACCCATGGCTCCCGATCCACGGCGTTTTTTCGATCGAATCCCACAATCACCAGGCGTTGCAGCAGGAAATCGACAGCTTCAAACCCGATGTGGTTTACGTGTGGAACCTCGGCGGCATCTCCAAGTCGCTGCTTCATCGGCTCGAGGAATCCAGGATCCCGGTGGTCTTCTATCTCTCCGACCACTGGATCGCCCGCAGCATCGCCGCCGATGTTTGGCTCGACTGGTGGAACACTCCCGGCTCCGCCAGCCGCAAGCTGATCTGCGGGGTTCTAACTGCCACCGGCATCCGCAAGCTCATCGACCGCCGCGCACCCACGCATCCGGCCACCAGCCTGCGCTTCAAGAACATCTCCTTTTGCAGCGCGTTCCTGCGCGACCTCACCGCCGCCAAGGGCTGGCCCGTCGGCCACGCGGCCGTCATCCACTGCGCGATCGACACCCCGGCATTCGCGGTGAAGCACGACCACTCGCGCTTCGAGAAACTGTTATGGGTCGGCCGCCTTTCGGAAGACAAGGATCCGTTCACCGCCATTCGCGCCCTCGCCGCCGCCCATCGCGCCGGCCTCAGCCATCTCACCCTGGATCTGTTTGGCAACGGCGAACCCGCCTACCTCGCCCAAATCGACGAGGAAATTGCCACCCTCGGCCTGGCATCCCACGTCCGGCGCAGACACGCCCTCGCCTCGGAAATGCGCCAGCTTTACTCGCAATACGACGCCCTCCTCTTCACCTCCAACTGGGGCGAACCGTTCGCCATCACCCCGCTCGAAGCCATGGCCTCCGGGCTTCCGGTGATCACCTCGCTCGACGGCGGCCAACCGGAATTGGCCCGCCACGGGATCAATTCCCTCGTCGCCGCCGCCGCCGATCCGGAACTCTACGCCACCCGCATCGCCGAACTCGGCTCGTCGCGGGAACTGCGGGAAGCCATCGCCGCCACCGGCCTCGCCGAAGTCCGCGCCCGCTTCGATATCGCGCCGATCACCCGCGAGATCGAGGCCTTCCTGCTCGCCGCCGCCGCGCCATGAGCATCCTCTTCTACGACGACAGCCCGATCTTCGGCGGCCATGAAGTGATGGCTTTGTTAGGCTTGGAGGCGGTCCTCGCGGAGTTTTCCGGACCGGTCCATTTCATCGCGTCCGCGGCGAACGATAAGCTTTGTGAAAAGGTCGCAGCCATCGCCGCCGTGCATCCCCAACTCACGCTCGAAAAAGTTGGCTACCAGTCATCCAAACTCGAAGCCCTCCGCAACCGCCTGAAGCCGTCGCGCAGCCGGATTCTAGCAGATCGTTTCCGCCAGCTCGGTCCGTCGCTGGTCGTCGCCATCCAGGGCAACATCGAGCACTCGTCGCTCGCCCTGCACGCCGCCCGCCTCGCCGGAATCCCGTCCACCAGCTACATTCCCGTCCCCCACTCCAACGCGGAAATGGGTGCCCGCCTCGGGGCCCTGCGCGATCTTTTTTGCGCCCACGTTTTCAAACTGCCGGACTCGTTCATCACGATCACCGACGAAATGGCGCGGCTCCTGAAACTCCAGGGAGCCACCGCGCCGGTCCACATCGTTTACAACGGCATCGACACCACCCGCTTCCAACCCGGCGACGCGGCCGCCGCCTGCAGCCAGTTAGGTCTGCCGATCGACAAGATCCGGCTCGGCGTGATCGGCCGCATCGAGTTCCGCCAGAAGCAACAGCACCTGCTCGTCCAAGCCGTCGCCGCGGATCCCGCGCTCGCGAAATCCTGCCACCTCGTCTTCGCCGGCGACGGGCCGGACATCGAGGAACTCCGCACCCTCATCGCACAACACCAGCTTTCCGGCACCCTCCTCCCGTGGACCGATCCCGCGAAACTCTATCAGGCGCTCGACGCCCTAGTCATCCCCTCCCGCTATGAAGGCCTGCCGCTGGTGATGTTGGAAGCCCTCGCCTCGGGCACCGCCGTCCTGGCAAGCGACCGCGACGGCATGAAGGATCTACTGCCTGTAGAATGGCGCTTCCACCCCAACGACCCCGCCGCCCTAACCGCCGCGCTCTCCCGCTTCATCGCGCAAGGCCGACCAAAGCCCGATCCCGACCTCGTCGCAAAGGTCCGCAGCAGCATGTCGCTCGCGTCGTTCGGCCGGTCCTTTTCGTCGGCCATTCTGAAGCTCGCGAGCGTGCGGGAGTGAGGAGATACAACACCGAACTTCTCCCGCCGCCCACGGCTGTGGCTTGATCCGCGCGACCGTTTTGCATGCCAAATCCCGACAGCGGAGATCCCGGACAAAAGTGAAGGCACGCGTCACCGGGAATTCGCCAGCGGCTGGCGTTCTGATCTGGGAAAATGCTTGTCGTGCCGCTTGGGTGCGGATAGACCACCTCAATGATTATGATAAAATGCGGTGTTTCCAGATACTTGTCCTCGGGTGCTGGATTTCTGGCGGCCGTCATCTTGTTGGGATTCGCGCCTCGATCGATGGCCCAGTCTGGCGGCTTGGACGCCCCCCAACCGGTCAACCCGTTTTTCAACGGAGTCTTCCCTTCAGTCGCGCCGGGACAGGCGACCGGCTGGTCCACTGAGAACGCGTTTCCAAATCTCACCTTCATCGACCCACTGTGGCTGACCCCGATTCCGGGCAGCACCAACCTGCTTCTCGTCGGAAAAAACGGCCAGATCTGGCGCTTTCCCAACAGTGCCGCGACGACCCAAGCGCAAGTGGTGAAAGTCCTCGAGCGGGTGTCAACGACCCAGTCCTCGGAAGACCAGGGCTTTTACAGCCTCGTGTTCCATCCCCAATTCGGCCAGAGCGGCTCGCCGAATGCGAACTACACCTACGTTTGCTACAACTACAAACCCGCACTCGCCGGTGCGGATGAAAACCACTCGTATTGGAGGGTCTCGCGCTTCACCTGGGTGCCTGCCAGCGGCACGCTCGATCCGGCAAGCGAGCTCGTCCTCATCAGCCAGTATGACCGCTGCCGCTGGCACAACGGCGGGGCGATGTTTTTCGACAACAGCGGCTTCTTAAACGTCACCTGCGGCGACGGCGGTGACAGCACGGAAGGCGGCGGCCTCACTGGAGCCGATGGCGCACTGAGCCGCACTCAGAAGCTGAACTTCGGGCTTTTCAGCGGCGTTTTCCGGATCGATGTGAACAATGATCCGACGAAATCCCACGCCATCCGCCGCCAGCCGCTGAGCCCGGCTAACAAGCCCGCAGGCTGGCCGGCGAGTTCGACCCAAGGCTATGGAATTCCCAATGACAATCCTTGGCTCAATACTAACGGCTCGATCTTGGAGGAATACGCATCCATCGGCCTCCGCAGTCCGCACACCGCGCATTATGACACGGTGACTGACGAGGTTTGGATCGGCGACGTGGGCGAGGGCGAGCGCGAAGAAATGACCCGGCTGCCGAGAGGCGGCAACGCCCAGTGGGGCTACCGCGAAGGCTCAATCGCCGGCTCGGGAACGGCCGCCGTGCCGCCCATCGGCACGGAAACCCCGCCGGTTCTGGACTACGACCACAGCGTCGGAAACTGCATCATCGGCGGTATGCGCTACCGCGGCACCAAATGGAATACCGTGCTCGGCGGCAAGCTACTCTACGCCGATCACGTCCTTGGGAAGATCTGGACCGCCACTCTCCCCACCAGCGGAGCGCCCGTGAGCGAATTGGTCATCGATGGATTTCCCACCGGCGAGAAAGTCGGGCTTTCCAACTTCTGCACCGACACAGCCGGCGAGGTCTATTTGCTCACGGTCAACGGCACCAACCAACCGGGCGGCACTATCCGCAAGCTGATCGTGGCCGGGCTCTCTGTCGAGCCGCCGTCGCTCCTTTCGCAGACCGGTTTTTTCAGCAATCTCACAACTCTAGCAGCAGTGCCGGCGGCGGTTCCTTACTCGGTGGTGACGCCACTGTGGTCGGATGCGGCAGCCAAGAAGCGCTGGCTCATCCTGCCGAACGACGGCTCGCATAACACGGCCTCGGAAGACATCGTCTTCGACGAGGAGGGAAGCTGGACCTTTCCCGCCGGGACCGTGTTGGTGAAGCATTTCGAGGTCGCGACTAACGCCAACATCCCGTCACAGGTCAAACGGCTGGAAACCCGCTTCCTGGTTTGCACCGCAGGCGGCGGGAAATACGGCGTCACTTACCGCTGGAACAGCGCGGGGACTGACGCGAATTTGTTGACCACCGGGCAGAGCGAAAATTTCTCCGTGACCTTGGCAAACGGCAGCGCCGAAAGCCGCCACTGGGACTATCCGTCGCGCGCCGATTGCATGCAGTGCCACACCGCCGCTGCCGGCCAGGCGCTGGGCGTGCGGACCAGCCCGCTCAACGGGAATTTCTACTACGACTCCACCGGCCGCACCGCGAACCAGCTTAGCACCTTCAACGCGCTCGGGATGTTCGACCGCACCCTCACCGCCACCGAGTTGGCGAACTTCATCGAATCCCGCGCGATTGGCGACACCACCGCGCCGGTCGAGCACCGGGTCCGCTCGTATCTCGACACGAACTGCTCGCATTGCCACCGCCCCGGCGGTACGGTGAGCTTTTTCGACACGCGTCTCGGCACTCCGCTCGCTAGCCAGGGGCTGATCAACGGAACCATCCAAGGCGTTTTCAACCTCGGACCTAACGGGCGTTATATCAAACCCGGTGACACGAGCTTGTCCGCGCTGCATGTCCGGATGGGTGCCGTGGGAAATGGCACGGCCATGCCGCCGCTCGCGAAAAATCTCGTCGATCAAGAGGCGGTCGCCCTGCTTCAACAATATATCCAAGGTCTGATTCCTGCGGAGTTCGATACCACCGCCAAGCCGCTAGCCCGCTACGTCCGCCTCACCGCACTCAGCGAGGTGAACGCCGGTGCTTGGACGGCCGTCGCCGAATTCTCAGTGCTCGATGGCAATGGCGCGGCGATGCCCACTTCCGGCTTGTCGGTTTACCATTTCGATAGCCAGGAAACGGTCGATGAGTATGCTCCTGCCACGAATGCGATTGATGGAGACATCAATTCATTCTGGCACACCGAGTATAACCAAGGGGCTATCCCGCCGGACCCGCTGCCGCCGCACCACCTGACGCTCGATCTCGGGTCGTCGCGCTCCATCGGTGGCTTCGTTTACACCCCGCGCCAAGACTACGTCAACGGACGGATCGCAAACTACCAGGTTCACTACAGCCTGGATAACGTGAACTGGACGCTCATGAAATCCGGCACCTGGGTGGACGGTACCGCCGCACAGCGCTATGACATTCCCGGCGGTGGTCGCAAGACGCGCTGCGAAATTGCCGGACCTACGGGTGTAGTCAGCGGGGCCTTCGACGTGACCGTCGCGTTCGACATGGATGTCACCGATTTCATCGCCTCCGACCTCCAAGTCAGCGGCGGAAGTGTTAGTAAATTGCGAGGCAAGGGGTATTACTACGTTGCGACGATTTTGCCGACTGCGGCCAACGTCACGGTTTCCGTGCCGGCTGACAAAGCCAATCTAGCGGCGCTCGGTAGCCGTGCTTCCGCAGTGCTTTCCCTGAGCTATCTGGACACGCTGCCGCCGGTGCCACTCTTCACCGGTGTGCCCGCGCAGGTCGCAGGTCCATTCCAGATTGGCCTCACCTTCGGTGAGTACGTCAACGGACTGGCCGCAGGGGATTTCTTGCTAGTGAACGCGACCCTGAATTCCATCGTGCCGTCTGGAGACGCCTTTCTGCTCAACCTAACACCCTTGGTCCAAGGTCAATCAGTCGGCATTGAACTTCGCACCGCAGCGGTCACCGACAATGCCGGAAATCCCATGGGCGCGGGCACTTCGTTGTCGCTCCTCTACTCCACGCAAATCCTTGCGCGCAATGCAGGCGAGGCCTCCTACATCGGCGGCGGAATGGTCCTCGTGACCGATCCCGCAGCGCCGAGCGGGAAATATCTCTGGCTGCCAGAGGGGAGCTTTCCAAATAACAACGGCCCGCCGATCGCTACTCAGCGCCGGGCTGAATTCACATTCGTCGTCCCCCAAGCCGGCCAATGGATGCTCCGCGGCCAGGTGCTAGCAACCACCACCGAGAGCGATTCGTTTTACGTCGAGATTGATGGAAATCAGGCGCTCGGCAGCGTGAGTCTGTGGGACGTCGCCCCTCCCGGCACCGCCTACATCTGGGATTACGTGAACAACCGCGGCGGTGCCGATCCGGTCATCCTGACCCTCACCGCAGGCACTCACACCGTCACCATTTTTGCCCGGGAAGACGGGGCGCGGCTCGACCGGCTAGAACTAGAAAGCGTGCGTCCGCTTGCCACACTTGCGACGTCCAAATCCCTGGTGGATGGATGGTTCACCGCGAATCTCACGTTTTCGGAAAGCGTCACCGGCCTGACGGCGAGTGATATTTCGATCACCGGTGGCTCAGTCGTTTCTATAACCGGCTCGGGCACGGCCTATGTGGTGACTGTCGCGCCAGCATCCGGCGTGGTGGTTCTCTCGCTGCCGCAAAACACCGTCATCGACACCACCGGAGCCGGCAACTTCCTCTCCAATTCCCTTTCCGTCACCTATCGGAATTCCTACCAACAGTGGGCTTTCGATCATGGCGTCAGCGGCACGGACGGATCGCAATTGGCGGACGAAGATGGCGACGGAATTTGTAAACTGCTAGAATTCGCTTTCAATCTCGATCCCGCCAAGACGGATTCCGCCTCATATCATCCATCGACGCAGCCCAACTCGGGCCTGCCACGTCTGATCGTGGTGCCGGGCGTTCCTGTGGGTCAGCAGCTTGTGCTCCAATACCTGCGCCGGAAGGCCGTGCCGGGCTTGAGCTACACGCCGCAGTTCAGCTCCGCCTTGAACAACTTCACCAATGCCACGGGTTCGCCGGTGGTCGAGTCCATCAACACCAACTGGGAACGCGTGACGATCGGGGACACCGGCGGTGGCAGTCCACGCTTCGGACGGGTGGTCATCACCTTATCACCACCCTGATTCCGCCTCTCCTTCCATGTTCCCACTGGGTAAATCCGCCCCCCGTTTCACCATTTGTGGCATGGTCATCACCTATCTGGCAGGAGATCTTTTCATTTTCAACGGACCGCTCCATCGAACCATCGAAGGTTACAGCCTGCCAAAACGGGACCTCGCCGCCCGCGTCTCCGGTCATCCCATCACCCGCAGCCAACTCGATCGCGCCCTCACCGAGCAACTTTGGCTTGAAGGAAAATCCCCGTCAAACCTCGCTCCCGCCGATCTCAAGCTCGCCCGCGACGCCGCGCTTCAGGAACTCATCGACCACCAGTTGGTCCGTCTCCAAGTCAAAGCCAGCTCCCCGCCAATCCCCGCAAGCGACGATGAAATCAACGAGCGCCTGCACCGCCTCCTCGGCCGTTTCGAGAGCAAGGACGAGCTTGAAACCGCGATGAAATCCCAAGGCATCGCCAGGGAACAAGATCTCCGCGACCGGCTCGCCGCCCGCATTCGCCAGGAAAAATTCATCGCCCTGCGCCTCGGCCCGGCCATCAAGATCACCGCTGACGAAGCCCGCAAATGGTTCGATGAAAACCAAGCGTCCATCTCCCTGCCCGAGCGCGTCGAGGTCCGCCACATTTTCCTCCCCACGCTCGATCACCCGCCGGACGAGGCGAAACAAAAACTCGACGCCGCCCTCGTCGAGCTAACCGAAAAGAAAAAGGACTTCCCCACGCTCGCCAAGGAACTCAGCGAAGACCCGGCCACCAAGGACAGCGGCGGCACGCTCGGCTGGATGACCCGCGACCGCCTGCCCGCCGATTTCGCGGCTCCGGTATTTTCATTGGAAACGAACAAGCCCGCGCTGGTCCGCACCAAACTCGGCTGGCACATCGTCGAAGTCACCGCCCGCAAACCAGCCGCGCCACGCACGTTCGAACAAGCGAAACCCGAGATCCTCGCCGCCCTCGAAGCCATCAAGCGCCGCGAGTCAGTCGCGGATCTACGAAAGTCGTTGCGAAAGGCGAACGCCACCAAGATCGAGATATTCCCCCATGTGGCGGCGTTTTCCAACCGCCAAGCCCCATAGAAATGAGAAGGCATGGCGGTTGCAAACCGCCGCCACAAATCCTGTGTCAAAGTCTGTAACCGCCGTGCTAATATCCGTCAGTTATAAGTGTGACTGAAAAACTTTCAGCCCGTACTCCAATTCACCCGCCGCTGGTGTGGCAAGTCGGAGTTCCGGCACCTCGTCGATGTCTGGGCGAGCGGAGCCTGCTAGATTCCCTGCTATTTCATCTCCTCGTATCCCACGTTCACCTGCACGTCATCTCCGGACTTGCCGGTGAGGACGATGTCGAGCTTCCGGCCCGCGCCTTCGAACGAGAGATTGCGGGATTCGACGCCATCGGCGTTGAATGACGTGCTACTGGAAGTCGTGAACTTGAGCTTGGCTGACTCCGCCTTGAAAAACTCGGCCAACGCATCGAGCGACTCGCCACTCGTCGCGGAATAGAGACCGGAAACCTTGCCAGTTTCGGAGTTTTGAACCGAAGCCAAAATCGCCTTGGGCCGGACAAGACGCGGCACCCACGCCGGAACATTGGTTAGATCCGCCTGGCCGATTTGGGTGATGTTTCCCTCCGCGTCCTTGATCGTGAATTTCCCTTGGGAAATGTCCTTGTAGCTCAGCGTCATCTCCTGGCCGTCCTTGGTGCGGATGGTCATTTCGCCCTTGCCGTCGTCCTGGGAAATCTTTTTCAGGTCGGAGTTCATCCGGACCATCATTTCTGCGGCGGCTTTTTCGGGGTTGTTCTTGAACTCCGAGATGTCGCCCACCGTCCGTTTGCACCAGCCTATCAGCAGTGAGATGACAATGATCGCGATGAGAATCATCGTCCCGCAGCCGATCCCGACCCAGCCGATTACGGGCAGGCCATTTTTCGCGGGAGGAAGCGGAGGAGCAGACGGGTTGTCATTCATGCACGGCTGATAGCAAAGCCCGATGGAAACGGCCATCCGATTTTATCGGAATTCGGCAGGCACTATCCCACCATGCGGATTCAGAGAATGACCGACTCGGTATGATAGCGATTCGCGCACCGGCACATTTTCACTCCAGCCCTTTGAGGATCTGCCTACGCACCTCGACGATGTCGAGCTCGCCGGTGTGGTGCCAGAGGATCTTGCCGCCGGGGGCGACAAGTACGGTGTGCGGCAGGGCACCGGACCACTCGGGGTCGATCGCCTGGGCCATCGCGTCCGGGTTGCCACCGGTCCAGTGGTAGTTGTTGGTTTCGCGGCCTTGTTCTTTCACCGATTTCGCGGTGGGAGCCGGAAGGGTGGCATGGCGGGCTTCCAAGAATTTGGAAACAGCGGTGCGCTGGTCAACCGGATCCAGACTGATGGAAATGAATTCCACCGGCCGGTTCTGAAACCGGCGACCGGTGTCCACCAATTCGGGAAATTCCTTCACGCAGGGACCGCAGGTGGTGGACCAGAAATTGATGAGCCGGAGATTTTGGGAACTATTGGCGCGGAGCGTTTTTGAAAGTTCCTCGTCGAGATCCGCCACGGTGACAGGGCGTTTTTCCCACACCACTTGGTCGGCGGCGACGTTGGCTTTCTTGAACAGCCATTTCGTGGAGCAGCCGAACGAACGGGTGACGGACTCTTTGACGTCGGTTCCGGCGAGCAGGGCGTCGAGCGCGTCGCGGAGATAGCTTTTGTCCACGGCACCGGATTTCCGTCCGGCATCGTCCATCCGGCCGGTGTAGCGGAGCTTGCGGGCGGCATCGAACAGGAAAACATGGGGGGTGGATTGGCCGCCGCAGGCGGTGACGAATTCTTGTTTCTCGCCATCGAAGAGGTAGGGGAAGGTCCAGCCGAAGTCTTTGGCAAAGGGCGTCATCTCCTCAAAGGAATCGGAAAACGGCGAATAGCCGAGTTCGTCCGGGGTGAGACTGCCGGGGTGGTTGCCATTCACGGCGACGAGCGCCACGCCCTTGTCCTTGTAGTCCTGGTAAACCTGCTGCATGCGGGCGGAAGCGGCGACAGCGTCCGGACAATGGTTGCTGGTGAAAATGACGCACAGCAGCTTGGCATCCTTAAAATCGGCGGGGGTGTAGGTTTTGCTGTCGGTCGCGGGCAGCGAGAAAGCCGGCAGATCCGCGCCGATCGCCAGCACTTTGGGAACCTCCTGCCCCAGCACCGGCAGCACCAGTGCTGCTGCGACTCCCAAAAGTAGGTCCAATTTCATCATAGGATTGAATACCCACCCATCGGACAAATTCCTGCAAGAAATTTCACCTGATGGCAGTTTGCCTTTCCTTGGATGCTCGGATTTCTCACTTCCGCGCGGGTTGACTGGAGGTCAACCCGCGCTCCAATCCTCCGAAGCGCCCGAACTTCAACGCCAGCGCCGGCAACAATAACAGATTCAAGACCGTCGATGAAATCAAACCGCCGAGGATGACGATCGCCATCGGCCCTTCGATTTCCTGACCGGCGGCTTCCGGTTTGAGGGCGATGGGCAGCAGCGCGATACCTGCCCAGCCTATGGAATTGAATTTGGCGAGAAGAGGCGCAGCAAGGCCGGAAGAACGATGAGCGTTAGAGGGAGCTGAGCGATAAGACCGGAGATGATCGCAATCGCGAGCGGCTGTTGCATCGCGCTGCCTTGGCCGATTCCAAGCGCCAGCGGCATGAGCGCGAGAATCGCGGCGAAGGTGGTCATCGCGATGGGCCGCATCCGATTCTTGCCTGCTAGGGACAGTCGTTCGGCGAACGGCATATCCTTCCCTTCGTCGTCGGATTCCAGGTCAGTGACTTCGGAAACATAGAAGATGGCGACCTCGCCGACGATGCCGACAACCATCGTCATGCCCATGATCGAAGTGATGTTTAACTCGGTGTCGGTAAGCCAAAGCCCGAGAAACACCGCAGGCAGGGCGAGCAGCGGCGTGGCCAACATGGCGATGGCGACGCGGAAGCTTTCATAAAGAAATAGCAGGAGCAGGAAAATCAGGACAACGGCGGCAATCATCACCACGATCATGCCATGAAATGCGATGCGCTGCTGTTCGTAAAGTCCGCCTAGGCTGTAATAGACGCCGGAAGGAAGCAGCCCTCCGTTGTCCAGCAGTTGCTTCACCTCAGCGACCGTCGAACCCAAGTCGCGACCGGTGATGCGTGCGGTCACAGCGGCCATGCGTTTGAGATCCTCGCGGTTAATTTCTGGTTGCCCGGTAACAGTCGTGATGGTGGCCACGCGACCTAACGGAACGAGATGACCATCAGTCGCGCGGAGTTGGAGATTCCGCAGATCGCGCTCGGTGTGGCGGGAGTTTTTGGGAATCCAAACGCGGACGCCGACAAGCTTCGGCCCGAGTTGGACATGGGTCGTGACGTTTCCGGTGAGGAAATCATCGAGCAGCTTAGTAATCCCCTCGCTATCAAGTCCTTCAAGCGCGGCCTTCGTCCGGTCCACCTCAACGACAAGCGCATCCCCGGCGGGAACGATGCCGTCCTTCACCTCAACGACGCCATTGATCTTGCCGATCGCCTCCGCGACCTTCGGCGCAGTTTCCAGCAGGACTTTTTCATCGTCGGTGAAAAGCTTGATCTCAATCGGCTGCGGCACTGCGGTTAAATCACCAATCAGATCCTCCATCAGTTGCATTGTCTCAATCTCCAGTCCCGGCACGGCCTCTTCCACTTGTCCCCGGATGTCATCCATCACCTCGGAGAGCGGGCGGCGCGGCAGCGGTTTCAAGCGGATGAAAATGTCGCCGGTATTCGACTCGGTCAAACCGCCACCTAACTGAAGACCGGTGCGCCGTGAGTAGGTGGAAACTTCCGGCGTCTTTCGCAAGATACCCTCAAGCTGCTGGAGCATGCGGTCCGTCTCGGCGAGCGAAGTCCCCGGCCGGGCCACATAGTCGAGAATGAATCCGCCCTCGTCCATGGATGGCATAAACCCGGAACCCACCTGCGTCGAGGCGAACCAGCCGCCACCACCTAGCAACAGGACTAAAAACAGGATCAGCCATGGTTTCGCCAGCACCCCACGCATCAGGCGGTCGTAACAGCGGTGCATGAAATGGGTGAGCCTGCCGCCCTCTTCCTGATCGGCATCCTTTTTACCCAACAGCTTGCCCGCGAGAATCGGCACCGCGAGCCAGGCGATGAGAAACGAAAGAACCAGACTGGCCGCCATCGTCAGCGAGAGCGCTTTGAAAAATGCGCCGGTGACTCCGGTGAGAAACGCCAGCGGCAGGAAAATAATCACCGTCGAGGCGGAGGAGCCGGCCAACGGGCGAGTGAACTCCGCAGTGGCACGCATGATCCGCTCGTGCTCGTGGCCGGTCCCGCTGCGCAAGCGCCGGATGATGTGCTCCACCATCACGATCGAGTCGTCGATGATCAGCCCGACGGCCGCCGCCATGCCGCCGAGGGTCATGATGTTGAAGCTCATGCCCAGCACTTTAAGTAACAGAATCGTCGCGGCGAGCGAGGCAGGCAGAGCCAACAGCGCGATAAGCGTGATTTTCCAATTTCTCAGGAATGCGAAAAGCACGAATGCCGCGAGTGCGGTTCCGATGAGCACGGCATCGCTCACGCTTTCTGCGGAGGCGACAATCAGGTCGCTCTGGTCATACCACTGCGAGACCTTCACGCCTTTCGGCAGCTTATCGCCCAGGCCCGCAAGCATGTTCTTCGCATCGGCAGCGATTTGCACCGTGTTCGCGCCGGGCTGTTGATAGATCTGGAACAGCACGGCATCGTGGCCATCGGCAGTTACCCGGACGAATTGCGGTTCGGTGTCGTCGCGCACCTCGGCCACATCCTCGACGCGCACCACGCCGTTAGCGCCGGACCGCAGGATGCTCTGGCCGATTTCCAGCAGACTCTTGAAGCGGGTGTCGGAAACGAGGAGATAGAGCTTGCCGTGATCCTCCATCCGCCCGACGGCGTTGAGGACGTTGGAGGCGGAGAGTGCCGTGGCCACGTCGCCGATGGTGAGGCCGAAAGACTGGAGTTTCGCGGGATCCACGACTACCCGATATTCCTCAGTGGCGCCGCCCTGCACCCCGATTTTCGCCACGCCGGGAATGGTCGAAAGAAGCGGTCGCAGTTGATAGAGCGCGAAGTCGCGCAGCTCCACCAGCGATCGTGAGTTAGAAGTCAGACTGTAGGCGACCACCGGAAAAACCGTCGGGTCCATCCGCTCCACCTCGAAACTCGTGCCCGGCGGCAGGCTCGGGAGAATCCGGTTCACCTCGCTCTGCGCCTGCAGCATCGCCTGTACCATATCCGCGCCCCAGTCGAAGTTCACGGAAATTTCGTTGCTGCCGCGGCTCGTCGTCGAGCGGATGTGGCGGACGCCAGGGATGGCTCGCAACGCCTCTTCCACCGGATAGGTCACTTCCACCGCCATGCGCTCGGCCGGGCGGTCGCCCGCATCCACGCTCACGCGGACGCGCGGGAAATCGACATGTGGAAAGAGCGCGACGGGGAGATTCCAGCCGCTCATCACGCCGCCAATGGCGAGGACGATGATCAGAAAAACAATCGAGCGTGCGTGAGACTGCGCCCAGCGGGTGAAGTTCATGGTGGCGGAAATTTTATGGTTCGGCTTTCTCGACAGCCATCCCGTCTTCAAGCTGATAGTTGCCGACGGTGACCACCTCGTCGCCCGCATGGAGGGTATCGCCAATCACCTCGGTGCTGGTGTCCGTTTCGAGGCCGGTCACGACCTTGTGTGCCACGGCGTGTCCGTCGCTAACGGTGAAGAGCACCGAGCCGTC